>CACYCT010000174.1 GCA_902772965.1 uncultured Bacteroidales bacterium | reverse complement strand
GGGAATTTGAGAATTGCAAGAACTCATATTGGATTTATGCATCATAAATTCTGTGTGATTGATGGAAAAACCGTGATTACAGGTTCTTACAACTGGACTTACTATGCTGAAACAAGAAATATAGAGAACATTGTTATTACCAATGACGCATCTATGGTCAGTTTATTCAGAGATGAGTTTATGCGTTTGATTGAGAAAATCAAACCGGCTACCGAAAGTCCCAGACTATCATGGGAAGAAATAGAGGAGCGTGAAAATATTAATTTCCATGAACTCAATTATGAGATAGGGACAATATGCAGAGTAAGAAATCTTCCATTTCAAAATGTGATAAAGACAGAGACAAAAGTTCATATTATAGAGACGAAACGAACACCTTATTCAAGTTTTTGTTTTGGTATCATCGCTTTAGATGAAAACAACAGACAAAAGTTTGAAGTGTTCATTGGCAACCACATTAAACTACCAACATCCTCAGAGAATATTAAACTTTTTTTCGATAGTGAAAATGAAAATGAATGCCCATGCGATTTTGTATTTGGCTCTCCAAATAATCAAAATGAATGGAAATTAATAAAAGGAGTTGATATATTTCAAATAGCGCAAGGAGCAAAGCAGGAAGATCTTCCGATTCATTTTACGATGCATCTTGATGTTGACGGGCATTTACGTGTGGACGTTTCTTGCCCTGTTACAGGAAAAACCTTGCGGATAACTTCTTCGGACGTAAAATTTGTGAAATATGAGTAAACAATGGGATCAACTTGTTCGTGATATCAATCAGACATATTCCACTCTTAGCGAATTATCTAATGATGAGTTGAGAAATAACCTATCTGATATTGAAAGATATATCAATCAAAGCAGTAATAAATCAGAGGCATTAAATGATAAGTTAACTATAGTCTATGCTATAGTGAAAGAAGTTGCAAGACGCTTTACTGAGGGAAATGTTGTCGTAAGTGCTAATGAATTTGATGTCTTGTTAGCAGAAGAGGTAGACTTCATTACTATTGCCGGCGATAAAGCAATTTATAAAAACCGTTGGGATGCCGGTGGAGTACCTTTTCAATGGGGTATGATTCACTATGATGAGCAATTACTGGGGGGTATAATGCTCCATTACGGTTACGCTATTGAAATGGCTACTGGCGAGGGCAAGACCTTGGTCGCAACACTGCCTGTTCTGTTAAATGCTCTGACGCACGAAGGCGTTCACCTGATGACAGTCAATGATTATTTGTCAAAAAGAGATTTCCAAATGACGCGTCCGATATACAATTTCTTTGGTTTGCAAACTGATTGCATTGAACTTTATCCGCGCCATGACTCTACACGCAAGAAAGCTTACGCGGCGGATATTACCTTTGGCACAAATTCCTCATTTACATTTGACTACTTGTTTGACCACCTTGCAATCAGTCCGGACAAATGTGTTCAACAGAACCATCATTATGCCATTATTGATGAACTTGATTCGATTCTGATCGATGAAGCAGATACTCCGCATATAGTAAGTGGTGGAATGTCATACAATGAGGAAGAAATTTACAAAAAGAATTTGCCAATCATACAAGAACTACTTGACACTGATAATCATGAATCATTATATAGTACGGACAAACTGAATCATTCCGCGACTTTTACTGCACAAGGGGAGCAATGGTTATCGGATAAACTGGGAATTCCTGATTTGTTCTCAATTCGTAAAACCTACCAAGTCGAAGAATTTGATACGCTTGATGAAGCCGAGAAGGACAGTCTTGGTATGAAGATTAATCTTCAAAGCGTTCTGAAACAACTTTTGCGAGCCTTAACTGTTTATGAGCGTGATGTGGATTACATTGTTAGTGGAGATAAAATTTTAATCATTGATTCGCATACGGGGAGAATAAAACCTTCACATCGATGGTCGTATGGGTTGCATACTGCTGTAGAAGTCAAGGAAGGAGTCAAGGTTCGAGATGATTCAACCGGAATGGCAGTGATATCTCTCAAGAACTATTTCAAACTTTATGATAAAGTCTGTGGGATGTCGGGCACAATTATGTCGGTTGAAGATGAACTGGCCGAAATCTATGCGATAAAGTGTGTCCAAATACCGACTCATCGTCCAATGATTCGCGTTGATGAGCCCTTGAGAATATTTCGCACCACGGAACAGAAGGATAATGCCATCATTAATCAAATTCTTGCCAATCTTGAAGTTGGCCGACCATCCCTTGTTGGTTGTCTGAATATAAAACGAGCGGATAATATCGGAAGCCAACTTGAAGACCTGAAAATCAGTTTCAACAAATTGGATGCACGTACAACGCGAGAAGAGGCCTTTTTGGTGGCAAAAGCCGGCATAGGCAGCACCATCACTGTCTCGACCAGCGTTGCCGGTCGAGGTACCGATATAAAACCCTCAGATGATGCCATTGCCAAAGGTGGATTAATGGTGATTGGAGCTGATCTGTTTGATTCTGTACGTGTGGACTGCCAGTTAAAAGGTCGAACCGGCCGCCAGGGAAATCCGGGAACTTCGGTCTTTTTCACCAGTCTTGAAGATTCTATCCTACGTTACCTTGGTGATGAAGATTCTAAAAGACTTCAGGATATTGCCGAGAAAACCTCTGATGAAGACTTAATGAATTTAGCCTTGCCTTATTTTGAGAAAGCTCAAGCCAAAAGAGAAAGGTTATCACGGGAGAGCCGGAAAGAAGTTGCGCGGAAAGATGATATAATTGCCCCGCATCGTTTGACATTCTATACGCAACGTAACAAGTTACTGCATGAAGCATCTGCTTCAGAAGATTTGATAGATAGTTTAATATGCCGGTTTGAGGTGTCAAAAATAAGCGTAGAGAAGCATTTGAAAGAGTTATATTTGAGAACAAGAGAACTGGTGAATCGCAGTCTGAGGAATAATATCAATCTTGGATTTTTGTGGGTGTCTTTTTCTGATTCACGGCATCCGTTTGCTATCGGCTTGAATGCTCAGAAGATGGTGAGTAACAAAGGATTTAACTACTTCTGCCATGAATTTAAGCGGCAAATCACTTTGCAGGTTTATGATAAATTATGGAAGCGTTTTGTGGAATATATGATGGGGAATCTTGATAAACATGAGGTGAATCTCTTGAAAGACCGATACGACAAGATGATGTCAGAGATTAACTCGATTATCATTAGCCGTCTAATGAATGCTGTTATTCCATTTTCAGAAGGTACTGAAGAGGAAAAAACTGATAAGTCTGATATTGGAGATAACCTACCGGAATCGCCGGAACATCCTATATCAATAGCAGATGATGCCCCATGTCCTTGCGGCAGTGGGAAGAAATACTGCGAATGCCATGGGAGTGGCACTCGCAGAAACTGTGGAAGAAAACGTAGACGTTAATCCTCTTTGACAAAAGGTACCAATCCGTTGTTGATGTAAAGGAAGAAAGATACCGACCCGTCGGGATTTCTTGTTGCCAATAGTGGATTGTTTGTGTTGATTGTCTCGTCTTCGGCTTTGGAGGCAAGGAGTTCAAGTGCTTCGTTGCTATACGATCCGGCCTGTTCGCCAGAATACACAAAATCGCCGATATAGTCAATAATGCCTTTTGATGTACCATAGGCATCGTTCAGCAATTTTTCCGCATTCGGTGCTTCAACTGCATGGGTGACCAAAATTTGAAGCCCATCTTTGCTATAGCAGCCCAGAAAATAACCGATTGCCCCATCGGGAACATCGCTCATTTCTTCTGCATCCAATAGTGTTTCATTCGGGATTGCCATCTTGATGTCGTACCCTTCAAGTTTGAAACTTTCAATGCGATCAATCAGGATGCCTCTGCGGCCGTGTGATAACACCATCGACCCCATCTTGTCATTGTTTCCGATAGCCGCATTCATCTCGCGGAGGACAAGGTTCACAAGCGAAGCGATGTCACTGTTGGTGGCAAGGAATGTTGGTGAGTAGCATCCGCTTCCTTCCAGATAGAAGTTCTTGGTGTCTTGTTCTATTCGTGACAAATATGCCTTGCGAAGTTCAAACAGATTGAATTGTTTGTTGGTGACACACAACAACTCTTTGGCGCGGTTGGTGATGCACAAACTGATAATCTCCTTGTCGGGCACAGCGTAACTCAAGAAATGTAACATCTCATTGCTTCCGGTGCAATCGATAATCATATCATATTCTTGAATCTTCTTCAGGCTTTCCTCTTGGTTTTCGTAGTTAATATTGTCGTAAAAAGAGCCTTCAGCTATTATCTCCTTTGTTTTAATAAACGGATTGATTGAGAGAATCTTCTTTTTTAAGGCATGAACTTTCCTGCTTCCCAAGTCTGATAAAGTGTAAGTACTTCTGCAGATATTCCCCGGCTCGATGGTATCGTTATCCCAAAGGCCTATGACAGTCACTCCACTTCTCGCGAGAGATTCAGCGACCATGGAACCTATCGCTCCAACGCCGACCAAAGCTATTTTCTTATCTATAAACCGATTTGAAAACATTCCGCGTCCAAAAAACAATCTTTCATCAACATGTTGTGCATACAAGTAGGCTAATGGATGAGAAACAAGTTTGCTGAGGTGGATGGTATAAAAACGGATGTTAAAAGACGCTTTTGTGCCTTCACGACAGGCACGGAAAGTAAGTAAAACAAACCATGAAATACCACTATTATGTTTAATTCCTAATGCAAAGTGGTGATATGTGTACAAATAAGCATCCATTAAATCATCTGGATCCGTATAAAACTCCGTTAACTCTTCAGGAGTCATTTCCTCGGGTTTCTTGTCACATGAAGGCACCATTATTGTAATTTTATACCCTCCATTTTTTCGAACTTTTTCCTCCAAATTTTGAAGTTCTTTTAGGAGAACTTCCTTTTGTTGAGGAAGAACTTTCTTTGGCGTTTGAGCAGAAGGGGTATCTCCATCAGATACAGGCAGGTAAGACTCCTCTTTATGGAGTTCTGCCCTCATTCTATTTATTATATCCAAAGCCTCTTCCAATGGACAATTTAGCAAACTAATATCATCATATGTACTGTCTGTTGTCCATTTATTTGTCAAATTAAAATCAGGCAACAAATGCTCACAGATTTTCTCATCCCAGTTGTATTGGTCTCTTAGAGCCACAAAATCTTTCAAAACCTCGATTGATTTTGGGGGTTCATCCACAATAATGTAAGGCAGTTTAAAATTGGTTAAGTCGTTATTCTGAAGCGCATAGAATCTATCGTCCGGAGTTTTTACGCAATGCAGGTAGCCCATATTTTCCTTGAAAAAATCAAGGTCATTCGCGAAATCTCCGATAAAAGTCAGCAAGGCATTAGCAGTAAACTCATTGACTTCATCAACATTCTCCCATTCATAAACGTATTGGCGACGAAGTGCTTCTATCACATTGACATCTTCTATTATGGGAGGATAATTCTCCAAAATCTGCCGGCAACGGTCTAACCATTGTTTTAGTCGAGCCACTTCTTGGTTAAGTTGTTCTTCTGCTGTTTCCGCAAATGGTGTATTCAGGCAAAACCAATCTCCATGTTTGATCTTACCGGTATGAATCAAGTGGGGGTATCCGCTCAGCGACTTGGTGCGGAATGTCAGTTTTTGATGAGGAAAAGCTTTGGGAATTTCAACTCTTAATTGAAGTGGGTGGATGGAGTTAAGAACCTCAACATAACCCACAAAGAGATTCTTCTCATCCTCCTCTTCTGATACCTTGAACTCCTCAATCACATTGAAATCAGGATGATTTTTGAAGTACGAAGTGAAGAAATCAGCTTCTCTGTATTCAAACATATGGCAAAAGATTTAGGCGTGACCTCTTGGAGATGGAGTTGTAGAAGGAGGTCTTTGAGTGGTTATTTGATTGTTTTCAGTTTGCTTGCGTGATGTGCGCAAAACTGTTCTTCGTCTTAGGCCATTGTATGAGGGGTTATCGTCCATAATTTAGATGTTTAGATTTACTTCCGCGCCACGTTGGTGATGTTGGTTTGCAAAGTCCTGAGTGGATGTCTGCAGGATTTGGCCAAATGGGATATCTCATTTGATTCGTGGTGCGGTTTAATCAAATGAAATTCCCAAAATGACTTGGCAAAGTTAATTGAAAGAATCGAGAAAACCTAAACTTTAGATGGAAATTTTGATTTGTTTAAGGCATTTAAGGAATTTAACAAGGTTAGTGACTGAGCAGCGATTCAGAGAGAGCCGTTTTATGGATTGTTTGTTCATCTGCTGGCATGAGCCGATCGGTTTGCAGTTACCACCCCCATTAAGGGCGTACTCGCTTTGCCCGCACAGTCAAAATAATAATACATGAGCCAACAGTGGCCGGAACGGTAACCTATCTTATCTCAACTCTTTGAGCAACCGTTGCTCGCGGGGCGTGAAATCGCTGGTCGACGGCACGTAAAGCGGGTCAGGCATATACCAGAAAAACTTGCTGAAGTAGTCACGCAGATCGCGGCTCTTAAACACGTAACCGCGGTTGGCGTAGGGCATGTTTCTGACAATTCTTTTGGGGAGTGGCTTGTCGTCGTAGCGGACGATGTAACTGGGCGAACGGTCGTAAAACGCTCCCACGGAGGCATTCTCGTTGAAAGCGTAGAGCAGGTCGGCTGAGGTGATTTCGAAGTCGTCGGTGGGGCGGAAGCCGGTTTTGTGCCATTGGACAGCGCCGTTGCGCAGGGCGATTTCGATGTATTTGTCGCCCCATTGGTTCGTGGTTCGCACTTTTCCTGCGCCTTTTGTCACTTTAAACTCGGCGCCTTCGAACACGCCGGTGGGTAAGACAAAGTGTTTAGCCGTTTCCGGGGCTTGGATGTTGAGTGTGAAATCGCCTATGGCTTCGCCTTTCCATCGTGTCGCGGGCATGAGCCAATAGGGGATGATGAAAGCGCGTCCCACGCCGTTGGAGTCGCGGAAGCGGTAAGTGTGGTGTACGCGGTTGATACCGTGGTTAAACGGCGCGTCGAAGGCGTATATGTAGTAATACGAACGTTCTTCTTCGGGTGCATCGGGGTTGATGGGCGGGCTCAGGTGGTTGTTGTAACTGAGGGTCTTTCCGTTCATTTCCACGGTAAACCGGTCGATGTAGGGGTGCACGCCGTCGGTGCGCACCTCGTCGCCGGAATTGTACGGACTGATGGCCTCAAAGCCCATTTTCACGGTCTTGGCCGCTCCAGTGTTGTTGAACTCGTAAAGCACGTCAACGGTAGTGTACCCGTCATCGGTGAGCGTGAAGGTGAGGACTTCCGACTTTATTGCGATGTCGCTTTCCTGCAGAGGAATGAGCTGGGCGCCTTTGGTGAAGTAAGTGGCATCGTTTGCCGCAGCGGTGAGTGTCAGGGCGGCAATCACGAGGACGAGAGAGGATTTGAGCGTTTTCATAGCGATTTATTTGATTGGTTTAATCGAGATGGCGTATCCGCCGCCGGCAGCGCTGTGCAGGCGAAGCACGGTTTTGGCGTCAACTTTCTTTTTGGAGATCACATAAGCGTGGGGGTTGTTGAGGTAGTGCGCGTCTTTGGCGTCAGCGTAGATGGTGGCCTCGTATTTGCGGCCTTTGTCCAGGAAGTCGAGGCGGACAGTGGAATCGAACGCGCTCTTACCGGTCACGTTCCCGACAAACCACGCGTCGCCGCCGCGTTGCTTGCGGGCGATGGTGACGTATTCCATCGGTTCGGCTTCAAGGTAAACCGAGCGTTCCCAGTCAACGGGCACGTCTTTGATGAACTGGAACGCGTCGGGGCGCTTCTCGTAGTTTTCGGGCAGGTCGGCAGCCATTTGCAGGGGGCTGTAGAGGGTGACATAGAGGGCGAGTTGGCCGCAAATGGTGGAGAGCACGCGGCTTTTGTTGTCGGGCGCGAAGGTGCTCAGGTTCATTTCCACAATGCCGGGGGTGTAGTCCATCGGACCGCCCTGCAGACGTGTGAACGGCAAGATGGCGGTGTGGCCGGGTTGGGTGCCTCCAAAGGCTTGATACTCGGTTCCACGCGCGCTCTCGTTACCGATCAGGTTCGGCCATGTGCGGCACAGTCCGGTGGGACGGACGGCCTCGTGACCATTGACCATAATATGATGTTTGGCGGCCAATTCAAGCGCATACTGATAGTGGTTCACCATCCATTGTCCGTAATGGTGCTCGCCGCGGGGAATGATGTCGCCCACATAGCCGCTCTTGACCGAGTTGTAGCCGTAGCGGTTCATCAGGGAGTAGGCCTGCTCGAGGTGACGCTCATAGTTTCGGGCACTTGACGACGTTTCGTGGTGCATCATCAGCCGAACGCCGCGCTCGTGCGCGTAGTCGTTCAGGGCCTTGATGTCAAAGTCGGGATATGGGGTGACGAAGTCGAACACATAATCCTTGGAGTTGCCGAACCAGTCTTCCCAACCTTCATTCCATCCTTCCACGAGCACCTGGTCGAAACCGTGCCGGGCGGCGAAGTCGATGTAACGTTTCACATTCTCGTTGTTCGCGCTGTGCTTGCCGTTAGGGCGGAGCGCGCGATAGTCGGTTTGACCGAGTTTGACTGAGGGCAACTCATCGGTGTAGGCCCACGAGCCGGCACCGGTAATCATCTGCCACCACACGCCAACGTATTTCACGGGACGGATCCAACTTGTGTCCTCAATTTTGCAAGGCTCGTTCAGGTTCAGAATCAGCCGGGAAGCGAGTATTTCGCGGGCATCGTCAACGATTTGGATGGTGCGCCACGGTGTGTGGCAGGGCGTTTGCATATAGCCTTTGTGCCCTTTCGCGTCGGGGGTGAGCCAGGAGGTGAATGTCAGCGTTTTCTCGTTCAGGTTGAGGCTCATACAGGGGTAGTCGATCAGGGCGGCCTCATGGAGGTTGATGTAGATGCCGTCGTCGGTTTTCATCTGCAGCGAGGTCTGCACGCCGGTTTTGCTGAACTGGGTTTGCGACGAGTTGGGCGTAATCGCGGCGTCAAACAAGCGGCTGATTTCGCTCAGACGCGAACGCGTGTACTCATATTCCTGCGTGTCATAGTCGCCTCCGAGCCACCATGCGATGTGGTCGCCGGTCATGGCGAACTCGGTGAGTTCCTCTTCGATAACGAAATAATTGAGGTATTTCTGCTGCGGAAACTCATATCGGAACCCGACACCGTCGTCATACACCCGAAAGCGGACAATGATTGAGCGGTCTTGCCGGGGCTGTTTGAGCGTGACGGCGAGTTCGTTGTAGTGGTTGCGGATGTCGCGTTCCTCGCCCCAGACGGGGTGCCACGTCTCATCGAAAGAGGAACGCTCGGCGCGAGCGAGTTCAAACCCGTCGTAGAGCGACCGGATAGCCACGGAAGCGTCGGTGGAGGTGTCGAAGTTGGCGAAGTCGCCGCGCGAACTTTCCCGCACGAGGCGCAGACCGAGATGGGAATCGGCCACAATGGTTTTACCTTTAAAGGCCACGTTGTATACCGGTCGGGAACCGCGCACATCGAATGTGAGCGTAATCTCCCCGTTGGGCGAACTTACGCTTTCCACGGCCATTGCCCGCAGCCCGGTCAGGACCAGAACAAGGCATAGAAGTGTGTTGAGTGTTTTCATATACTATTCTTTTTTAATTATCTGGTTATGAGTACATATTTAGCGGAATCATCGAAGAATTCTGATACCCGGATTCTTCGATGATTCCGTGGTTATTGCCGGAAGAAATAATGCGTTTCGTGGCGCAGCGGGTAGGTATTGCGCAGGTGCTCGAAATCTGCGGGATTTCCGCGGAGTTTGGCGGTGTCGGCCATAGGGTTGTACGACCGGGTGACCTCTTCAATCGAAGCCGGAGAAAAGGAATCGGGATACGCCGGCAAGTCCGGCACGGCGAGGCTGAAATGGCGTTTGAGTTCGGCCAACATATGCGCCGAGGCGCGGAGTTTCCCTTCGAGCGAATATCCGGCAATGTGCGGTGTTGCCACATAGGCGCGGCCAAGCAGGTCGGGATCAGGCACAGGTTCGGTTTCCCAACAGTCAATTGCAATGTTTCCGCGAAAGTCACCCAGGGCACGCTCTTCGATGATTCCGCCTCGGGCGGCGTTGAGCAGAAGCGCACACGACGAGGCAAGGCGCAGCCGCCGCCCGTCAATCAGACGGTAAGTCGGATAAGGGCCGTTGTGGGTGAGCGGCGTGTGAACGGTAATGATATCGCTTTGGCTGAGGAGCGTGTCGAGGTCGGTAAAATTTTCCGCGCCTTCGGCAAGCGCCCGGGGCGGGTCGTTGAGCAAAACCCGGAATCGCCAGTGTCTTGCCCATTGGCTTACCAACGAGCCTATGTGGCCGACGCCGACAATACCGAGCGTAAGCCGATCGGGCGTGTAATCCTTTTCTCTCAAAAAGTGACCGATGGTCGACATCACCCATTGCGCCACAGCCGGAGCGTTGCACCCGGGCGCGTTCACAACCTTGATTCCGTGCCCTGCGCACCACGCCAGGTCGATGTGGTCGGTGCCGATGGTGGCTGTGCCGATAAAGCGCACCCGGCTGTTATCGAGCAGCCGCGCATCGCAGCGGGTTCGTGTTCTAACCACAAGGGCATCGGCGTCGGCCACTGTCGCCGGGGTAATCCGCTCCGCGGGCAGAGCTTGCACGTTGGCCACCGGTGCGAGCCGATGGGCCAAAGCGGGAATGCGTTCGTCGATAACTATTTTCATTGAGGCCATAAGCGTCAAATAAACATTGTACTACCGGCATGAATCAGACACAACGCCATTAGAATCAGCACAAGCAGGTAGCGTTTCGGGTGGCTGTTAAGCGTGAGCCAGTGGGCCGTTTGCACGGCGATACACATATTCAGCAACGGCAAAAACGCCGAAATATCTTTCCGGTCGAGTATCATGGCGATCACCACAAGCAGGTTCACAACCATAAAGAACGCGTTGTAAACTCTGAATTGCAGCCGGAAGTTCATGATAGTAAACAGGTTAATCACCGACAGACCGATGGAGACCAGTGTCAGCGCGGTCGTCCAACCCACGAGCAACTGTATCTGTCCGCTCCGTATCGATTGCCACGCGGCTCCGATATCAAAGGAATGGTAGTCGGTGACGGGGTTGGCCAGACCCAAACCCAGTACAATCCACACGGGAGTAGCCAGTCCGAGCACGGCGGCGAGAAAGGCACGCCAGTGCATCGCGCGCATCTGGATAAAGCCAACGAAAAACGCCGGAATCAGCACCACTGCCGCCCATTGCCACAGCGTGGCCGAAGACAGGATAACCATCGTGAGGAAGATTCGCCCCTGCGAACGGTTGCTCTCATAAGAGGCGAACATCGGCAACATACCCACCACCGTGGCCAGGCACAACGCCGAGCCGACGCTGAGTTGCGCCGCCGTTGCGGGCGTGCTCATCTCCAGAAGGAAGAACATCGAGACAAACACAAAAGTGTATGCCCTGATGAAATTGAACAACTTGTTGAGAACAATCAGAATTGCCCCGCAGGCAATCACACAAACCACATTCAACACCGCCGAGAGTAAGGGCGAGGCCATCGCCGCGTTGAGCGAGAAAAACACGCCCACACTCTGCTCGGGCTTGGGCAACTGACCGGACATGCCCCATCCGACTCCACAGGCCGCAAAGGCGATAGCCGACAGAATCATCAGCGGCCGGCCGTGCAGAAAACCGGTGATTTGCTCGTCGCGGGTCAATTTCGGTTGTGTTTGGTGTTATAATCTGCTGTATATAGCGTGGCCTGGTTCTTGGCGCGCCGCACAAAATCGGGCGTGCGGTTGGCGTAAGGGTCGTCGATGTCGGAGCCGATGTCGCGCCGATAGGCTACTCCCTCGAATCGGATTTGCCCGGCGCGGCGGTAAGCCATAGTGAGCGCATCGGGCAAGGTGGGCGCGAGCGCGGTCACAGCCAACACGCGGCCGCCGGAGGTAACCACCCGGCCGTCGTCGGCCTTCGTTCCGGCATGAAACACAACCACGTTCTCCATTTCGGTATCCAACCCGATGATGGGCAAGCCTTTGCGGTAAGCACCCGGGTATCCTTCACTGACGAGAATCACCGTTGCGGCGACATCGGGCACGAACTCGACAGGCATTTCGCCGAGGCGGCCGACGGCACTCGCGTGAAGCAACTCCACCAGATCGGTTTTCAGCCGGGGCATCAGGCTCTCGGTTTCCGGGTCACCGAGGCGGACGTTGTACTCAATCACTTTGGGATTTCCATCGTAGTCAATCATCAGCCCGAAGAAGATGAACCCGCAATAGGGCAGACCCTCGGCGCGCAGGCCTTCTATGGTTGGGCGAATGACACGTTCCTCAATGCGCCGCGCGGTATCTTCGGTGATGAACGCCGGCGGAGAAACGGAGCCCATTCCGCCGGTATTCGGCCCGGTGTCACCCTCGCCGACGCGCTTGTAGTCTTTCGCGCACGAGAGCAGGCGATAGTCTTTTCCGTCGGTGATGACAAAGGCCGAGCATTCCACGCCGTAGAGGTATTCCTCGATAACAACCGTGTTGCCGGCGTCGCCGAACATGCCGCCGAGCATGTCTTTCAACGCCTGTTTGGCTTGATCCAAGCCGTCGATGATAAGCACCCCCTTTCCGGCGGCGAGCCCGTCGGCCTTGAGCACGTAGGGAGCCTCAAGGGTGTCGAGCAGGGCGAGGCCTTCGGCGAGGTTGTCAGCGGTGACGGCGAGGTGGCGCGCCGTGGGAATATCATGCCGGAGCATGAACCGCTTGGCGAACTCCTTGCTTCCTTCAAGTTGCGCGGCGGCCTGCCCGGGGCCGATTACGGCGATGTGGCTGAGTTCGGCGGTGGCGTGAAAATGGTCGGCGATGCCGGCCACGAGCGGAGCCTCGCTGCCCACAACGAGCATATCGATGTGGTTTTCAAGCGCGGCCTGCCCCACGGCGGCAAAGTCGCACGGGTCAAGCGAAAGGTTTGTGCCGTAGCGCGCCGTGCCGGCATTTCCGGGGGCAATGTACAGGTTGCCGAGCAAACTGCTTTGCGCCATTTTCCATGCGATGGCGCATTCGCGGCCGCCACTGCCGAGCAGGAGGATATTGAGTTTTCGCGGTGTCATGGGTTATTCGTCGGTGGAGTTGTTTTCGGGAGGAGTTGGGATATCAAGGTCTCGGCGTTTCCACGACTTCCGTCGTCCGCGAATGATGGGCACCTCTTTGTCCACACCGAGTTGCGGTTCACGCGGGCTGAAGTTTCGCGGATGTCGCGGCTCTGACGGACGCCCGGCAGAGTCACCGCGGTCGGAGAACTCACGCCGGGGACGCGGCTTGCGCTCGCCCATATGCTCACGCCGCTGGCGGCCGCGGTTGGGGTCGCTTGCGCGGAAACCTTCGTTCTTGATGCTCTCGCCGCGGCTACGCAGGTCGCTGTAACGTCCTTCGAAAATCACATATTGCCGAAGTTCGCATTCAATCGCGCCGTTGAGCAGCCGGTAGGTCAACGAAGGTTTGAGGCCGATGTGGTCGTTATGCTCGTCGCGGTTCACGATCAGCCAGGCGTTGTAGCCCGTGAAGACATGCTTGAGTTTCTGGCCGAGGGTCTGATACAGCGCGCCGATGTCGCCTTTGAGGCGCTCGCCGTAGGGCGGGTTGGTGATCAGCGTGCCGCCGGCTGGGGCTTCAGTCCACTCGGCGATGTCGCGCAGGCCGAGTTCCACATAGCGCGCCACGCCGGCACTCTTGACGTTCGCGCGACTGATGGCGATGGCTTTGCCGTCGATGTCGTAGCCGTAAATTTTATGCGTGAACTCGCGCTCACCACTGTCGTCGTTATAGATCTGGTTGAACATCTCGTCGTCGTAGTCGGCCCAGTTCTGGAACGCGAAGCCTTTTCGGAACACGCCCGGGTTGATGTTGGCGGCAATCAACGCGGCCTCGACCAGGAAAGTACCCGAGCCGCACATGGGGTCAACGAGGTCGGTCTGCCCGTTCCATCCGCTGAGCAGGATAATGCCCGCGGCGAGCACCTCGTTGATGGGTGCGTCGGTTTGCCCTTCGCGCCATCCCCGGCGGTAGAGGGGCTCGCCGCTGGAGTCGAGCGAGAGGGTCACCTGATTGCCGCTGATGTGCACATCGATACGCAGGTCGGGGTTGGTCACGCGAATCGACGGACGCCGGCCGAGCGCTTCGTTGAAGTGGTCGGCAATGGCGTCTTTGACGCGGTAGGTGACAAAACGTGAGTGACGGAATTCCTCGCTGTTGGCGGTCACGTCGATGGCGAAGGTCTGCTCGGCCGTCATCATGGCCTGCCAGTTGTAGGCCTTCACTTGCCGGTAGAGGTCGTCAATGTCAATGGCTTGGAATTTGTGGAAGGGTTTGAGGATTCTCAGTGCCGTGCGCAGGCAGAAGTTGGCTCGGTAGAGCATTTCCTTGTCGCCGGTAAAGGCCACCATACGTGTTCCTTGCTCTACGTTTTCGGCGCCGAGGGCGGCCAATTCGTCGGCTAAGACGCCCTCCAGTCCCTGGAAGGTCTTTGCCACCATGTCAAATTTTTCAGTCATCGCGATCAGGGGGTGAGATTGTTTGTGAGCGCAAAGGTAACACTTTCTTGCCGATTTCCGGATACCATGACGGCTAAAAATCGGAAAGGTTCCGCAAAAAAGCGTTCCCATGCCGATGGCACGGAAACGCTGATGTGTCTTTTGGCGTGATTCTCGCTGCGGCGGAATCACTTGCCTGCGGCGGCTTTGGCGCGCTCGATGTATTTCTCGGGGCTGAAGCGGTAGATCTGCGTCCACTCGTAGTAGTTGTCGCGGATGTCCTCGTAGATTTTCAGTTCCTGATCGTATTTCTTTTGAGCATGAAGCACGGTGGCTTTCTTGACCATGAAGGTGGGCTTGTAATAGTCGTTGTCCTTAGCCAGCTCAATGGCTTTGTCGAATGCGGCCAGGGCCTTGTCGAGTTGGTCCATGTTCACGTAGCAGTCGCCGAGCAGCGATTGCGAGGCGGGGCCTACGAGGTTGCCGTCGGGGTCGTATTTCTCGAGATATTGGGCTGCCTCTTTGTATTTCTTTTGGTCGAAAAGCAGGATGGCGGCGTTGAGCGGGGCGCGCTCGGCGGGCTTGTTGCTGTATGCGTTGGCCACTTTCTGATAGTCGGCCAAGGCGGCTTCGGTGTCGCCCTGCAGCAGTTCAACGTCGGCCTTTCCGATCATGTCGCGGGCTTTCTCCAGATTGGGATTACGGTAAAGGTACACATAAGCGGCAATCAATACCACGATTGCGGCCACGGCGTACAGCGCCCAGTAGATGTACTTCTTGTTGCTTTCCAGTCGGTGCGCGGCCGTTGAAAGTGACTCGTTCACTTCCTCAAGCGTGGTGCGCACGGGTTCGTTCTTTTTCTTTGCCATTGTATTTTCGTTCTATATTGTTTGCGGAAATTTTTCAGCCTGCAAAAGTATAAAATATTTGTCAACCCACAATTATTTACCATCATTTTTTTGCTCAAAACCACACATTATCGTTTTCAGCGGCCGGAAATCAGCCACCGGCCGAACCGCTCTCGACCCATGCATGGCGGTTTAACTTTTTTTGAGAAAAATGTATGTGTTTCATTATCAACCGCAAAATATATCATACACATTATTTAAGAAAAAGCAACCGAAGAAATTCATCGGTTTTTTGTAATTTTGCCTGCTATTGCATCAACCCAAAAAAAGATTTATTATGCCAGACATGAACACAACCCAAGCCAACCACATTGGCGGAACGCACATCCGGCAACGCTCACTGCCGTTGTGGTCGTTCAAGAAAATCATCAACGCCGTCTCGGCCTCCGTGGAACCGCAAAGCCAAGTCTACATCGAGTTTATACGGCGAATGTTCGACAACCTTGACGCCTACACCGTGGCACGCCTCAGGTTTCAGGAAAACGACCCCAGATGGGTAATCACGGCGCTCTCTTCCACCGAACGGCACATCACACCCTGGATTATTGAGCAGAACATTCAAGACCGGCGCGACCAAATCGAGGCGCTTGACAGGAAAATCGAGGTAAACAAGGCACTCACCCTACAAAATCAGCGGCGAGCCATCGTTGTACAACTCAACCGGAGCATCAACCGCATGATTGCCATGCTGGGAATCTACCGCCGTATTTGCCTCTACCTGCTCGAAGGCTCGGGATTCCTCCGGCAATGTTTCACCGCACAAGAGCGGACTGCCCTGCAAGACTGGCTCTCGACACGCGCCGAGAACGCCAACCACTTCATCAGAGCGCTCGAACTGGTGGAGTCGGACCAGCACGAGCAGTACATCGACACCCTGCTCGACAACATGCAGAAATCGGGATACCTCTACCACCCGCACAAACAATTCCAGGTGATGATGACCATCTTCAAGATTCTGCCCCAACTGGTGAACCAAAAGATGGGTAACATCTTCGACGTCATTCACGGCTCCGACCGAGGCAACTGGATGAACGAGCCCTTCCGCGGCGCGTTTGTCGAAACACTGCAGATGTTCATCGAAGACACACGCGAACGTGTTGACGAACTCTCGGCGCTGGACAACAAAGACGACAACGACAGTTACACCAAAATCGTGCAGGCGCTCACCATCCAACTCATGCTCACCGACAACCGCGACGACGCCGTGAGAAACCGGAATCTCGCCCTGCTCTACCGGTACCTCACCCTGCAACCCGGTGTCAACCGCGCGAACCTGCTCGAGAAAGCGTTCGCAGCGCTGTGCATGTTCAAGCAGAGCACCCTTGAATACAAATGGGAGGAAACCGGACAGGTCACACTGCTCGGACACAAACTCAGTACCGACCTACCCACGCTGCCGACCACTTTCACACCGTTACGGTTCTCCGGACAGAAAGTGCAACTCGTCATCAAGCCCGACGGCATCGCCGTTGAGCCGCTCAACGCCTCTCAAATGGCCAGCCCCGTCTTGCCCGGGGGAATCCTGCCGTGGCACAACATGCAGGTCAACCTGCTCGAATCCGTCAACACACCCAACCACAAGCGGATGAGAAACACAACCTACCTCCGACGCATGTGGGAAGAAATCGACGACGCCCTATTCGGGCAACATGCCGAGAAAACAACCACCATCGGACGGAAAATGCAAGCCGACATCGGTGACAACGTACACGTGATCATCGACGGAACCGACAGCAACAACCTAAGCGTGCTGCACTGCACCATCGTAGACGATGAATTCACCGGTGAGGGATGGCTCCACGTCAGAGACATCGTGCAGTGGTTCAAAGACGACCCCGACCTGAACTACTTCAAAGACAACGAAACCGGACAACATCTCATTTACCCGGCCACCGTAACCACCCACAACCGGCAAGGCGACCCGCAAATGCGGATGGCGCAGCACGTGGGCGACTTCATTTACGAGAACGTCCACGTCGGCGACGAGTTTGTCGGCGTGGTGGCGGCACGCAACGAGCGGGGACAATACACCATCCTCACACGCGAAGGCTACTCCATCTGGGCCACCGCCGACGGAATCGCCGGCACAATCTCCAACCGCTCCTTCGTGCACGTGAAAATAAACAACATCAACAGCGGCAACAGTATCTACGGCGAAATCACACGACTCGCCGACGACCTCGAGACCTTCCAGCACCACGACCCGTTCAGAAACCTGATGCAGAACTTCGGACAGAAACAGTACACCGACAACGAAGGGCAAGCCACCCCCGAAGTCTACGACGAACTGCCCGCCGAAATGATGCGCGAACTCGTGCTCGTGGTGCGCCGCGCGGCGCAATTCCTGCCCGACGACTACGTGGGCTCGTTCAATTTCCTGTTCATGGCCCGCACACTTGCCCGGATCATCAACGACGATGAGCAAGTCGACATCATCAACCGGCACCTTGACCTGCTCGACATTCTCGCCGGATACGACCAGAACGACCGGATCAATCTCGAAAAACTGCAGCAATACGCGCAATCGGTCGAAAACACACCAACCCTGAAACGCCTCTACAACATGCTCTACATCGTGGGAAGCCTCGACTTCCCCGTGGCAAACGAGCAACTCTACGAGATGACCATCAACGAGAGTTCCACCGAGGCACTGATGGCAAAAATGGTGCTTTCCATCAACCTGCTCGGACAAGACGCCGTCAAAGAGCAACGCTCGGCCATCAAGGCAAGGCTGATGACACTGCTCCGGGTGAACGACCACAGCCAGGAACAGGCCAAATACTACGGCTCCGAATCGCTCTACGTCGAGTTCAAAACCAGCATCATCACCCCGCCCGACAGCGGAATGCAGCGCGACATCGAACGGCAAGGACGAAACATACTGCGCGTCGTGTGCGGCATGCTCAACGCGAACGGTGGAACTCTCTACTTCGGCGTGCGTGACAACGGCGTGGAAGCCGGTCTTGACGAAGACCTCAAATTCTTCCGCTCACGCGACAAGTTCGACCTGCACGTGAGAAACCTCATCCACGACCAACTCGGCGTGACGGCAAACAACTTCGTCGACGGAAAATGGGACGACACGGCCAAACACGACGTGTACATCCTCTCCATCAAATCCTGCTCCCACCTGATCACCCTCGACGGGCACGTCTACGTCCGACAAGGAACCTCCACCCGCGAACTCACCGGAGACGACCTCGAAAGATACCGCGAAGACCGAAGCCAACTCTTCGACCAGCAAAAATCCGCCGACGAGAAAGTCCCCATCGACGAGCCCGCGCCCGAACCCGTGCCCACACCGCCTGCCACCCAACAACTGCAGAACATTCCCACAAGCCTGATCCGCCCCAACGCCCTTCACGAATACGACCCCGAATACATCCCCGACATCGTGGGATACATCTACTTCCGGCCCGAAAACAAGTACTTCTACACACGCAACGACATCCATGAGGAATACTCCAGCGAACTCACCCTCGCCATTCACGAGCACGAAGCCGACGGATTCCTCGCAATGGTATACCTCGGGAAAAACGGCTCACGGCCGCAACTGACCGCACTGCGGGTGCCCTTGCACGAAATCACCGAGAAAAACGACAAAAGTTTCTACAACTACGGCGCCGGACAACGCCCCGTGTTCGTCTGCCCCGTGCACAAGGACGACGCCATACTCCTGATTCTCAAAGACGGACAAAACAACACCGTCTTCCGGGCGCAACGCGTAACCACACTCGAAGACAACACCATCAACTCACGCGGCGCCACCCTGTTTAACGCCGACTTCAACCAACTCATCACCTGCGAAGTCATTCCCGCGGCGCTGCTCAAACGGTTCGAGAACGGACTTGACCTGCCCGCTAGACAGGTCGGATACAGCGTCCGACCCGGAACCGGAACCGTCGAGGACGCCATCAATCGACTGCTCGAACAACTCAAACCATAACACACGAAACCATGAGCATAAAACACCTTTTGCCCGCTCTCCTGGCCGTACTCGCCATCACGGCAAACGCCGGAGCCAAAGACGACTTCAAAAAAGACATCCGCATCAGCGCCAACAACTATTGGGCATACCCCATCGTCAACGACAGCGATGCACCCGAACTCACCCCGACACCCGAAGGTTACACGCCATTCTTCATCAACCACTACGGCCGACACGGCTCACGCTGGCTCATCGGAATGAAAATGTACGAGTTCCCCGTGCAGCAACTCGAAATAGGAGAACGCAACGGAAAACTCACTCCGCGAGGGAAACAAGTGCTCGACATCCTCCGCCAACTCCGCGACGCCGCACGCGGACGCGACGGAGAACTCAGCGACATCGGAGCCGAACAGCACCAGGGCATCGCACGGAGAATGTTCCGCAACTTCCCAACCGTCTTCCTGGGCGACGCACCCGTGCGGGCAAGGAGCACAATCGTCATCCGGTGCATACTCTCGATGCAGAACGAGCTCGACGTGCTCAAAAGCCTCAATCCGAACCTGCAGATCACATCCGACGCCAGCCACGCCGAGATGTACTACATGAACTACGACGACCCCGTCGTGGGACCGCTCAGAAAAGCCGCCCTGCCGCTGACCGAACAACTGCGAGACAAACTCGTCAAACCCGAACACATGCTCCGGAAACTCTTCTCCGACAAACGGTTCGCCCGAGACAGCATCCAGGGAACAGAACTGATGATCAACCTCTTCGACGTGGTGGGCAACATGCAGAGCCACCACGCATGGGAGCACGTTGACATGTACGACCTGTTCAGCCTCGACGACGCATACAACGTGTGGCGGTACAACAACATGCGGTGGTACGTCTACTCCGGAGAAACACCACTCACGCGTTGCCGCGTCGACTTCATGCAAACCAACCTCTTGCTCAGTTTCATCGAAGACGCCGACAGAGCCATCGCCCTCAACCGGAACTCGGCCAGCCTGCGCTTCGGACACGAAAGCGTCGTTCTGCCGCTGACCTGCCTGATGGGCATCAACGGAGCCGACTACCAGACAACCGACTTGCTCAACCTCGACAAACACTGGCAGAGCTACAAAATCTTCCCCATGGCATGCAACATCCAGATGATCTTCTACCGGCCTGACCATCCCGGCGAGGACATCCTCGTCAAGGTTCTGCTCAACGAAGCCGAAGCCACACTGCCCGTCAAAACCGACATCGCACCCTACTACCGGTGGAAAGACGTGCGCGACTACTACATGGACAAACTCTCCCGACAACCCTACATCCCCGCCATCATACAATGAAGCACCTACTCACACTCCTCATAACCTTTGCCGCACTCATCGCCGCGGCACGCACAACAGCACAAACCGAGGTCACCGACAACCACCGCCTCTCGGCCTCAAACCACACCGTATACCCCATCACCGACGACGCCCTCACGCCAACGCTCACACAGCCTCCGGCAGGCTACGAGCCGTTCTTCATCAACCACTACGGACGCCACGGCTCGAGATGGCTCTCAAACAAGGAAACCTATGAACGACCCGTTGAACTACTGAGAAAAGCCCGGCGAGACGGTAAACTCACACCGCAAGGCGAACAACTGCTCCAAGTGCTCGAGCAAGTGCAGAACGCATCACTGCTCCGGACAGGCGACCTCACCGACATCGGCGCCGAGCAACACCAAGCCATCGCACGAAGAATGCTCAAGAACTTCCCCGCCGTCTTCCGGGGAAACGCACGGATTGACGCGCGCGCAACCGTCGTGCTGCGGTGCATTCTCTCCATGCAGAACGAAACCATGACCCTGCGCGCGGCAAACCCACGGATGAACATCACCACCGACGCGTCGTACCACGACATGTACTACACCAGTTACGGATACGGACCCGACACGCTCTTCACACCCATCCGAAAAGCCACAACGCACATCACCGACAGCCTCTACCGTAACCTGATAAAACCGCAACGGTTCATCTCCATGCTCGTTAACGACACCGCCTACGCAAACCACGAAATGCACCCCTACCGCCTCATGCGCGACGTGTTCCAAATCGTGGGCTCACTGCAAAACCACCATCGGTTCGAGCACATCAACCTGTTCAAACTCTTCACCAACGAGGAAATATTCACACTCTGGCGACTTAGAAACATCTACTGGTATGTGCGCTGGGCCAACGCCGAAGCCAACGGAAACCGCATGCCATTCGCCACACGAGAACTGCTGCGGAACATCATCTACACCGCCGACACCACCATCAACGCCAACACCCGCGGAGCCGCGCTCCGGTTCGGACACGACACCATCATCCTGCCCCTGGCATGCCTGATGGGCATCGACTCCATCGGCTACAACACCGCCGACCTCGACAACCTGCACCTGCACTGGCAAGACTACCGCATCATACCCATGGCCGCAAACATGCAGATGATTTTCTACCGGCCCACCACAGGAACCGGTGACATTCTCGTGAAAGTGCTCTACAACGAACACGAGGCCACACTGCCCGTGCACACCGACAACCCGCCCTACTACCGATGGAGCGAACTGCGGCAATTCTACCTCAATAAACTCGACACACCCATCAACCTCAACCCTTAATTTCCTTAAACTCCTTAAATTCCTTAAATTCCTTAATTCCACACAAAAAGTACACGCCATTCCAAGTTTTCTTAGTAACTTTACCCGATTTTTCGAAACACAACCGAGCCATGTCCATCTTTGACTTCAAAAAAATACAGCGACCCAAGTGGATTCCACGGTGGATGAACGTGCCGCAACTCATCTTCATCGCTTTTATCGTGATGCTGCTCTTCTTCGGCGACAACAACTTCTTCCGACAGAACGCCTACAAGCAGCAAATCAACGAGATAAAAGCGAAAATCAAACAAAACGAGGACTCCGCCGCAATCTACCGCGCAAAACTCGAGGAACTCCACACCGACCGCGTGACCCTCGAGAAAATCGCACGTGAACAATACGGAATGAAACGTACCAACGAGGACGTCTACATCACCGACATCCCCTGATCAGATGAACGAAAAAACCTCAGCCATACTGCTCAACGGCGCCCTCATGGTGGGAATGCTACTGATTATGGCCATGGCCGTGCTGCCGCTGCTTCTACCCATGGAGCAATGGATGCGATGGGTTTTCGCCGCGGGAGCGGCACTCGTGCTCATCTCGCAACTGCTCACACCCAACCGCGGAGCAAATCTCAGACTCCGGCGCCTCCACCGCATCGGAATCATCGCTGCACTGCTTTACTGCGTTTCCGCGGCAACCACATTCTACCGGCAAGGAACAACCGACTGGGTGGGAATCCTCATGGCCGGAGCGGCACTCCAGATCTACGTCAGCCTCGCCACGGAATCCGAGCTCAAACGACTCAAAAAATCCGATAAAAAACACAACTAAGCATAATGAAAACCAAACACATCCTGCTCGCAGCACTCGCTTCAATCGCCTGCTCAATCGCCTTCGCGCAAGGAAGCACAACAAGCCCCTACTCCAGAATCGGATACGGACTGCTCAGCGACAACGCTTCAGGAATCCAGCGCTCCATGGGGGGCGTCGGATACGCCATGACAGGACAACGAGTAGTAAACGTGATGAACCCAGCAAGTTACTCGCAAGTCGACTCCCTGACTTTCCTCTGGGACGTCGGAGTTGACCTGACAAACCTCTGGTCGAAAGAAAACGGGAAGCGAGGATACAACTTCGGAGGCGGACTCGACTACCTCACGGCACAATTCCGCATCACAAAACGCCTCGGCGGCTCCTTCGGCCTCGTGCCCTACTCCTCCGTGGGATACTCCTTCGGCTCAGACATCGACCACGGATCGGAAACCCGCTCAGGAAGCGGGGGACTGCTCCAACTCTATGCCGGAGCGGGATACGAAATCTTCAAAGGATTCAGCCTCGGAGCAAACGTGGCCTACCTCTTCGGTACTACAACCAACTACACCTCCGTCACCTCATCTTCCATCTCCTACTTCCAGCGCACACTCGAAGTGCGCGACTGGAACCTCCACCTCGGAGCGCAGTACGTGGCAAACATCGGCAACGACAAACTCGTGCTCGGACTCGCCTACCAGCCACCACTCTCCTTCCACGGACACACATGGGGAACCCTCTACGACACACAAGACACACGACGCGACACCGTCGGATACACCTCCCTGGCAGGCAACTTCAGCCGGCCGCACACCATCGGAGCCGGCCTGAGTTACACCTGGAACCGCAAACTCACAGCCGAAGCCGACTTCACCTACCAGAACTGGGCTTCGGCTAAATACCAGCCACTCGCCGGATTCGAAACGCCAAACCAAAAATGGGACAACCGCTACAAAGCCGCGCTCGGACTGCAATACACGCCTAACCGCCGCGGATCCTACTTCGGAGCCATGGCCTTCCGCGCCGGAGCGTACTACAACCACGACTACATCAACATCTCAGGAAACAACCTGCGCGACTACGGAGCATCCATCGGTATCGGCCTGCCCGTGCCCAACGGAAAGACAACCTTCAACATCGGTCTCGAATGGAAACATCGCTACTCCTCCCCGACAACCATGATTGAAGAAGACTACTTCAACATCACGCTCTCCGTGAACGTGAACGAAATGTGGTTCTGGAAAAACAAAATCCGATAACTCAACACGGCCACATGCGACGACAAACGCTCATTCTCGCCCTCACCCTTGCAGTCTCGATAACGGCCTGCAAAGACGGCGAACTCGATTCCGTCGTCGCGCACCCCACCAATCCCGACTCCGTGCCCACCATGGACACCCGACAGGTGCAGACCATCATCAGCGACAACGGAATGTCGAGATACCGGATCACGACACCACGATGGCTCATGTTTGAGGAAGCCACCAAACCGCACTGGATCTTCCCCAACGGAGTGCAGGCCGAAGAACTCGACTCTGCCCTGAAACCCGTCACAACCATCAAATGCGACTCGGCATACTACGACGAGCAGCTCCGGCTGTGGGACCTCAACAGAAACGTCCGAATCACAAACGCCGCCGGAGACGTTATCCTGACAGACCAACTCTTCTGGAACCAAGCCAACCACGAACTCTACTCCGAAGCGTTTATCCACATCGAAAAATCCGGACGCGTCATCGAAGGATACGGATACCGGAGCAACGAGCAATTCACCAACTACACCCTCCGAAGCGTCGAGGCCATCTTCCCAGTTGACGAAAGCAGAATGCCGAACCCGTAACACAACCACACGACAACCGTGACCACTTCACTCATCATAGTCATTCTATCACTCCTGCTCTCGGGCTTCTTCTCGGGAATGGAAATCGCATTCATCTCCTCAAGTAAAGTCAGAGCGGAAATCGACATCGCCCGCGGCGGAATCATCGACCGGATCATCAACGTGTTCTACTCCCACCGAGAAATGTTCATCTCTACATTGCTCATCGGGAACAACATCGTCAACGTCGTCTACTCCATCGCGATGGCAAACCTGCTCGCAAGGCCTCTGACAAACCTGTTCGGAAACAACGACTTCGTGCTCCTGCTCAGCACAACCGTCATCTCCACTTTGCTCATCCTCTTCGCCGGCGAGTTCCTGCCGAAAGCCGTGTTCCGGATCAACCCGAACTACTCGCTCAGAACTTTCTCACTCCCGCTGCTGACGGTATACCTGCTCCTATACCCCATCTCCCGGTTCACGCAAATGCTCTCCGTGGCCCTGATGCGCCTGTTCGGAATCAAAGCCAAATCCGACCGCCTCGGACTCATCACCATCGACGAACTCGACGCCTTCCTGCAAGAAAACATCGACAAGCACGAAGACGCCGACAAAACCGTCGAGCACGAGGTGAAACTCTTCGAGAACGCGCTCGACTTCGGAGACACACGCCTGCGCGACTGCATGGTGCCGCGAAACGAGATTGTCGCCGTCGACATCACAGACACAACACGCGACCAACTCGTGGCCCTGTTCTCCAAATCCGGACTGAGCAAAATCGTGGTCTACCGCGACGAGATCGACAACGTGGAAGGATTCATCCAGGTGAGCGAACTATTCAACCTGAACATCGACTGGAAAACCCGCATCAAACCCGTCATCTTCGCCCCCGAGACACTGCTGGCCAGAAAAATGATGCAGCAGCTGCTCGACAAAAAACGCTCCATGGCAATCGTCCTCGATGAGTTCGGAGGAACCTCAGGCATGCTCACCCTGGAGGATCTCGTGGAGGAAATCTTCGGAGAAATCG
This sequence comes from uncultured Bacteroidales bacterium, assembly GCA_902772965.1. GTDB lineage: Bacteria > Bacteroidota > Bacteroidia > Bacteroidales > Muribaculaceae > Sodaliphilus. The sequence continues at coordinate 41,146 of CACYCT010000174.1, read as the reverse complement.
AAGACGAGCACGACCGCAACCACCTCACAGCACGACAAATCGACCCCGAAACCTACGAACTCAGCGGACGCCTCGAAATCGAGGAAATCAACGACCGATTCCACCTCGACCTGCCCGAAAGCGACGACTACCAAACCCTTGCCGGATACGTACTCCACATCAACGAGGCCATTCCCGCTGTAGGTGAGCGTATCGACGACGGAAAATACGAAATCGAAATCACGCGGAAAACCGCAGCCAGAATCGAACTGCTCAAACTCCACGTCAAACAACCCGAATAACTCCACTAAACATCCCCCTACCGCATATGGATACCAACCACAATCCCATCTACATCGTCACCGGCGCGACCGACGCTATGGGTACCGTCATCGCCCGGCGACTGGCCGAGCAGAAAAAACCGCTCGTGCTCGCCTGCAGGGACCAGGAAAAAGCGCAACGCTACGCCGAGCAACTCAAAGCCGAAACCGGAAACAGCGACATCCAGGCCGTGCAACTCGACCTGAGCGCCTTCAGCATGGTAACCGACTTTGTCAACCGCATTCGCGCACTCAACCGACCCGTGGCAGCCTTGGTCAACAACGCCGGAACACTGCCCCGGCACAGCCGAATCTCGCCCGACGGATACGAGCACACCATACAAGTCAACTTCCTCAGCACCGCACTGCTGTCAATGGCCATGTACCCCCTGATGACCGAAGGCGGACGAATCATTCTGTCAACCAGCATCTCACGCCGCCTCGTCTCACTGCCCTACGAATTCCCCGCCGTGAGCAACTTCACGCAAATCGGCTCCTACGCACAGGCCAAACTCGCGCTCACACTGTTCTCCATCTATATGTCAACCGTGATGAAAACACGCCACGTGAGCGTCAACTGCGTCAACCCGGGCGTAATCAACACCAGCGTGCTCGCCCTGCACCGGTGGCTCGACCGCGCCGCAGACTACATCGTAAAACCCATCACCAACCCCGAAGCAGGAGTCATACCCACCATGAGAGCGCTCGAATCCTCCGACACAGGATTCATCTTCCAGGGCTCTTCCACACAAATCAAAACCAGTTCCATACTCAAAAACCGCGACGTGTTCATCAAACTCTGCAACGACACCATGCGCATCATCAAAAAACACCTGCCCAATGATTCCGACACGTCTGACTGACGCCGACCGGCTGCAGCCGCACACAACCATAGCCACCATCGGAATGTTCGACGGATTCCACACCGGACACCGGCACATCGCTGAGGAATTATACGGACGCGGATACCAAAACGACCGTCAGCCGCTGCTGGTCACCTTCGACCGGCACCCGCAATTCGTGCTCGGCAGCAAAGCCGGCGACCCATTCAGAACCATTCAGACCAACCGGCAGCGCCTCGATGACATTCAGAGTTTTTTCAGCCGGCTCACAGATCCGGTTTTCCTGCTCGTGCTCCCGTTCACTAAACAGTTCGCGCGACAAACCGCACGTGAGTTCCTCACCTTCCTGCGCGACAAGTACGGTGTCGACATTCTCCTGATGGGATACAACCAACACTTCGGCTCCGACGGGAAAAACATCAACTTCCAGGAACTTGGACACGAACTCGGCATACGCGTATGTATCGAGAAAGAAGAAACAGAAAACAACGAGAAAGTAAGTTCCTCCATTATCCGGCAACTCATTCGAAACGGTAACATCACGAAAACCAATGAACTGATGATGTCCACGTACACCATCGAAGGGGTGGTGGTGCACGGATTCGGAAACGGACGGAAACTCGGATTCCCCACCGCCAACGTCGGACACATCGACCCGCAACAAATCCTGCCCCGATTCGGCGTATATGCCGTGCAAGTGGAGATTCCCGAATACGACGATGAAATCTATGAGGGAATGGCCAACGTGGGCGTGCGCCCCACACTCGGCGGAACCACCGACGTGTCGGTCGAAGTCAACATCTTCGACTTCGACCAAGACATATACGGCAAGAAAATCACCGTCAGTTTCTTCGAATTCCTGCGCGAGGAAACGCAATTCGACAACCTCGAACAACTCAGCCGGCAACTCAGCGCCGACAAAGAAAACGCCCGACAATGGTTCACACTTCCGTTCTAACCCGAAATAGCCGAAAGCGACAAGCCCGAAAATGAACAAACTCAACAACCTCAGCACAAACAGCTCGCTCGTGAGCCACTACATGGCGCAACTGCGAGACCGCGACATTCAGACCGACAGCGCACGATTCCGGAATAATGTGCACCGCCTCGGACAAATACTCGCATACGAAATCTCCAAAACCCTTCCCGCCACCAAGCGCGACGTGGCCACGCCCCTCGGAACAGCACCAACCGATATCATCAACACCGAACACGTCGTGCTCGCAACCATCCTCCGGGCAGGCCTCGCGTTGCACGAAGGCATGCTTTCCTTCTTAGACGAGGCCGAAAGCGCGTTCGTGAGCGCATACCGGAAATACCGCGACGGATCCGACCAATTCGACATCCACATCGAATACCTCGCCGCGCCCTCCATCGAACAGCGGACACTCATCATCTCCGATCCCATGCTCGCCACTGGGCGCTCCATGCTGCTCGCCTACCAGGCTCTGCTCACCCACGGAACTCCCGCCGACATCCACATCGCCTCGGTAATCGCATCACGGCAAGCCATCGACTTCGTCAAAGACAACTTCCCCGAAAACACCACCATCTGGACCTGCGCGCTCGACGAACAACTGAACGAACACGCATACATCGTGCCCGGACTCGGAGATGCGGGCGACCTCCTCTACGGAAACAAAATCTGACAACAATTCACAACACAACGCATATGCCAAACTTCAAGCCTAACCACATCCTCATCGTCGACGACGAAACCGACCTGTGCGAAATTCTGCGCTTCAATCTCGAAGCCGCGGGAATCAAAGTCAGCGTGGCGCACTCGGCCATCGAGGCGATGGGAACCGACCTCGCCCAATTCGATCTCTTCCTGCTCGATGTGCTTATGCCAGGAATGTCGGGATTTCAACTCGCCGAGACGCTGAAAAACTACCCCGACGCAAAAGCCACACCCATCATCTTCCTCACTGCAAAAGACACTGAGGCCGACACGCTGCACGGCTTCGACCTCGGAGCCGACGACTACGTGACAAAACCGTTCTCCGTCCGGGAGGTTGTGGCGCGCGTCTCGGCTGTGCTGCGCCGAAACAACCCGCAACCACATAAAATCCTCTCTTACGAGGGACTGAGAGTGAACCTCGACCTCAAGCAGGTCACCGTCGACGGAAACGAGGTGCAACTCACCAAAACAGAGTTCGAACTGCTTTACACGCTCCTCTCGCGGCGCTCACAAGTGCTATCACGCGAACAACTCATCCGCGAGGCCTGGCCCCCAAACGTAATCGTGACTGAACGGGCCGTGGACGTCAACATAACCCGACTGCGCAAGAAAATCGGACCTTACGCCGCACTGATCACAACCAAACAGGGATTCGGATACTGTTTCATCGGATGAAAAAAATTTCGGAAGGGAAAAAAATGTGGATTGCGGTGATGCTCATCTTCCTCGCATACGCAACCATTTTCATCATCTTTGACGACTACGACCGCAAACGGTTCCACCCCTTCAACATGGCCGAAGACTGGCATCTGGTAACCTTCTCGATAGCCGCCATGACGGTGCTCGGACTTATCCTCCTGCGTTTCGCCAGGCAAATGGACCGGCGAATCAGCCGCGAGCAGGCCGAACAGCAGGCTCTTATGCGACGCGAACTCACGCAAAACATCGCCCACGAACTCAAAACTCCCGTCGCCTCAATCCTCGGATACACCGACACCCTGCTCGACAACCCGCAAATCGGACCCGAGCAGCGACAGCATTTCCTCGTCAGAACCAACTTCCAGGCGCGACGCCTCACCGCACTGCTCACCGACCTGTCGACACTAAACCGAATGGACTTCGCAACCGACATGATCCTCGTTGAGCGCGTCAACGTGGACAACATCGTGGCCGACATCATCGCCGAATCGGAATTCGAAATCGAAAACCGGAACCAAACCTACAAGAACTACCTCCCCGAAGACATCATCATCGAAGGAAACAAACAGTTGATTTACACCATCTTCCGAAACCTGACCGACAACGCGCTCCATTATGCCGGCGATGGGGCAAGCGTTGTAATCACGGCTCGGAACGAGGGCGACCAATGGCGATTCACCTTCGCCGACAACGGCGTAGGTATCAGCGAGGAACACCTCCCGCGACTGTTCGAGCGGTTCTACAGAGTGGACAAAGGACGAAGCCGGGCCATGGGCGGTACAGGCCTCGGACTGGCCATCGTGAAAAACTCCGTCAATTTCCACGGAGGACAAATCTCCGCTTCCCGCCCACCCAACGGAGGTGTACAGTTCCAATTCACGCTCAAAATCAAGCACAACAGAGCGTCGGAGGCAAACCAAACCCGATAACGGTCATGAACGACAAGTCAACTGTAACGGTGTCGATTGTGATGCCGGCCTATAAAGTGGAGAAGACACTGGCCCGCGCGATTGACTCGGCGCTGGCGCAAACCTTCTGCGCGCTCGAAGTGGTGGTGGTTGATGACGGGTCGCCCGACCGCTCAGGGGCAATCGCCGACGAATATGCCGCCCGAGACAGCCGAGTGCGCGTGGTTCACCACCCCACCAACCGCGGATTGGCCGAAACGCGCAGAACCGGAGCGACAGCCGCCCGGGGCGAGTGGATCTTCCCCTTTGACTCCGACGACACACTGCCCACCAACGCCGTGCAAGACCTCTACGACCGGGCCGTGGAACACAATCTCGACCTCGTTTACGGCGCGTGGAACAGGATTATGCCCGCGGGAGAAAGGCCCGAGTACCACGCGCGCGAGGGAATCCTCTCCGGCGACGAGTTTCTCGAATATCTGCTCGACCCACGATGCGTCTGCGGCTCATGCTTCTGCCTCGGACGGCGCGCACTCTGGCTCAACGACGTCTTCCCGCCAGTCGGAGTGCGCCTCCCGAGCGAGGACATCCTAATCAATATCCGCCTCTCGGCTTACGTCAGACGGATGGGGCTGTTCAACGACATCTCCATCTACAACTACTACTACAACTCCGACTCCCTCTCCGTTACCGGAACACTCCATCGTCAGCCGCTTTGGCGCGAGCACTTCAACAAGATCCGCGAGGAACTCCGCCGCCGCGGGCTGGACCAACGCCTCGAACCTCTCGTGCGGCAAATGGAACTCCACCGGTTCGCCTTTATGATGAACGAGGTGGACACGTCAGACCAGTGGTATCGCGACGTGTGCCACTATCCGTCAGAGCATTTCACACGCAAAAGCCGTGTCATTCAGCGGCTGCTCCGGCACCCGTGGCTGCTTCGGAAAGCCGTAGCCTGGAACCGGCGGGCCAAACAATGGATTCAAAAACTCCGCAAATGACACCGCGCACACTCATCCTTGCCGACACGATGAATGTCGGCGGCGCCGAGCGCGTGCTCATCGACCTGCTCCGACGAGTTCTGCCCGACCAGCCCGTCGACCTGTGCTTTTTCCGCCTGAACGGCCCTTTGACTGCTGAACTGCCCCACACGATGACCGCCTTCAGCCTCTATCCGCCCGAAGGGAAATCACTCGCGCAACGCATTCTGTACAACACCCCCCTGCGACACAACTATCAACAACGGCGACTCCGGCAAATCCTCGCCGGCCGGAAATACCACACCGTCATCTCCTGGCTCGAAGGGCCGGCCGCGGTGATGCACAGTTACCTGCTTGATTCGTTTGCCCATGCGCGACACCTCACTTGGGTGCACACCGACATGAGTGACAACCACTGGACACTTCCCTTTTTCGGCTCGGAGCACCGCGAGCACGGGTTCTACCGACGCGTGAACCGAATCGTGTTCGTCTCCGGCCAGGCGCGGCACGGCTTCCCCTATAGCGTAGACACACCCATGGAGGTGATTCCGAATCTGATTGACCGCAAACGCATTACAGACTTGTCGGAACAATCCGCGCCAATCCGACACCGGCGGTTTACGCTGCTGTTTCTCGGCCGGCTGGAAACCGTGAAGCGCCCCGACCGCTTTGTCGACACCGTGGCCGAACTCACCCGAAGAGGATACGACGTGGAAGGCTGGGTCATAGGCGACGGCCGGATGCGAGGGCAAGTGGAGCGGCAAGTGGAGCACCTCCGGCTTTCCGGTCGGATTCACATGCTCGGACTGCAAACCAATCCCTACCCCACCCTCGCCCAAGCCGATGTCCTCGTGCTCCCGAGCGACGCCGAAGGACTGCCGACGGTGGTCTCCGAAGCACTCACGCTCGGCGTGCCCGTGGTGGCCACGCGCTGCGGCGGAGTGGAAGAACTCCTCGCGCGCGGAGGGGGAATCACCACCGGCCTCACCGCCTCCGCGCTGGCCGATGCCGTGGGCAGCCTCATCGACGACCCTAAACTCCGCGACACCCTCAAGACACAAGCCCGACACGCGGGCAACATCAGCGCCACAACCACCGCCGAACGACTGAAGTCCCTGCTCATTACGCAACACGAAAACTGAAAAAACAATAAAAACCGCATCAACATCACCCCATGTCGAGGCATTGTTGTAACTTTGCAAGTCCTATCCTTTAAGTATAAACACCCAATGAAACGCCTCCTGCTCTCGCTCACGGCCCTGATGGCAATCACCTCCGCCGTAGCGCAAAATAAAGACAACTCCGGCTCGGCCGTCGCGCGGCAACTCGACATCTTCAACGCCGTGTACAAGGAACTCAACTCCTTCTACGTCGACACCCTCGACGCCCAAAAAACCATCGGAACGGCCTTGCAAGCCCTGTTCGAGCAACTCGACCCGTATACCGACTATATCCCCGCCGAAGAGCAGTCCGACTTCATGATGATCAGCACCGGACAATACGGCGGCATCGGGTCATACATCCAGCAACGCCTGCGCGGAAACACCGGCGTGTACATCTCCGGCCCGTATAAGAACAGTCCCGCCGCACGCGCCGGACTGCGCTCGGGCGACCGTATCGTGGCCATCGACGGAGTGAGCACAAAAGGCTGGACATCCGACAGCGTGAGCCGCCACCTCAAAGGACAAGCCAACACACGCGTCACCATCGATGTCGTGCGGCCTTACGTGGAAGACAGTCTGCTGCAGTTCACCATAACCCGAGAAAACATCAATGTGACCCCCGTGCCCTACTACGGCGTGGTCAACGGCTCGCTCGGATACATCGCCCTGACCACTTTCAACGAGCACTCAGCCGCCAAAGTGCGCGAGGCCGTGCTCGAACTCCGTAAGAACCCCGCCGTGCGGGGGCTTGTGCTCGACCTGCGCGGAAACGGAGGCGGTGTGATGGAAGGCGCGGTGCAGATTGTGGGCCTGTTCGTGCCTAAAGGAACCACCGTGGTCACCACACGGGGACGCGAGAAAGCCAGCGAAAAAATCTACAAAACCACACAACCGCCCATCGACACCGACATCCCGCTCGCCGTGCTCATCGACGGCGGAAGCGCCTCGGCAAGCGAAATCACCGCCGGAGCACTGCAAGACCTCGACCGCGCCGTAATCATCGGAACACGCTCCTACGGAAAGGGACTCGTACAGTCGACACGCCCCCTGCCCTACGACGGACTGCTCAAACTCACCGTCTCGAAATACTACATTCCCTCCGGACGACTGATTCAGGAAGTGGACTACTCACAACGAAACGACGACGGAACCTACCAGAGAACCGTAGCCGACACACTCGGGAACGTGTTCTACACCGCCCATCGCCGCGAGGTGCGCGACGGCGGCGGAATCACGCCCGACATCAAAATCGACTACCCCGAACTCAACCGCCTCGTGTACAACATCGTGCGCGACAACTGGGCCTTCGACTACGCCACCCGCTACCAGGCCACACACCCTACCCTGCCATCGCCCGAAAACTTCACCGTCACCGACTCCATCTTCAACGATTTCAAGCGATTCATCGACCCCGAGAAGTTCGAGTACGACAAAGTGTGTGAAATCGGCCTCGAAACGCTCAAAAAAGTGGCTGAGACCGAGGGATATATGAACGACAGCACACGCGCCGAGTTCGCCCGCCTCGAAACCCTGCTCAAGCACGACCTCAACCGCGACCTCGACCTACAGCGCGAAGCCATCAGCACCATACTCGCACAAGAACTCGTCACACGCTATTACTTCAACGAAGGCTACACGCAGTATGCCACACGTGACGACAAGGCACTCGCCGAGGCAGCAAAGATTCTCACCGACCCCAAGGCACTCAAGAAAACCCTCGGGCTCTAATCACAAACGCATTCCAAATGAAGAGACTCACACTGCTCGCGATCACACTGTTACTCGCCGTTGCGGCACAAGCCGTGCCGGCGTGGCCTCGACCGGTGACCGTGACGCAACCCGACGGCTCGCGGCTCACCATCATTATGAACGGTGACGAATGGCAAGGTTTCGCAACCACAACCGACGGATACACAGTGGTTTCAGACAACCACGGCCGCTTCTGCTACGCCCAACTCAGCGGAGAAAGCCTCGCCCCAACCGCCTTTGTGGCCCACGAACCTCACATGCGAACCAACGCTGAACGCGCATTCATCGCGAACATTCCCCAACGCCTCACCACCGATGCCACCCGCGCGCAGGCCGCCCGGGCCAACGCTAAAATCGAGGCGCAAAAAGCCAATCTCAACCCCGACCGCTTCCGCGGACTGGTCATCTTGGTGGAATACTCCAACCGCAAATTCCTTTTCGACAACGCGAGAGAGGTATTCACCGACATGATCAACAAACGCGGTTTCGACGGACTGCAGAACGACTCCACAGGACAATGGCAGGCATTCACCGGCAGTGTGCGCGACTACTTCCGCGACAACACCGCCGGACGGTTCGACCCTGAATTCGACGTGGTTGGACCCATCACCGCGCCATACCAGCAAACCTTCCCCAACGGCTCCTCGAACGCCCGCGCGCTTTTCTCGGCCGTATTGAACGCCGCAAACGACTCGGTCGACTACAGCCGATACGACGCCGATGACGACGGAGTGGTCGATATGGTCTACTTCATCGTTGCCGGAGGCGGAGCGAACATGGGAAACAACAGCCGCTATCTGTGGCCGCACAAATGGACTTTCAACTACCCGCCCACACTCGACGGAAAAACGTTCAACGTCTACGCCTGTTCAACCGAACTGTTCGACCTTGAGGAGGATTGCGTCATCGACGGCATCGGAACCATCTGCCACGAGTTCAGCCACGTGCTCGGAGTGGGAGACCTATACGACGCCGACTACGCCGGCTCGGGCGGATTGAGCACTCACCCGGGCGACTGGTCAATCATGGCCTACGGGTGCTACCTCAACAACTCCCTCACACCGGCCGGATACGGACTGTACGAACGTATGTCGATGGGGTGGGCAAACATCACCCGAATCGACTCCGAACGGAACTACACCTTGCCGCCGCTGCAAACCTCAAACACGGGCTACCGGATCAACAACTCCGACAAAGAGTTCTTCCTGATTGAAAACCGCCAACCCATCAAGTGGGACCAATACCTGCCCGGACACGGCATGCTCGTTTGGCGCGTCGACTCCACTTTGCTAACACCCTACAACAACAACCGCATCAACGCCAACCCGAGCCACAATTACTTCGAACTCGTCCGCGCCGCGCGAATCGACACCACCGTAACGGAATCCGGCAAAGAATACGTCGTAGCCGTCGACTCGCCCCGCGACCCCTTCCCGGGACAGGCCGGCGTGCACTGTCTGCTCAATGCCGACACCGCCCCCTCGATACGCTCCTGGGCCGGAAACAACTCGCCCTTCGTGCTCGCCGACATCCGAGAGCAAGGGCAAACCATCTTCTTCCGCGCAACACCCGACGGACAGCCCACCGGTCTGCTCGGAGACATCAACAACGACCAGATGGTCAACACCTCCGACCTCAACCTGCTCATCAACGCGCTGCTCACCAATGACAACACACTCGACCGAGCCGACCTCAACGGAGACAGCAATATCACCATAGCCGACTTGAACGTGATGTGCACCATCATCTTAGAAAAGTAAAAACGAATATCATATGAACTTCATCTCTTTAAACACCGCAGCGACCCAAGCCGCGGTAACGCCCGAACAACTCGCCGCCCTGCGCCCGCAGGCCGAACAAGCACTCGCACACCTGAACAACGCCGACGCGCCCGGAAACGACTTCCTCGGATGGCTACACCTCCCCTCAAGCGTCAGCGACGAGCAACTCACACGAATCGAAAACATCGCCGCCCGACTGCGACAAGACTGCGAAATCGTGGTCTGCGTCGGAATCGGAGGCAGTTACCTCGGCGCCAAAGCCGTCATCGAAGCGCTCAGCGACAACTTCGCCGCATATAAGACCAACCTGCCACACGTGCTCTTCGCCGGAAACAACATCGGCGAAGACTACATGGCCGACCTGATGAACCTGCTCTACGGCCGGCGCTGGGGCATTATCGTAATCAGCAAATCCGGCACCACCACCGAACCCGCCATCGCCTTCCGACTGCTCAAAGCGCAACTCGAACGCGAACTCTCACGCGAATGGGCCGCAACACACATCGTGGCCATCACCGACGAGCACCGCGGCGCACTGCGTACCCTCGCCAACGAGGAAGGATACGACACCTTCGTCATTCCCGACAACGTGGGCGGACGCTTCTCCGTGCTCACGCCCGTCGGACTACTGCCCATCGCCGTGGCAGGAATCGACATCCGGCAACTCATCGCCGGTGCCGTCGAAGCAGAAAACGCTCCCGACGAAAGCATGCTCCAATACGCCATCACGCGTAACGCACTCTACCAAGCCGGACATAAAATCGAAATCCTCGTCAACTTCGACCCGCGACTGCACTTCCTCGCCGAATGGTGGAAACAACTCTACGGAGAATCGGAAGGAAAAGGCGGAAAAGGCATCTTCCCGGCAAGTCTCGACTTCACCACCGACCTCCACTCCATGGGACAGATGATCCAAGACGGAGAGCGCAACATCTTCGAAACCATCATCACCATCGAGAAACAGCAACAGGAGGTCATTGTCCCCGAAGATGAGGCCAACCTCGACGGACTGAACTTCCTCGCCGGAAAACGCGTCGGATGGGTCAACCGACAGGCCGAAATCGGAACTCGCCTCGCACACATCGACGGCGGTGTGCCATGCATCAACATCAACCTGCCCGAACTCAGCCCGCGCTACATCGGACAACTGCTTTACTTCTTCGAAAAAGCCTGCGGCATAAGCGGATACATCCTCGGCGTGAACCCCTTCAACCAACCCGGTGTGGAAGACTACAAACGCAACATGTTCGCCCTGCTCGACAAACCCGGCTACGAAGCACAATCAGCCCAAATAAAAAGCCGGCTCTGAAACACCTCGACAACTCCATCACAACGCCCCTCAAGCCGACCGGTTCCGCCTGAGGGGCGTTGACATTCACATCGGGATAATGTTCAGAAAAAAATCAACCAAATCCATAAATCACCCTTAAATCAGAAAAATTGTATTAATTTTGTAGCCTATAACCGAATTTATACCGTTACCGATGAAACCGATAGACCAACAACTCGCCGAAAAACTACTCAAAATCAGCGCCATCAAACTCCAACCCGACATCCCGTTCGTGTGGGCATCGGGCTGGAACTCACCCATCTACACCGACAACCGGAAAACCCTGTCATACCCCGAAATACGAAATTTCATCAAGGTGGAGTTGGCGCGTATGATTATGGAGAACTTCAGCAACGCCGAAGTCGTGGCCGGGGTCGCTACCGGAGCCATCGCGCAAGGAGCACTCGTGGCCGACACGCTCTCGCTGCCATTCGTCTACATCCGAAGCACGCCAAAAGACCACGGACTCGAAAACCTCATTGAGGGCAACATCAAACCCGGACAGAAAGTGGTTATCGTTGAAGACCTCGTCTCCACCGGAAAAAGTTCGCTCAAAGCCGCGCAAGCCGTTCGCGACGCCGGAGGCGAAGTCGTTGGCATGGTAGCCATGTTCACATACGAATTCCCCGAAGCGGTCAAAGCCTTCAAGCAAGCCGGCATTCAACTGCTCACCATCAGCAACTACACCGCCATGATCGGAGCCGCCATCGAGCAGGGACTCATCAAGTCCGACGACGACGCCACTCTGCGCCAATGGCGCGAAGACCCCGCCAACTGGACTCCGCAACACCGCGACATCGACTGACAACGACACACCCCCCTGAAATCAGCAAACACATGGACACTTACCACAGCGAACCCGCAACCATTGCGGCGAATATCAACACCATCTACAACCGGCTCTCAAAACCCGAACTTTTCCAGGCACAAATCGAAGCCAACCGCGACCGACTGCCCCGCGAGGCAGTCGAAAACCTTGACAAAATCGAGTTCGGACCCGACTCCATCACCATTCAATCGCCCATGGGACCGGTAAAAATCTCTGTCGACCCGAACCAGAGCGCCGCCCCGCAACGACTTGTGTTCACCGCCGCGCAAAGCCCCGTCGCGTTCAACCTCGCTGTCAACCTCACACAAATATCCGATACAGAAACCGAATCCGTGGCCGCCCTCGAAGTCGACCTGCCTTTCTTCCTCAAAGGAATGGTCGGAAAACACCTTGCCGAAGGCGCAAGGCAGTTCGGACGTATGCTCGCCATGCTGCCCTACGAGGAAATCCAATAGTTCCAGGCGGATTCCGCAAATTGCCCGAGTCGCGATGGAGGCTTATACCGGCCTAACCGCTGCACAACTTCGCGACATGTGGCGGATTATCTGCCAACGTGTTAAACCAAAGGTATTGAATCGGCCTCAATCCGGTGAAGAAACATACGGAACAATATACCGAATTACAAGTATATGAAAGATTATAGAGAACTCACCCCTGATGAGATTGGAATATTAACGAGCAATGGCTGCTTGGCCGAAGACTGGAACCTGATAAAAGTGAGTGACGGATTTGATGCCAACCACTGTCACCGCGTCAATTTCTACGGCGAAGCCCGTTTGGGGAGCACCGCAGGCCGCATCGACGTGAGTGACGGATTTGTCAAAAACTGCGGAATAAACAATGTCACGCTGCGGAATGTGACCATCGGAGACGGATGCCTGATTGAGAACATCGGCAACTACATCAACTGCGTCACCATTGGAGACGGATGCCACATCTCCAACGTCAGCACCATCGGCACACGCAAAACCCCAACCTTCGGACAAGGACACCTCATCTCCGTTCTCAACGAGGCCGGTGACGGAAACCTGTTATTGTTCAGCGAGTTGAATAGCCAACTGGCGGCTCTCATGGTCAAGCACGGCGACAACGGGCCGCTCATGGCCAAACTCCGGCAACTCGTTGAGCGGAATGTGGCCGAGACCCGTCCCGAATACAGTTCGATAGGAAATCAGGTGCACATTGTCAACACCAACGAAATCACAAACGCCATCATCGGCGATGGTTGCCAAATCTCCGGCGCATCACGCCTGTATGAGTGCACCATTGCCTGTTCGCTGGACAACCCCATCACCATAGGAACTGGGGTCATCTGCGAGAACTCCATCGTGAGCGGAGGATCCAAGATTACAGGCAGTGTGAAGATGATCGACTGCCTGGTGGGCGAGGCATGCGAGTTGGTAAACGGGTTCACCGCCGCCAGCAGCGTGTTCTTCGCCAACAGTTATATGGCCAACGGCGAGGCCTGCGCCGCTTTCTGCGGGCCGTTCAGCGTGAGTCATCACAAGAGTTCGCTGCTCATTGGCGGCATGTTCTCGTTTTACAATGCCGGATCGGCCACCAATTTCAGCAACCACGCCTACAAAATGGGGCCCATGCACTATGGAATCCTTGAGCGCGGCACCAAAACCGCCAGCGGCGCCTACCTGCTTATGCCCGCCAACATCGGCGCATTCTCGGTGCTGTTCGGCAAACTGATGTATCACCCCGACACGCGTGACCTGCCGTTCTCCTACCTCATCGCATACAGCGACACCATGTACCTCGTGCCGGGACGCAACTTCGCCACCGTCGGACTGTACCGCGACATACGAAAATGGCCACAGCGGGACAAGCGAAAAAGCGGGGAGCGGAAAAGCAGCGTCAACTTTGACTGGCTGAGCCCGTTCACCATCAGTGAAGTGCTGCGCGGAAAGAAAATCCTCGAGCGGCTCAAGGAAGCTTCGGGCGACCGCGTGAGCACCTACAACTACCACGAATATGTCATCAAAGCCCCTCTATTGAGGAAAGGAATTGAGTACTATGACCTTGCGCTGCGCATCTACATGGGAGCCGTCCTGAAACGCCACAACCCCGAAAAACCGCTTTCCACAAGAGGGGAAGGCAACTGGATTGACCTCTCGGGGCTGCTCATGCCCGAGAGCGAGGAGCAGCGCGTGATTGATGACATCATCAACGGAAAACTCGGCTCCATCCAGGCGGTTCTCGAAAGGTTCAGGGCCATTCACAACAACTACAACGAACTGCGGTGGACGTGGAGTTACCGGATGATCCTGGACTACTACGGCATTGACGAGCTCAATGACGAGGCTGTGGAGCGCATACGCGCCGACTATGTGGAGGCACGCCGCAAATGGGTGGCACTCATCCGCAAGGATGCCGAGAAGGAATTCTCGCTGGGCGATGTCGCTCCCGAAGTGTTCAATGATTTTATCGACAAACTCGACCACGAAGTCGATTTCGAGAACCAGCGCCTCTACATGTAAAGCAATCAGCGATTTACAACCACTTTCACATAATAGCCGAATCCGTTCCGGAATCAGCGCTACCGTGACGGCAAAAGCCGACTGAACAGACCGGCGTATTGTCCCGCTATCACGTCGGGGTGGAATCGCTCGGCGATGTGCCGGTGGAGTTCGGCGCGGGTGATGGGATGGCCGCCGTTGTTTTCGATGTGGTCGGCTGCCCAAATGATGGCTTGCGCCACATCGGCCGGGGCGGTGGAGGCGCAGATGTAGCCGTTAGCGAGGTGGTCCACGATGTCGACCTGTCCGCCCCGGCCGGCCACCACGGGCAGGCAGCCCGAGGCCATGCCCTCGGCGATGGTGTAGCCGAACGATTCGTAGCGTGCCATCGACAGCACGATGTCGGCCTTCCGGAAAACTTCGTTGATATTGTCGATGTATCCGAGGTAGGTGTGCCCGACGTCTATCCGGTCGAGCAGGCCGCGGTCGCGGATGTCGCCGTACAGGAGCAGATGGAGCCGGTCGGCGAGTTGGGGGTGGTTGTGCCGGATATGGGTCATGGTCTCAAGCAGGATGTCGAATCCCTTCACGGGGTCGTCGAGACGCGCGGCCCCCATGACCATCACGATGTGGTCGCGGTCTCCGGGCAGGCGGGTGTATTCGAAGTTGTCGCTCGGACAGGGGTTGCTGATCACTTCTACCGGAATGTTCCGCATAAGGCTGCTGCTGTTGCAGCACTCGCGCAGCCATTGGCTCACGGCGACGAAGGTGATGGGTGCGGCTTGATAAAGCGACGCTTTCCGGCGTTGTGTGCGTGGGGCAAGGTGCGTGTAATCGCGTCCGATGATGGGGCACGGCGCACAGGCGCCACGGTAGGCGGTACACTCGTGGGCGTAGTGGCAGATTCCGGTGCAGTTCCACATGTCGTGCATGGTCCACACAATCGGTTTTCCCGACTCGGCGAGTTGGCGGATGGACTTGAGCGACAGCATACCCTGGTTCACCCAGTTGAGCACGATGATGTCGGCCTGACGCACGAGCGGATGGCTGGCGATGTTGATGCCGTTTGTCGCGGCGTCGATTTTGAAGAGTGTGGCGCGGTTAAGTCCGTTTTGGAGAATCACTTTGGCGCGTTCGGCCAGGAAGGCCGCGCGACGCCGCAGGGGTTGCCCGAGTTGGTGGACAAAGTTGTGCTCCGAGCGTTTATTCCCTACGAGCAGGTGCGCGTCGAAGCCTTGCCGGCGCAGCGCTTCGGTGAGGCGCAGCGAGGCGATGGAGGCTCCGCCGAGCAGGTCGCTGTGGTTGATGAGCAAAACGTTCATGGCGCGTGCGTGAAGGGTTATTTACGCCCGAAGTCAGCGGGGATTTCGCCCCAGCGGTCGGTTTGCCACTTGACGATGGCGTTTTTCCATGTGTGGGCCTGAAGCCATGACTCGGCGCGTTGGATGAGTTGGAAAAGCAGTCCGTTGCCGGGCGTGCGTTGCACTTTGGTGTTACACTTGCATTGCCGAATCCACGAGATGGCGGTAAGGCTGTCGGAGTAGATGGCTGTGTGGTCGTTGCCTTGCTGGTGGAACATCGCGAGGGCGTGAACGATGGCGAGAAACTCGCCGATGTTGTTGGTGGCGTCGGGGAAAGGCCCGCGCCGGAAGAGTTCAACGCCGGTTTGCACGTCAACGCCTCGGTATTCCATCATGCCCGGATTTCCGGCGCAGGCACCGTCAACGGCGATACTGTCGGCGATGATGTCGTCGAAGGCGAGATAGTTGATTGTGTTTCGCGGGCCACGGGCGATGGCGCGCAGGGTTTCCCGAACGGTGATGTCCCCGTTACGGTATGCCTCGGTGGCTTCGGTCTGGTTGTTGAACGACTTGTAGCGTGCGCCGGGGTATCCGTCAACCTGGGCTTTGCATTCCTCCCAACTGTCGTATATCCCGGGGTTGTTCCCGACCCAAACCACATACCACTTCTGCCTCATGGTGATCACATATATTTAGCCACGGTGGCCTGGAGTTGGCTCGGATCTTCGACGCGGGCGACGATTTCCCCATGACTGATGATGAAACACGTGGGCACGCCCATCACTTGGTATGCGCCCACACTGACGGCGTTCTGTCCCATCGGCTCGTAGACGGTGATCCACGGCAGGTTGCGTGCCGATTGGCTCCACACCACGTTGTCGGGGTCGAGGCTCACTTGGAAGATTTCCAGTCCGGCGGCATGATAACGGGTGTAGATATCGTTGAGCAACTTGTTGAACATGGGCGAGAAGTCGGCGTCATAGATGGTGAAGTTCAGGATGACGGCCCGGTTGGAGGTGGCCACTTTGGCGAGTTCGTGGGTGGTGCCGTTGTAGTCTTGCAGTTTGATGTTGATTACCGAGGCGATGTCGGCCACGATGGTGTCGGACGGATTCTCGGCTTGTCGCCGGAGTTGCTGTCCTTGCGTGAGCACGGCCACGAGGTAGTCGGTCCGGCGGTCGGTGGGCCGGAAGCAGTAGAAGGAGTTCGCCACGGCGCCGATAATCCGGAAGTCGCTGTCGTCGGTGGGGTCGAACAGGGGCGTTCCGTTGATGGTTTTGTTCACGGCGTAGTAGGCCACGATACCGCTCGGGTCGGCCACGATCTGACGCGCGAGTTTCTGTTTCCACTGCTTGAATGCCTCGCTGCCGATTTGGCCGGCCATCTTGAGCGCGGCCTTGTCGATTTCCATGATTTGCCGGGCGTGCTCAGAGCCGGTGATGTCGTAGTCGGTTCCGAAACTGGCGGCTTTTGCCTTGATGGTGAGGTGATCAAGGCTGTCGATGGGGAAGGTGATGAAGTCTTGGTCGAGGCGCAACCGGAAGATGTCGGGCACGTCGGGAGCGTCGGCTTTGATGGCGAAGTTGCCGTTTTTGTCGGTGAAAGTGGTGTCGACGATGAGCCACGCCCCGTTGCGCGAGGTTTCGAGGATGAGTGGCGTTTCGGGTTTTGCACCCTCGACGGTGCCTTCAACGGAGAATTTGTTGTCGGTGCACGCGCCGAGCAGGATTGCGATAAGCAGCAGAAGAAGGTTATGTTTCATGAGGTGGGTTCTTTGTTATGTGGGTTGTTTCCATTGCCCGTCGGCTTTGATGAGTTCGACGAGTTGGTCAACGGCTTGTTCTTGTGGTATGTTCATTTTCACGCATTCGCGGTTCCGGAACAGTGAGACGCAGTTCCGCGCCGCTCCGACGTAGCCGTAGTCGGCGTCGGCCATCTCGCCCGGCCCGTTGACGATGCACCCCATCACGGCGATGCGGAGGTGGGTCAGGTGGGCTGTGGCGGCCTGGACGTCTTTCACGGCTTTCTGGAGGTCAAACATCGTCCGTCCGCACGAGGGGCAGGAGATGAACTCGGTTTTCGTCGTTCTCACCCGGGCGGCTTGCAGGATGGAGAACGCGGTTTGGACAACGGTGTCCTGGGCGGGCGCGTCGGGCGCCTCAATCCAAATTCCGTCGCAGAGGTGGCTCATCACCACCGGACCGAGGTCGGCGGCGGCTTTGACTTGCAGCGTTTGCGGGTCGGTGTCGCCGTAGGTGACTTTAACCACCACGGGCAGGGTGTTGCCCGACTCGGCGAGTTCATGCAGTTGCGCCAGCAGCGAGCCGGGAATGTTGATGTTGTCGGGCGTGATGACGAGGAGTTGGTCGTAAATCTCGGCGAGGCGGTCGGCGTAGATGTCCGGCTTCATGCTGCCGGTGATTTCTTCGGGTGTGGCCGAGGCGATGACGACGGGTGTCTGCTTTCCGTCAACACTGAGCCGACGCATGGGCGGCGGGCAGAGCGGGTCGTAGCCGCGGCAGAGCGTGCCGGCGATTTCGGGGTGGTTTTTCCGGCCGGCGATGTAGTCGACAAGCAGACGCGCCACGGGGATTTCGTCTTCGGGCGGCTCGCTGAGCGAGACCCGGACGGTGTCGCCGAGACCGTCGGCAAGCAGGGTTCCGATTCCTACGGCGCTTTTGATGCGTCCGTCCTCTCCGAATCCGGCTTCGGTAACGCCGAGGTGCAGGGGGAAGCGCATGCCTTCGCTGTCCATCGCCCGGACAACGCGCCGCACGGCCTCTACCATCACCACGACGTTGCTCGCTTTCATGGAGATCACCACGTCGGTGAAATGCTCCGCGTTGAGCACCCGGAGAAACTCCATCGCGCTTTCGGCCATACCGGCGGGCGTGTTGCCGTAGCGGCTCATGATCCTGTCGGAGAGCGACCCGTGGTTTACGCCGATACGCAGGGCGGTGTTGTGGTCCCGGCAGATCTGTATCAGCGGCAACAGCGCCTCGCGGATTCTGTCGAGTTCGGCTTGGTACTGCTCTGGGGTGTAGTCGATGTGGTTGAATTTCCGTGCCGGGTCAACGAAGTTGCCCGGGTTGATTCTCACCTTCTCGGCCAAAGCGGCGGCGGCGAGTGCGGCACGCGGGTTGAAGTGGATGTCGGCCACGAGCGGCACGTCGCAACCCTGCTTGCGGAGCAGGTTGGAAATCATACCGATGCTTTCGGCCTCACGCACGCCTTGGGCTGTCAGGCGCACGATTTCCCCACCGGCTTGCGCGATACGCAGGCATTGCTCCGCGCTGCGCTCCACGTCGTTGGTGTCGGTGTTGGTCATCGACTGCACCCGGATGGGCCACTCGCTCCCGATGGTCACGTTGCCCACTCTGACGGTGACGGTCGACCGGCGGCGGTAATCAAACGGTGAGGGCATCAGTTGGTCTTATGGGTGTATTCGAGGTCGGCCAGGGTGCGGTTGGCCTCGATGATTTTCTGTTCGAGTTGGTTTTTCGCCTCGCTGATGGTGGCGTTTATCTCGGGGTCAGACAGGGCGAGGATCTGCGCGGCGAGTATGGCGGCGTTTTGGGCGGCGTTGACCCCGACGGTGGCCACGGGCACTCCCGGGGGCATTTGCGCCATACTGAGCAGGGCGTCGAGGCCGTCGAGCATACCCTTAATGGGTACGCCGATTACCGGCAGGGTGGTCGACGCGGCCACGGCACCGGGCAAAGCCGCGGCCATACCGGCGCCGGCGATAATCACTTTCACGCCCCGCTGGGCGGCTTGCTGGGCAAACTCGATTACGGCCAGGGGCGTACGATGGGCCGAGAGTGCGTTCACCTCGAAGGGAATGTTGTGCCCATCGAGCCAGTCCATTGCTTTCTGCATAACGGGCAGGTCGCTTGTGCTGCCCATGATGATGCTAACCATATGATTGATATTGAGAGTTTAACTGAAATATTTTATCGCGATAGTAACGGCGGCGTATCCCACGGCGAAGCCCGTGAGTACCTGCATGATGGTGTGCCGCCGCAGAATCATGCGTGACGTGCCGAGCACTCCGGCCAGCAGGATGGTCGCGTTGATGATCCAGAACAGATTGAACGCGCTCAAACCCTGAACGTGGATTTGAAACAGCAGCGCCACCAGTCCGCCCATTCCGGCCATGTGGGCGCTGATTTTCCATACGGTGTTGACCGCCGCGCAAATCGTGCAGGCCACGGCGCCTCCGGCCATAAACATGACAAACCACTCGGGCGAGTGGATGTGGCGCAGGTACAACGTCGCGCCGACGTAGCAGGCGATGCCCACGAGGTAGGGCAAGTGCCGTTCCTGACGGCGGACGAGGTTCTTACCGGTGATGACACCGAAGTGCTGCAGCACGCCGATGGCGATGAGCGGCAGGATACCGGTGATTCCGAGAATCATCACCAGCACGGTCACACGGGTGCCTCCGGGCAACAGACACAGCACCGATGTCCATAAAGAGAGAAATGCGCCAAAGGTGGGCGCCAGAATCGGCGAGAGCACGGTGGAGAAAAACCGTGCCGAGGCCGAGAGCAGGCGTCGGAAGGCGTATTTCGAGAGGCGTTTCATCTTTTCCGCATTTTTTGTCCGGCTATACCGCATTCATCGCGGTATTTTGAGACGGTGCGCCGCGCGATATTGTAGCCCTCTTTTTTGAGTTGCTCGGTGATGGCTTGGTCAGACAACGGTTTTTCAGGATCCTCCTGATTGATTATCTGCCTGATTCGCTCTCGGATTTCGTGCTTGGTTTTTCCCTCATCGACATCGCCTGTGAACATGTTTTTAAGCCGCACGTTTCCATATTGCGTCGCCAGGGCGCGCTTTGATGTCACGCGCGAGATGCTCGACGGGTGATAGCCCACCTGATTGGCGATGTCTTTAAGCGTGAGCGGGTGAATGTGGGCCATATCGCCGCTGAGGAAGAAGTCGCGTTGGGCCAGGACAACGGCTTCGATAATTGTCATCAGAGCCTCTTGGCGCTGGCGCAGCACGTCGATGAAATTCTGTGCGGGCTTGACGTACTTTTCGCGGAACGCTTTGGTGGACTTGCTTGTGATCACGGACGAAATCCGCAGTTCGGGAATGCTGTTGAGCGCCTCGATGGTGATTTGGTCGTTATCGTCAACTTCAACAGTGTAGTCCACAATCAGGTTGGGATTATCAAAACCGCCCGTGTCGTAATCGGCGGCGGGGCGTGTCGTGAGGCGGTAGGCGTGAATAGCGAGTTCAAGTTCATCGGTTGAGACACCGAATTTGTCCGCGAGACGCTTTTTTTGCCCGGGTGTGGTGCCGATTTTCAGGAATCCGTCGTAGTCTTGTTCAAGGATATGTAAAAGCAGTTCGGCCTTCGGGTCTTTCTGATGCGGAAGAAGTTGAAGAATAAGGCACTCTCTTAAATCCCGCGCGGCGATGCCGACCGGGTCGAGTTGCTGAATCAGCTTGAGCACCGGCTCGACGTCGCGGGTGGGGTCTACGGTGCCGTATCCGAGTTCTTCGTTGAGTGTCTGCGCGATCAGGTTTACGCTGCCGTCGAGTAGACCATAGTCGTCTAATGAGCCTATGATGGTTTCGGCGATTTGCATCTGCAAGTCATCGAGGTTGAGGTTTCCGAGTTGCCCAGAGAGGTGCTCGTAGAGTGACGGCAGTGCCGGTCTTTCGTATGGCACGGGAGACTCCGACCATGTTCGGTTAGTGAGGCCGGGTGTGGGCGTCGGAACGTATGCGGCAACTTCATAACCAGTTCTGCCGGCCAAACTTCCTGACGCGTCAATGTCCCGAGTTTCAATATCAGCTCTGACGGACAAACTTCCTGACGCGTCAATGTCCCGATCGACACTTTTTTCCTGGCGACGACGGACACGCATTTTTCGGCCAGATTTTTCGGCGCGTGCCTCTATTGCGACACCGGTGTCCTCATCTGATAACATTTTTAACCCTGCTATGTCTGGGCGTACTATGTCATTGTCTGGGGAAACTATGTCTATGTCTGGAGAAATCGTCTCGATAAAGGGGAATTCCTCTATTGTTTTCTCAATGTCGAGCCTGACTTCGTCATCGGATTTGTCTATCAGGCGGGAGACCTCGATCGGAAACTGCTTGGCTTTCTGTCTATGTCTGGTTCCTCCTTCGGTTGTGGTGATGGTTCTGTTTTGTGTTTTAGCCATGGTTGCGGTAAGGTTTTTCAGGTTTTCAGTCAACAATGAGCATTGCATCGCCGTAGGCGCCGAAGCCGTATTTCTCCTCCACGGCCACGTCGTAGGCGCGCATAACGTTATCGTATCCTCCGAATGCGGCGGTAACCATCAGTGTGGTCGACATGGGCATGTGGAAGTTGGTGATCAAAGCGTCGGCTGTGGTGACTTCGTAGGGCGGGAAGATGAATTTGTTGGTCCAGCCGGAGAAGGGCTTGATGTGGCCGTTCATGCCCACCACGGTTTCCATCGCGCGGAGCACGGACGTTCCCACGGCGCAGATTTTCTGCTTGGCGTCGCGCTTCTCGTTCACGCGCAGCGCGAGTTCCTCGCTCACGTCCATCTGTTCGCTGTCGATGCGGTGTTTTGTGAGGTCTTCCACTTCAATCCGCTTGTAGCATCCGTGTCCGAGGTGCATGGTGAGGAATCCGGTTTCGATATCGCGGATCTCAAGTCGGCGCATCAGTTCGCGGCTGAAGTGCAGCCCGGCTGCCGGAGCCACGACCGCGCCCTCGTTACGGGCGAAAATGGTTTGGTACCGCTCGGCGTCCTCAGGTTCCACATCACGCTTGATGTACGGCGGAATGGGCGTTGCCCCCATGGCGTAGAGGTTGCGCTTGAACTCGTCGTGCGGGCCGTCGTAAAGGAATCGCAGCGTTCGTCCGCGCGAGGTGGTGTTGTCAATCACCTCAGCCACCATCGAGTCGTCGAGGCCGAAATAGAGTTTGTTGCCGATACGGATTTTCCGCGCCGGCTCCACGAGCACGTCCCAGAGTTTGAAGTTCTCGTTGAGTTCCCGAAGCAGGAACACCTCGATGCGCGCTCCGGTTTTTTCCTTGTTTCCGATGAGTTTCGCGGGGAACACCTGGGTGTCGTTGAAGACCATCAGGTCACCCGGATTGAAGTATTCCAAGATGTCTTTAAAGTTACGGTGTTCGATTTCACCAGATTTCCGGTGCAGGACCATCAGTCGGGATTCATCGCGGTGTTTGGCGGGGTGTTCGGCGATCAGGTCGTCGGTCATCTTGGTGGTGAATTCAGAGAGCTTCATAGGGAGTTGAGTGTGTGGTTTTTGCGCTGTGTGATTGTGATTTAGTTGCGTTTTGCGGCAGCCACAGGGCGCTACGATGCGCAATTAACATGCAAAGTTACATTTTTTTCGCCAACCAGCCAAAAAAATTTTCACCCAGCCCTCACTCCGCGACAAGTGCGGGCAGATGGAACACCCGGAACAGCGGAACACCCGGAACAGCGGAACACCCGGAACCTGACCGGGTCTGAGTTGTATTTGTGAATATTTGCAAATATTCGTAGTTAAAACTTAAAAATTTAAAATAACTTGAATTTTTTGCGGGATTATGTGTCAGTGTTAGAAAAAAATCAAGTAAGTTTGTAACGTGATACGCTCTATACCCGAGAGCGTGTCTGAAACCAACCTCTAATCAGAAACACTAACATAAACAAATACAAAGACTAAACATGATGAGAAAACAAGCACTACTACTGTTGTTTTCCTTCTTAGCCGTGTTGGGTTATGCCCGTACAATCAGCGGTGTGGTCACGCAGGCATCCGATGGCGAGCCGATTATCGGCGCGTCGGTGAAAGTGCATGGCACCACCCGCGGAACAGCCACGGACTTCGACGGAAAATACACCATTGAGGCCAACGACGGCGACGTGCTCGAGGTGACCTACGTGGGAATGATTCCGGTGTCGGTGAAAGTCACCGGAGGAAAATCGGTGATCAACATCGAAATGAAAGACAACGCCCAGGTGCTCAGCGAAGTGGTTGTGACCGCTATGGGGCAGACACAGGAGAAGAAGAAACTGAACTTCGCCGTCCAGTCGCTCAACTCCGACCAGGTCACGGCCGGTAGCTCGAGCAACTTCGCCGCCTCGCTGCAAGGTAAGGTGGCCGGTTTGCAAGTGGGCACCGGCGGCGGCTCGCCCAACTCGAGCACGCAGGTGATTATCCGCGCGATCTCGTCGGTGAACAACTCGCAGAGCAACGAGCCGCTGATGATTGTCGACGGTGTGCCCATTCGCGGTAAAGGCTCCACGCTGGCCGACATCAACCCCAACGACATCGAGAACATGACCGTACTCAAGGGCGCGGCCGCGTCGGCGCTGTATGGTCAGGAGGCCGCAAACGGTGTGATCATGATCACCACCAAGAGCGGCGCGAAAGACGGCTCGGTGCGCGTGACGGCCTCGGCAAGCGTTGAGATGAGCAACGCCATGCGCGTGCCCAAAGTGCAGGAGGCATTCATGGCCGGAGCACGAGGCATGTACAAAGAGAACTCCGTCAGCGGCGGCTGGGGACCCTACCTGCGCGAGTCCGACACGCGATACGACAACGTGGGCGGATTCCTCGGTACAGGATGGCTCCAGAAGTATGACCTCTCCGTCTCCGGCGGTACCGAAAAATTCAACGCGTACGCCTCTGTGGCATACACCAACCACGACGGTATCGTGCCCAAGGACTACAAGAAGCAGCTCACCGTTTTCCTCAAAGGCGCATTCAGCCCGAGCAAACAGGTGAACATCCAACTGTCGACCCACTTCGTCAACAGCAAAGGCCGCGGTTTCGGCAACTCGATGTCGACCATCTACGCATGGCCGATCAACAAGAACATGAAAGATTACCAGACCGTGGAAGGCCACGTCAACTGGGGAGCACGCTACGACGCGTGGGACAAACTGCTCGACACCGAGCGCATCAACGCCGGCGTGTCGCCCTACTACGGACGCTACAAAGACAAATCCGAAACCGAGAGCAACCGCATGATCCTGAACGGACAAATCTCTTATGAGCCGATCAAGAACCTCGTCTTTACCGGAAAACTCGGTTACGACAAGGGATACTCCACCTACGAGTCCTACGGTGTGCCCCGAATCTACGACACCGACCTGATCGACCCCACCAACGACGACCTCCAGCAGAAACTCGCCTCCATGCAGTCGCTCTTCGGATACTACAACTTCCAGCCATCGCGTTCAGAGCAATTCACGGCGCAGTTCCTCGCTACCTATCAGAAAACCTTCGCCGAAGACTTCACCTTCAACGCCCTCTTCGGTATGGAATGGAAGCAAGCCTCCAGCTACGAGGCCACCATGTACAACGAGCACTTCCAACTCAGCGGTGACTTCTACTCCTATATGAACACCGATTTCACCAACGGCGACCTGCTCATCTCAAACCACCCCTCGCTCTACCACACGAAGTGGAACAAGTACGGCTACTTCGGCGAACTCCGCTTCGACTACAAGGGCATGGCGCAACTCTCCGTCACCGGACGTTACGACGGATCGTCGCGACTGGTGCAGGTCAAACCGACTTACTTCTACCCCTCGGTCACCGGCGGTGTGATCTTCAGTGAACTGTTCCACCTGCAGAACAACTGGTTCTCCTACGGTAAGATCCGCGGCAACTGGGCAAAGGTAGGTAAAGACTGCCCGTCGTACCTCTTCACCGACACCTACAAGCAATGGACCCTCTTCCCCGACGGCGGATACGGAATCGACCCCACCATCTCGCGCGCCACAACCCTTGAGCCCGAGATGACCTCCTCGTGGGAAATCGGCGCCGACCTGCGATTCTTCAACTCTCGAACACGCCTCGACGTGGCCTACTACTCCACCACGGTCGACAACCAGATCGTGTCGGTGCGCGTCTCGCCCGCTTCGGGAACCATCCTGCAAACACGCAACGAGGGAACCATCGAGAACCACGGTGTGGAAGCGACACTCAACCAAGACATCTTCAGAACAAAAGACTTCGACTGGACCGCGAATCTCAACTTCTCGTTCAACCGCGGCCGCGTCAAGAAACTCCCCGACGACATCGTCGAGATCCAGGGAACACAGTACGGCGACATCTTCCCCGTGGCACGCCTGAACGGCTCCACAACCGGTATCTCCGGTAAGGACTACGAGCGCGACCCCAACGGAAACGTGATCTGCGACCAGAACGGATACCCCCTGATCAGTTCCGCTAAAGGATTCTATATCGGCAACCGCGAGCCCAAGTTCCTGATGGGACTCGGCTCAACATTCCGTTACAAAAACGCCACCCTGTCGTTCCTGCTCGACGGACGCTGCGGCGGCGACGTGGTCAACGTCACCGGACGAAGCCTGATCTCCAACGGTATGGACCGCCACTACACCAACTACCGCAACCGCGAGATTATATATAAGGGTGTGCAGGCCGTCACCGCTCCCGACGGAACCGTAACCTACGAACAAAACCGCACGCCCATCGTGCTCGACCAGAACTTCATCAACACCTACTTCTCCGTCTCGTCGAACTTCATCGAAGACGGTTCCTACATCCGCCTGAGTTACGTCACGCTGAACTACAACTTCGACTCGCTGCTCAAGAAAACCTGGGCCGTGAAAGGACTCAGCGCGACACTTACCGGACGCAACCTGTTCCTGCTCACCAAGTACACCGGCAACGACCCCGCCATCATGGCAGCCGTCAGCGGTGGTACCGGCGGCATGGGTATCGACAACTACAACGTGCCCACTACACGCAGTTTTAACCTCACTGTCAAAGCCACATTCTAAGGAGGAAACACACCATGAAATATCTGAAATATATCGCCGTCGCTCTGCTGCTGAGCATGACAACCACCGCCTGCAAAGACATGCTTGACGACAACATCAACCCCGACCGCGCCCACCAGATCGACGCCAAGGCCGGGCTGCCGGTGCTTATCTTCTACAGCCAGCAAATCGTGTACGACCACAGCGAGTACTACGCATACCTCTCGCAAATGCTCACCACCGGAGGTAAAAGTTCCATCGGAGCATACTCCTACAAGTGCGAGCAAGAGATGCTCACCATGAACCGACACCCGATGTGGCGCCGCCACTTCTACGACATCGGTAAAAACGGCAACACCATCATCGAGAACTCCAAGAAAATCAACTCGCCCAACTACGAACTTATCGTCCGCGCCATCCGGCTGATGTCGACACAACTCACCACCGACGCCTTCGGAGACATTCCACGCAGCCAGGCATACCTGTCCAACGCGCCCACCTACGACTCGCAGACCAGCGTGTACGCATGGATGATGCAAGAGGCCGACGACCTGATCGCCATGTTTGAGGACAAGTCCATCACCGAGAACCCCGACAACCAGCCCATCACCGCGGCCGAAGACCGTATCTACGCCGGTGACCTCGAGAAATGGAAAGGACTCGTCTACGCCATCAAGGCGAGACTGCTGCTGCGCAACATCCCCAACGTGGACCGCAGCGCCACCATGTGCCAGAAAATCATCGACGCGGCCGACCAAGCCATCAACCAGTGGCGCAAGGGCACACTGCTCTACGGCAACTGGTTCGGAAACGAGCCCCGCTACAAATGGGACGGCGGAACCGGAACACAATCGGCCGTGTGGAGCGTGGCACAGCCCATCATCAACTCCTGGGAGTCGCGCGGAAACCTGCTCAGCAGCGCGATCCCCTCACGCTTCTTCATGATTGACCTGCTCGGACTGAGCGCGCCCAACGACGAGAAAAACTGCGGACTGTTCAACGGCGACGGCGGAACACACGAAGGCTTCGCCAACGACCCCCGTTGCGGACTGCTCATGATTGCCCGTACAGGACCGCAATCCGCATCCAACACCGCCGAAGGCAGTTACCAGATCAAAATGCGCTACCTCGAGGCAAACATCGGAATGGGAACATCCTACAAAATCGCCCACTACCCCAACCTCTACATGGGCGCATATGCCGGATGGAACGACTGCTACAACCCGCTGTTCACCATGGAGGAACTCTACTTCATCAAAGCGGAAGCCCTCTACTGGCTCGGACGCAAATCCGAAGCATGCCAACTCGCCAAAGAGGCCACCCGATGGAACATCCAGCGCCACGTTGACTTCTTCATCGAGAAATATCCCAACCCCAACTACAACGAGTCAACCGACAACCGCTATCCCGGAAACGCCCAAGCCGGCGGAAAGCCCGGATACCAGGCCAAGGAATACTTCGACAACCAGGTCGAATCCTTCCTCGACAACACCGAACTCTACACCGAGCGCATCATCCGAGGACAAATCGTACGGACATACTCACACCACAAAGTGACCGAACGCGGTAACAAACACTGGTTCTTCAACGAGAGCGAATACACCCTCTCGGACCTGATGCAGCAGAAATACATCGCCATGTATCTCCAGCCCGAGCAGTGGACCGACATGCGTCGCTACCACTACTCCAACAAGCGCAACAACTACGGTATCGGCGACAACAACGAGATCATCTATCCCAACCTGCGCCGGCCCTACAACCTCTACGCCGCCTACTGGGTCAACGGCCTCTCCGAAGCCGAGAAAGAGAACACATGGATCCAGCGCATCAACTACGACCCCGAAACCGAAGAGAAGTACAACCGCTCGGAACTCCAACGCCTCGGCGCCTACAAGAACTACAAATGGCTCCAAACGCCTATGATCTGGGCGCGCGCATACGGCGAAGTGAAATCTCTCACACAAGAGTAAACGTAAGCGCAAATCACTTAACAATCAAAAAAACACGAAACCATCTATGAAACTATATCAAATCATCGGAAGCGTAGCGCTGCTCTTGGCCGGAGTCACCTCCTGCGCCAACCACGACCCCTTCGGCGACCGGATGGACATCGGACAAATCCTCCCGACCGTCTACTGGGAGCAAAACTCCACCGTGGTGAAAGCAGGAACCTACGCCACCTTTAAAGGACAATACTACACCTCGGCCGACCACCAGATCGACCGCTCGGAAGTGTGGGCGCTCACAAAACGCGAGCAATCGGCGCAAGCCACCTGCAAACTCACAAGTTCACTGTCGTACACCAAAATCTTTACCCTGACCGACACCGTCCGGCAGACCTCCATCATGGGCTCCTACGCCCACAGCAAAGCCGAATGGGACGGATACGAGTACACGCTCACCGACTCCTTCCCGACATCGCGCACCCTCGGCCCGGTGTCGTGGACTGAACCCGCCGAATGGGACCAGGAAAAATTTGACTCCTACTACCCCGCCACATTCCAGCAGGAATTTGTCGACTATGTGGTGAACGCGCTCACAAAAGACAGCACCTACATCGCCGACCTGCGACGCGTGTACATCAACTACGACTTCCCCAAGTCAATCTTCGAGCAACTCAACGCCAAGTACAACCTCGACATTCCCACCGACACCGCCACGGCCGACAAGTCCGACCGCTGGTTCGTCACCGAAACCGATGAGGTGGACCACTACTACTACACCACCGTTGTCGACGGCGTGACCATCATCCACGAGATTCAGAACGAAAGCGACGCTCCCTCGGGCGCCAACGTCTACCCCGTGTATAAATCCTCGCCCTGGCTCCTGTGCCGGTACAGCGACGACACCGGCGGGAAAATCACCTCCGTGCGACCCGAGTACATGCCCTACTGGAAAGACCTTATCAGCACAATCCCCTTCACTGCGTGGATCTACAACACAGCCGATAAAGTCTACGCCGTGGAATATAGCCGAACCTACTTCCTCGAGCCTGAGTTCCGCGTAATCGACGAGAAAGGAAAAGTCGGAGTCACAACCGACAACAAAGAAATCACACTTAACTAATCTGTTCACCTGAGTACGAAATGAAAGCATTAAAACATATCCTGACGCTACTGGCCCTTGCCCTGCTCGCGGGTGCCTGCACCGACAAGGAACCCGCCTACGGCGACTTCTCGGGCAAAGACGTCGACTTCACTTTCAACGTCGCCGGAGACCAGTATACGCTCGACTTCTACGTGGTGTCGACCATACAGTTCAACAACACCTCCGCTAAAACCGGAGCCGTGACGTGGGACTTCGGCGACGGAACCGCGTCCAACGAGCAAAACCCGCAGCACAAATACACCAAAGCGGGCATCTACAACGTCACCCTGCAAGTTGAGGGCGTCGGCAAGCAAACCTACCCACTGCTCATCTACGACATCGCGCCCATACTCTCGGTCAAAGAGCAATCGGCCCCGACCGTGGTAATCAACGACGTAACCGTCAGCCTCGACGTGGAACTGCCCAACCCCGAGAACCTCATCTGCCGTTACCTCTGGAAATTCCCCGAAGGAACCAAGAACGCTGACGGCGAGGAAATCGCCACCTTCGAGGGCTTCAGCCACGCCGACGGAACAATCGACAACCCCGGCGCGCTCTCGTTCAAGCACATCGGCTCGCAAAAAATCGAAATCCAGGCATGGTTCGATGTCAACGGAGAGAACCGCCGACTCGAAGACTCCTACGTCAACGTGCAGGTGGGCTCCAACGTTCCCGCGCCGACACTGTACTACGCCGTGCTCGGAGGAAACATCAAAGCCTACAAACTCGTTGACCCCGCAACCCTGCCCGAAGGAACCAAGAACATGCCCTTCGACATGGGTGTGAGTTCGGGTAACATGCCCACGCAAATCGTCTATGCCGCACAGAAAAACGGCGAGGGCGACAGCGCGACCATACAAGACAACGTCTACATCCTCGACTGCGGTAAGCAATACTACTACGTCAACGACGCCGACTCCGTGCTCGGTGACGGTAAAATCACCGTCATGGCATGCGACGGCAGCAGCGCCAACATCATGGTCACCAACGTCGGCAAGCAGGCCTTCAACGACCCCTTCCAGGGTTGCGCCGACGGAACCTACCTCTACTACACCGACCGCAACACCGGTATCCGCCGCCTCGAACTCGACAAGCGCGGCGTGGTTGAGCCGACAACCTTCTCGAAGACGGCCGGCTACTTTGTCGTGAACAACCAGCTGCAGTACTACAACAACGGCATGTCGTACGGCGCCATCCACACCGGACTGTACATCGACCGCAAGGGTGTCTTCTGGTGGGGCAAGAACTACTCCGGCTACGGAATCTACCGCTTCCGTCCCTCCGACATCGGCAAAACCGGAACCGGCATTCCCCTACCCTTCCCCATCGTGCTCGAGACAACACAGCCGCGCGCGTTCACCCTTGACGAGGACCTCGGAAAACTCTACGTGTGGATGACCAAAGGCACCACCCCCGGCGTGGGCTTCACCATGTACGCACTCCCGGGCGACACCGAAACAGCCGCCTACGATAACTACGAGGCCTTCATCCCCATGGACGCCGACCCGATCAACACAACCGACGCCGAAGGCGTGTACACAACCCAAATGGTGGTTGACCAGCGCACACACTACGTCTACTTTGGTTTCCGCGCCGCCTCCACCGAGAAAACCTACACCACTGGCCTGTACTACTTCGACCCCAACACGAAGACCGTCACCAACTACAACGACAACAAAGAGAAAATCCTCGGAGTGACCATCAATCCACGACTGACCAACCTCTTCTAAATCGTTGACTTCCCATCACTCAGGGGTGCATACTTCAACAGTGCACCCCTGTATTTTAAAACCACCAGCAAGCACACAATGAAACACAGAATACTCCTCTTTCTACTCATCATCGCCTCGATGACAGCCACCGCCGGCGCACAAGCCGTCAAACGCGAGCACAGAGCCGTGTGGATGAGCGCATACGTCACCGACTGGCCCAGCGGAGCCATCACCGCCTCAAACGCCAACACCATGAAGCGCGCGTGCCAGAAAATGCTCGACACGCTCGCCGTGAACAACATGAACGCCGTCTACTTCCACGTGCGCGCCATGGCCGACGCCCTATATGACTCGGCCTACGAGCCCTGGTCGTCCTACTGCTCCACATCGCGCGGAACAGCACCCGCCTTCGACCCGCTCGCATTCATCATCGAGGAAGCCCACAAGCGCGGAATCGAACTCTACGCGTGGGTGAATCCCTACCGCTACAAGCCGAAAACCGTCTCCTCGTGGGGCTCGCACCCGCTCAACTACGAGAACGCGCACCCCGACTGGCTCCTGCAAACCGACTACGAGACCGTGCTCAACCCCGGGCTGCCCGAAGTACGCCAGCGCGTGGTTGACGTGTGCCGCGACATTCTCACGAAATACGACATCGACGGCCTCGTCTTCGACGACTACTTCTACAACCAGGACAACCCCTCATTCTCGCTCGACGCCAACCTCTACAACGCCTATAAAACCGGCGGAGGAACGCTCTCGCAAGGCGACTGGCGGCGCGAGAACGTCAACCGGATGGTCAAGGACGTGCGCGACATGGTCAAAGCCACCAAGCCCTGGGTGCGCTTCGGCATCAGCCCCGCCGGCGTGGCCTGCTCCGACCCCAACGTGGCAGCAAAATACGGCGTTGACCCAAGCCCCGGAAACGACTGGCAGTACAACCAGATCTACTCCGACCCCATGGCGTGGATCTCACGAGGAACCATCGACTTCATCTCGCCGCAAGTGTACTGGAACACCTCGCAGACCTACACCGGCGTCACGCAATGGTGGGGAAAAATCGGAACCAAGTTCAACCGCCACGTCTACATCAGCGGTTACGCCGTCGAGGCAGCCACTTCGGCATGGAGCCTCGACGAATACGTCACCCAAGTCAACATCATGCGCCAGGCCAACGAGAACGGTGTCTATGGCATGGTCTACTTCAAGTACGCCACTTGGCGAAACCTGAGCCAGAAAATCGGAACAAAGGTGCAGCAACTGCGGCAATACCTCAAGCAGCACGTCTACACCACGCCCTCGCTCTCGCCCGCACTGTCGTGGGAACAACCCACACAAACGTACACCACCGTGACCAACGTCAGCCTCGACGGCGACACGCTCCGGTGGAACCCGGAAGAAAACGTGCGATATGTGGTGTACGCGGTTCCCCTGTCGGTTGAACTCGCCGGATTCAATGGTCAGCCGGAGTATATGCTCGGTGTCTCGTACAGTCCCGCCTTT
Source organism: uncultured Bacteroidales bacterium (assembly GCA_902772965.1). Lineage (GTDB taxonomy): Bacteria > Bacteroidota > Bacteroidia > Bacteroidales > Muribaculaceae > Sodaliphilus. The sequence continues at coordinate 8,060 of CACYCT010000174.1, read as the reverse complement.
CATATCCCGGCCGCATATAAAACCGGCTACCGTTTCGCTGTCTCCATCCTCGACCGATGGGGCAACGAGTACGCTCCCCTGGTGGAAGGCCACACGCCGCACCAGGCACAGAAACCCACCCTGCTCGCTCCCGCCGACGGAGCCAATGTGCCGCGCATGGGCAGCCTGCGCTGGGCGGCGCCCGACGCAACGTCGTTCACCGTTCAGGTTTACTCCGACGCCGACCTGCAAAACCTCGTCGCCCACGTCGAAGTCGACTCCACAAGCATTCCTCTGACAGCCATCCCCGGCTTAACCGTCGGACAACGCTACTACTGGCGCGTGTCCGCCCGCGGCCTCAACCTGTGGGACAACATTTCCGACGCGCGCTCGTTCACACTCGGCTCGGTCATCATCAACAGTCCCGCCAACGGAGCCGCCGGTGTCTCGCTCACGCCCACATTCACGTGGAACGACGCCGGAACAGGTGTCCAATATCTGCTCGAAATCTCCACCACGGCCGACATGAACACCGTAAGATACAGCGCCACAACCACAGCAACATCGCTCACCGTCCCGCAATACAAACTCGCCGGAGCAACCACCTATTACGCCCGATTGACGGCAACCGTCGACGGAGCCGCTGACGCCTCACCCGTCATCTCGTTCCAAACCGCCGAGGTCACGCCGGCAACGCCCGTGGTGATCAACCCCTCGGCCGACGGGCAGACACTCTACGGAACTTCGCGCGTCCAAGTCCGGCCCGAAGCCGGAATCGGATCGCTCCGCGTGGAAATAAGCACCTCGACAACCTTCCCCGCGCGCACAAGCTACCGCGGCGTAATCACCGACAACTCCTTCGCCACCCCGAAATTGAGCGAGATCACCGGTGTGGGAGCACTTGTTGACGGAAAAACCTACTACCTCCGGACCCGTTACGCCTACAACACCATCGCCGCCGGAGCCGTCGCACAGTACACCGAATACTCACCCGTGATGACCTTTGTCTACAAGGCCTCGGGCATAGCCGGTGACGTGGACGGTGACGGACGCGTTGACCTGGCCGACCTCAACGCCATCGTGAACATCATCCTCGGCAAGAACAACGCCTCCGACTATGTCGGCGACGCCGACACCGACGGCAACGGAAACGTCGACCTGTCGGACCTGAACATAATCATCAACACCATCCTCGGACAGTAATCCCGGAAAAACGTATCCGTCCGGAAAAAACAGGCTTGCGAGCCGGCTTTTTCCGGACGGATACAATATAATCAGCGCATTACAACCGCGCTTCGGGGTCATTCCCGCTGAAGATCCGGCAGACCCGGACCCGCCTCAAGTCTTCGACGCGTCCTTGCTGGCCTTGATCTGCTGCTCGGCTTGCTTGTAGGCCTCGCTTTCCTTGTCCATGATGACGATTTTCTGCAGTTTGGCCCAGCCGGCGGCATCGTGGGCGCTGACACTGATGAAAAAACCGAATGTGAATTTCTTGCCCTCTTTGATGGGATAGTCGCTGAAGTTGATGCCTCGGGCGCCAATGGCGATGGGCTTGCCGTCGCTGTCGAAGGCCACGGCTTTTAAGGTCAGGATTTTGGTGTCGTTCGATGCACCGGCGGTGAAGGTTCCGCCCACGGTGGCCCCACGTTGGCCGTCCAACTTGAAGTTTCCGTCGAGACGCATGGGAAGTCCGTCGGCCAGTTCCGCGGGGATTTCTCTGCCCTCGAGTGTCTTCTCAACGGCGGGGAGGGTCTCCTTCTTGAACTTTGTGGTGTTTCCCTGCCCGATATACTCTGTCCAGAATTCCCGTGCCTTTTCGGGGTCGCTCTTTTTCAGTTCTTCGTACTTGGCAGACGCGGCCGCCTCGCCGGCCTCATACTCAGCCACGACTTTGGGCAGTTCGCCCAGGATTCCATCGGTGGGCAGCGCCACCGCATCATTGTCCGTACCGGCGCCGCTGCCGCCGCAACCGGAGAGAACACCGGCCATGAGCGCCATCACGCCCAGAGCCAAAAGTAATCTTGCCTGTTTCATTGTTTTGGGTTTTTATTAAGATTATTTCTGTTGTATAAACTTTCCGGCGAGCGATTTCAGCATGACAATCCCCTTCGGGTTGTACACAACGATGAAGCCGGCACCGGATCTTTCCACCATCCAGATGTTGCCGTTGCGGTCGATATGGATATTTCCGGCTGTCTCCACCGTCAGCGGCGTTTTGCGGCCGACATTGATTCCGGTGGAGAGTTTCTTCATCAGTGTGGGGCTGTTGCTGCGGGCATTGAACAGGGCGAAGCGGTTCAGGTCGTTGTCGCTCATATAGGCGAATCCGTTTCCGTCGGCGCCGAGTGCCCCGTCGTAGAGTTTCAGGTTGTTCCCTGCGAGCGTGGCGGTCTCGGTCCATTCGAACGTTCCGGCTCCGGTCTTGAACACTTTCTTCCCGCCGGCGATATAGATGTCGCCGCCACACTGCCGTATGGCGATCGGATTGTCCTTGAGCAGGTCGCCGATTTGCGCGACGGCGGTCGGGTCGCCGTCGGTGTTCCCGTTGTTGCGGTAGACCATGACGCGGAAGTTGTTTACGCCGAAGAAGTCGCCGTCATCGGTGACGAGAAAGTCCACAAATCCGTCGTGGAAATTCTTGACAAGCCTGTTGTTCTCTTTCAGGTCGATTACACAGCCGGCGCAGTTCTGCCCGGCGTATGCCAAATACCGTCCGTTGGGCGAGAGCGCGATTTTCCCGTAGCTGTCCATAAAGCCGCGGTCAATCTCGCGGATCAGTTCCGAGGTCTGCACATCCTTTCCGTCATAGCGCACAAGTCCCCGGCCATCCACGTCGAGATAAAGGTCGTTTCCGTAGGCCCCGATGCTGAGGATTCCCGGCCGGTCGCCTTTCCGCTTGCCCGGCACCGCCTCGGACAACTCGCCTGTTCTCTTGTCGATGGCCAGCACGGCATTGTCCCCGTAGGTGTCCTGCATGAGATAGATGTGGTCGTCGTTCTCGGCAAAGGGTTTCTCGTTGCTGGCGTGATTGAGTTGCCCGATAACGGCGAACTTGTTGTTCGAATGTTCAGCCCGCGACTGGCCGAAGTTTTCGGTTCCTTTCTCGGGCGGACCCGGGTCGCCGATAAGCGTGCCTCCTCCTGTGTCGTCATCTTGGTCGTCGATAAGCGTGCCTCCTCCTGATTCGACATTTTGGAAAATCAGGCATTCGACGCCGATGCACACTGTGGTGTCGCAGAGTTCGAGGGTCGGGTTCTGCGGGGTTCCGGCATAGTTGGCCACACACTTTTCCTGTCCGGATGGCTGTTTCTTGAGGTGGAAGTGTTTCTTGAAGTAGTCGATCATGTCGCGGTGCTCGAACATGGAGGCCAGTGTGGTGTTGCCCGTGGTCGGGTCGGTATAGCCCATGAAACCGCTGATGGCCTTGACGGCGGAGTGGGCGGCAGCCTCGTATTTGTTTTTCGGGTCGCTGATCTCGGAGTAGCAGAACACGACACACACGATTTTGTCGTATTCCTCGTCGTAGTAGAAATAGTTGTCGAGCACAATCTCGATGTTGGCTCCGGCCATAAGCGAGAGCCATGAGTTGCTCAGGTCGATTTTGTTCACGATATGTCCGCCTTCGTGGCCATTGAAAATCAGTTCCTCGGGTTTCCCCTGCTTGATGGCGTCTTTCCATGTGGCGCTGGTGGTGTGCGGGATGTTGGCCTTTGTCAGCTCGCGGCTGAACTTCTGCCGCATCCCGTCTTCCAGCGCGGCCCACAGGCCGAGAATCGACGATGAGTAGATTGTGGTGGTGAACACGGCGGCCTGTGCCGACTCCTGACCGTCGAACACAAACACGGTGGTGCGTGTCTGACGGCCGAAGAAAAGATTGAGCAAGTTCTCATACTTCTTGAGCACGCCATCGAAATCGGCGGTTTTCAACGGCGTGGCATATCTGGAAGACGAGATGCTCATCATTCGCCGTCTCAAGTCCGGATAGCAGTATTCGGGGAAAGACTCGATGGTGCCATCGGGATTGTCGAAATAGAAATAGTCGGTCTCCAGACTTCCGTTCTTTTCCGGTGAGGGTGTCTGGTTGTTGCCCGGTCCGTTGTGGGGCAGGTGCGCCTGGGCGCAGATGTAAAACAGACTCAACAGAATCAGTAAGATTTTGCGCATGTGGTTTATGTTTTTGTTTTGTCCGGCAAATTTCCGAAAAACATGGCAAATGCCCCAAACACATGACGGAGTTAGACACTCCAATGCGTCAAAAAATTGCCGATTTGACGCGTTTTTGGTGTATTGGAGCGTTTTTTTGTCGGATTGACCTGCCGCGGAGGTTGCACATTGTCGGGAATGTGTTAATTTTGCGGTTATGAACAACATCACAGCATTCACAATCGGTGTGGCAACAGCTTTCTTTGCCATTTTCTCAATCAGCATCCTGTTCCGGCGCAAGCGCCTGTCCCGGTTTCAGACCATTCTCGGCTGCATCATGGCGGTCTGGTGTGTGTGGATGGTAAAAGACCTGGTGCTGACCCTCCCCGGAATGTACCGTGAAGATGTGCTCAACTGGATTTTCATCATCGACGGCTGGTCGGCGTTGACCTATATGGCGCTCATCTTCGAGGTTGTCAAGCCGGGTTGGCTCACATGGGGCCGTCTGCTGTTGTCGGCCATACCTTTCGCCGTCTTTACCGTGGCCTATGCCTTATGGCCGGGTATGATGGTGATTTACGCCTACGCGGCGTTCCTATGGTGCTTCTCATGGACCATTGTCATCATCGGTTACGTCAGGATGAAGAAGACACTGACTTATCTGCACGACAATTTCTCGAACACCGACAAGATTGATGTATCATGGCTTCGCCCCGTGTTCTTTTTCTGTATCATCGGGCAGTTGCTGTGGCTTGCCGTGTCGTTCTGGTCTTCACTTCTGGTCGATACGGTGTATTATGTGGTGGCGATGGCACTGTGGCTGATGGTGCTCCACTACTGCCGGAATTTCCGCCCTGTTACCGTGTCGGCCGATTCTCTGGGGCATGAGGCGGGCAAGAAAAAGAAGGCCACCCCCTTGCCCGAAGGCGTGCTGGAGCAGGTGGTGGAAGAGAAAGAGTTGTATCTCAACAAGAATCTGACCGTCGGAGACCTGGCCAAGATTTTGGGCACAAACCGCACCTACGTGAGCAACTACCTCAGTCAACAACTCGGGTTGACATTCTACGACTACATCAACCGGCTGCGGATAGAGCGGGTCAGTATTCCCATGATCAGGGACCACCCGGAGTTCACTTTCGAGCATGTGGCCAATGAGAGTGGTTTTGCCTCGCTGTCCACCTTCCGGAGAGCCTTCCTCAAAATCACCGGACAGACCCCAAGCCAGTTCGCGGCAAGCCTGGATAATGCGTGACGGCTGCCCCGGCATCATTAAGCGCGGTGCCAAATCACGCACACCTCCACCGTCAGGGCGATGTCCTCATAGCCCGCGCGAGTGTCCGCCAAGAACATTCCAAGTTTAAAAATCATTAAATCCGGGAAAACACAGCACAATAAGGCCGATAATTTCGTAACTTTGCGCTTAGCAATACCCAGGGCGCGAAGCGTAAAAAGGCTCCGCTCTCGTGCCTAAAACGGTGAACATCCCCTGAGCCCGACCGATCTATCTATGAAAAAAACCTTACTCCTCTCGCTTTTAGCCTCATGCGGCTTGATGATGTCGGCGCAGTATGCCGAACAACCCGGACAGGTGATTTTCGAGGAAATCCCCCTGTCGTCCTACCAAATCGGCGCGAAGGCACCCGCCAAAATCGCCGAGAACGGCAAACCCGAAGCCTCCTTCGCCCGCCCCAACGGCGTGTTCTACCTCGGCATCTCCGGCTGGATGAACTCTTTCCTCGCCTACCCGTCGCTGTTCTGCCCCGCCTTTGTGCCCGTGACGTGGGTCAACACCACGCCCGAGACAGACAACGCCACCTACCTCTGGACATACCCCACCGGCGAAATGAACGGCAAAGTCGGAGCGGAAGCCACTTCCACCGATGTCGACATCTTCACATTCCTGCCGCCCTCAACCAGCCAAAGCCCGCGCTTTGACCACAATATCCAAAACGCTGTCCACCCGGCCCCCGTGCTCACCGCCACCGCCGGCGGACAGGACTCCACCTTCACCCTGATGCTGCGCCACAAAGCCGCAAACAACCAACGCATCATCGCCGGAGGTGAATGCGGAGGAAACCCCATGACCGGAACCTACTACGCCTGCAACTACGACCGCTTCTGGAACTCAGGCAAACGCAACTACCAGCCCGCCCTGTTCGCCTTCAACGCCGAAGGAACATCCGAGGCATGGAACCAACGGCTTGACGTGACCGGAGCAAGCCTCGACGCAATCTGCGAAGTGTTCTTCAAACCCCAAGTGCCCTACACCTTCAACGAGGCGAACATCTCCTTCTACAACACAAGCGAGACACCCGGGAACCTCAAAGTCACTGTCTACGAAGTGGAACTCGACGAGCAGGGCAACGTCACCGCAATCGGACGCGAGCGCGCCTCAGCCGTGAACAGCCGCACCTACAACCTGCAATCCAACGCGTGGATTTCCTACATCTTCCCCGGACTGCAGGAACAAGACCCCGAAACCGGTGAGATGCGTGACCTGCTCATCGACACGCCCATCATGCTCGCCTTCTCCCTGAATGACCCCGCCGACGTCGACACCAAACTCGCCGTGATGTACTCCATCCACCCGCAGTACATACCCAACGACAACCACGCCTACGCGCTGGTCAGCCACGACGTCGAGGGCAGCGGGCGGCAAACCCAACTCGTGAGCTGCAACCTCAACTCCGCCGTCGGCTACACCACCACCTTCAACGCCGGCATCAACGCATGCTACAACTACCTCTACGTGGGACAGGACAACCGGATCAACGTCATCAGCGACCCCGTCGAGAAAACCTTCACCGTCAACGCCTACAAGCCTTCCGAGATGTGGAAAGTGACCGACGCCGACGGCAACCAGCTCCCCGACTGGATCTCCATCGCCTGCACCGACTCCACGCAAGAAGCCTACGGATACCAGTTCCTCACCGACGTCACCGTCACCGTGCAGCCCTATCAGCCCGGAGAAGCCACCGACTGCGACATCCGCCTGTCCATCCTCGGCGCCGACGACGTGATTCACGTCACACGCTCCGAAGTCACCGCCGTAACCGAAATCAAACCGAGCGTCAATAAGGGGCCGGTCCGCTACTTCGACGCGCTCGGACGCTACGTCGGCACATCGCTCGACAGCGCGCCCGCAGGCATGTACATCGGAACCGACGGAACCAAGATCCGCAAATAATTCCGCCACACAAGCCGGGCACACCGCCCGATAACAGCCACACGAGAGGGTGTGTCATAGTTCAGTTATGACACACCCTCTTTGGATTCCCAGAGTACAGATTCCGAGCCGGGTGAGTCTATTTCTCTTTGGTGAATCTGTAAACCGCACATGTAGGCAGGATGACCAACAGCAATAAGACTATCTCCACCCATGCGTATGATCCGAAATAGTCAACCAATGTCTGGAACTTCAAGACTCCATCCACAAGAATGGTCAGGAGCGCAAACCAGCAGATGAAGAATATGGCTGCATATTTGACTTTTCTTTTCTTCAGTTTCATTTGATTATCTCGTTAAGTTGGGATTTACTTGTTTCTGTTCTCAAACTGTTCGATGGCCGGCAATCCGACTTCTTGGCGCCATTGATTCACTCGTGAGGCATCTCATCAGGCGCAGCACTCGCAGGAGCCATCGCCCTCGCCAAGCGTCCTGAGAACAAGGGCAAAAAGATCGTAGCCCTCCTGCCCGACACCGGCGAGCGCTACCTCTCCACCGTCCTCTACGCCTTTGAGGACTACCCGCTGTAAACGCCAGCCCCCACACCCACTAGGGGCATTACAACATAACAAACGCAACAGCAGCTATAGCACCTGAAGTTATAGCTGCTGTTATTGTAATATATAGGTATTACCGTCTGTAGTTTATCTAATGCTTACGGCATATCTTGTGTGGGTTAGCGAAGAATCTTCTTGCCGTTGCGTATGATGATG
>CACYCT010000173.1 GCA_902772965.1 uncultured Bacteroidales bacterium | reverse complement strand
GGCGTTTTCCGACTGCTCGCCCAGCGAACCTGTTGCGGCGACGAAGCTCTGGCCTCCGATGGCGGCGAAGATGTCGTTGGGGGTCAAACCGTACTGGGCCATCACATCGGGCTTGAGCCAGATACGCAGGGCATAGGTATTACCCAGCGATATCACGTCACCCACGCCGGTGATACGCATCAGGCGGGGCTTGATGTTGATGTCGACATAGTTCGAGATGAAGTCCTCGTCATATTTGCCGTCGGAACTTCTCACGGCGAAAATCTGCAGAATGTTGTTCTGCTGTTTCTGCACCGTCACGCCCACCTTGTTCACCTCGGCGGGCAGCAGAGCCATGGATCTGGTGACGCGGTTCTGCACGTTCACCGCAGCCATGTCGGCATCGACACCCTGCTTGAAGAAGACGTTGATCTGCACATTACCGTTCGACGACGCTTTGGAGGTCATATAGGTCATGTCGGTCACACCGTTGATGGCCTCTTCCAGAGGTTGGATGACCGATTTCATCAGCGTGTTCTCGTCGGCGCCGGAGTAACTGGTGGAGACTTGCACCGTTGGCGGCGCGATGTCGGGGTACTGCTCGACAGGCAGCGTGTTTATCGAGATAAAGCCCACCAGCGCGATTACGATAGAGATGGCGCAGGCCATCACATATCTGTTGATGAATATATTGTTCTTCATAGCGCGGAAGCAATTTTATTTATCCTTCTTCGCTACTTCGGGGAAGAGCACTTTTTGTCCTTCGGTAACGTTATTTGCACCTACGGTGACGATACGGTCGCCGGAGTTCAGACCACTGGTCACGATGAAATCCTTGCCGTTGCCGGTGTCTTCCACGGTGACGTCGACCGCGGTTGCTGTGCTGTCGGATTTCACTTTGTAAACCAGCGACTTGTCTTGCAGCCGCACCACGGCTTTCTGGGGAATCACCATAACGTTCTTCTCGGCGAACATCATGACGATCGAGCCTTGAATGCCGGAATACAACTGGCCTTCGGGATTGGGGAAAGTGGCCTTGCAGGAGAGCGATCCGGTTGCGGCGTCGACCACGCCGGTGAGGCTGGATACGCGGCCTTTGTGGGCATACTCGGTGCCGTTTTTCATCACAAAGGTCACATCGGGCAGTTTTTCAATGTAGGCGTTTATGCTGCTTTGCTCCATTCCTTCGGCCACACCGGCTTCGAGAATCGATTCGGGCACAGAGAACCACGCTTCCATCTGGCGGTTGCCGCTGACGATGGTGAGTTGCGTTGCGGGCGAAACCTGGTCGCCGGTGCGGACCAGGATTTCACCTATCATACCCGAAACGGGAGCGGAAATCGTGCAGAAGCCGAGGTTGACACGCGCGCTGTTTACGGCTGCCTGCGCTTGCGTGACGGCCGCTTTGGCTTGTGTGACAGAGGCTTGTGCCTGACGGTATGTGTTGAGCGAGTTCTCGAGCGTGTAATTGCTCACGATTTGCTTGTCGTAAAGATTCTTGTTGCTTTCATACTCGAGTTTGGCGCTGTTGGCCTGAGCCTGTGCGGCCTGAAGGTTGGCCTGTGCGGCCTGCAGGTTGGCCTGGGCCGACTGCAGGGCCGACTGCGCGGTGCGCGAGTCGATAATGAAAAGGGTTTGCCCGCGGCTCACCTGCTGGCCTTCCGTGACGCAGATTTTCATCAGTTGACCGTTCACTTGGGGTGTAATCGTCACATCGTTTTGGCCTCTCATTCTCGCACTGAGCTTGTAGGGCAGTTCAATGTCCGACTTCTTCACGGTTATTGTCTCAAACGATGTTTGAACAATTTCGGGTGTCTCGTTGCTGCACGAACTGAAACCCGCTGCTATGGTAGCCATTGCGGCTGCCCATATTAAAACAACTTTCTTTTTCATTGTGTATGTTGGTCGTGATTAGTTACAGATTAATTCTCATGGGATTTCGCCGCTTCCTGCTCTTGCTTCATCTTCTCGCGGGCGGTGAGGTTGTCGGTGAAGTTCTTGGTCAACGTCTCGCTCTGTTTCTGCAGAATTGAGGAGTAGAAGATGATGAACAGGATGGCGACGAAGGCGAACATGCCGAGCCAACTCGTCCAGGGCACGGCATAGTCGACGATGTAACTGACAAAGATGGCAGTGATCACAAGCCGCAGCACACCGTATGCCGTCAGTTTCACGCGCCAGTGCGCGCCGCTTTCCCACAACTTGTTCACTTCTGGGGTGTCACCGCCGCCGCGCATCATCATCCACAGGAATGGCGAGCAGAGAATCAGGGCGATAAGGGCGGTGACGGGATGGAGCCATTTCTCGGAAACGAAATTGGCGATGAACGGCTCGCCGTAATAGAGCATGATGGCCATGATTGCCACGCAAATCACGCAACTGATGAGCATGATGAAGATGAAGCGCTTGAAACCTGCGTTCCAGAGTTGCTTCAATTCATCGGGCTCTTTGTCGTCCTGCTCGTCTTTGTTCCGCTCCAGTTTTTCTATCCACTTGGCCGGCAGCACGCGTGAGACAGCGTTATAGGCCGGCTCGGCCAGACGAATCATATAAGGTGTGGTGAATGTGGTGAACACCGACACGGCCACCACGATGGGATACAGGAAGTCGCTTGTCACTTTCAGCGAGGTGCCGAGCGTGGCGAGGATAAAGGCGAACTCACCGATCTGTGTCAGTGAGAACGAGCACTGCATGGAGGTTTTCAGTGACTGTCCGGAAAGCAGGAAGCCTCCGGTGCTCAGTATCATCTGTCCCAGCATTACAGCGGCTATGATGCTCAGAATCGGAACAATATACTCGATGATGAGGTTCATGTCAACCATCATACCCACCGAGACGAAGAAGATCGCCCCGAAGAGGTTCTTCACCGGTGCGACCAAATGCTCAATCTTTTCGGCCTCAACAGTTTCCGCAAGAATGCTTCCCATTACGAACGCACCGAACGCGGCCGAGAATCCCGCAGCGGAGGCTGCCACCACCATGCCGAAGCAGAGTGCCAGGGCGGTGATGAGCAGGGTCTCATCGTTCATCAGCGACTTCAGTTTGCGCAGCGCCAGGGGAATGAAATAGAGGCCCACAGCGAACCACAACACCAGGTACAGACCCAGTTGCAGGATTGACTCAAGCATCTGTGTCCCCTCGAACTCCTTGCTCACGGCCATGGTGGAGAGCATCACCATCAGCACAATGGCGAGGATGTCTTCGATAATCAGCACACTCAACACGAGGCCGGCAAAACGCTTTTGCCGAAGTCCCATATCATCGAATGCCTTGAAGATGATGGTTGTAGATGACATGGCAAGCATGCCGCCGAGGAAGATACAGTCCATCTGACTCCACCCGAACAGCGATCCCACAGAGGCTCCCACATACATCATTGCCAAGATAATCGAAACGGCCGCAATGATGGGAGCGGCCCCCATCTTGAGAATCTTCTTGAAAGAGAACTCCAAGCCAAGCGCGAACAGCAGGAAGATCACACCAATCTCGCTCCACACATGGATCCCGTGGCCGTCGGTCACGCTGGGCATATACGGCATGTTGGGCGAGGCGAGGAAGCCCGCCACTATGTAGCCTAAAACAATCGGTTGTTTGAGTTTTTTGAAAAGTAGCGTCATAACACCCGCGCTGATAAGAATGAGCGCGAGGTCCGCAATTAGTGGTTCAAGTTGTGCCATAGTCTAAAACGGTTGGATTAATCGGGCAAAATTACTAACTTTTTTTTACAATTTCCGATTTTGTTCCTCTTTTTTAGTAGTCTTAATGCTCGGTTTTGCTGATTTTGAGCCCTTTTGCTGATTTTGAAACTCGGTTTTGCTGATTTTGAAACTCGGAATTGCTGATTTTGAAAGCCCCGAGATTCCGGTTAACTGGTCTGGTTGCGCATCCATGTTGTCACATTCTGCCCCATGAGTTGCTTAAAGGCGAGGCTGAATGTGCTGTAACTGCGGTAACCGCTCTGGTAGGCCAATTGCTGTGCTGTGGATGGCTGCCGCGAAGACAGTGCTTCTTGGTAGATGTTGATGAAATGATTGATGCGCAAGCCGTTGATGTAGGCGTTATAGGTGGTTCCGTTGTTGGAGAAATACCGGCTCAGGTAGAACCGGTTGGTTCCGATCATTTTGGCCAGTTGGGTAATGGTTAGATCATGCTGGAGGTAGAGTTGGGCCTCAATGCAATGCCGTTGCAGCAATTCTCCGATGTTGTCGTGGTCGGCATTTTCCGGGTTATTGTGGATTTCTTCATTTACGGTGGTAGCGCAGCCGCCGAGGTCACTTAGAGTTTCAACACGCCACAGCAGGAAACCGATAAGCAGCAGGTAATCCACCTGAATCAGGAAATAAAACGCGCGGTTACCAACCTCGCAACTGTATAAACCAAAGAAAATGAGCAGAACCGCAGCCACTATCAGGCTTGTCCGGATTTGCTTGTGCTCAAGGTCGGCGTAGTTGTCGTGCAGCCATTTGCCGTACTGCCTGACGGCGCCGACCATATATACGGTAAACCCGATAACCAAAGCCACCACATAGGCTGCAACCGTCGGTACGACAACCTTGCCAATGCCGATGAGATAGAGCGCGAGCCCCGCGATGATGGGCACGACCGCTACGCAGGCCGGCCACAGGGGACGTTGCCGGTCTTGCAACATCGACAGCAACAAGGCCATCGCCAGGGGCACAAAGGCGATGTAGTCGATAAACTCGGATACGGAATACCACGTTTGTCTGGCTTCGAATGAGGGAAGCCACAAAATGGGCAAGTACCATATGTGGCTCAGCGCGATAACGGCGAACAAGGCCGCTGTGCAACGCCGCAATCTTGGCGGCGGAGTGATTCCGGGCGCGAAGGCGTTACCGCGACGCAGCAGCAGGTAGCAGCAAGCCATGATGGCCGTGGTGGCCACCGCCGCGTATGACATGAGGTATAATATATCTTGAGTTAACTGTTGAAAGTACATAAGTGGGAATGGCTATCCATAGCTTTTCGGATTGCAAAAGTATATCATTTTTTTATTGTATGCAACTTTTGAACCCACTCCACCATGAGTGAACTCAAGTGAGTCGGAGTAATTTTGGATATCGACGGATTGTTGATATGTTGCTGATATGCAACGAGACAAAGTGATTCAATGAAGAAACCTGACCACTATCGGCGTTGGCATACACCCTGAAGCGGCATCGGCTGATTAGGGGGAACCCAACTTGATTCGCCGTGACCGTTTTTTGACTGACGGAGAAATTTCTAATAAGGCATAAATGTGTCGATCTGGATGTCGGCGAGGGTGGGCGGGCTGTCGGGGTAATCCGGAATGGCGGCGAGGTTGCGCACGCGCCCGGCGCACTGGAAATGGGTGTTCCAGTATTTACTCTCGAGCGAACTCACCACCACTCCGCGTGACGATGACGCGTGCACAAAATATCCTTCTTTGAGATAAATGCCCACGTGAGTGATTCTTCTGCTTTTTCCGTTGTTGAAAAACACGAGGTCGGCTTCCCGCAATTTGGCGCGCTTGAGCGGGTTACAATCTTTTTCGTAGATTTTTGCCGAGTTTCGCTGCAGGGGAATGTTGAACACGGTGAGGTAGACTTGCTGAACGAGTCCGGAGCAGTCGGTGCCGCGCTGTTTTTGCGCTCGGGCATAGCGGTAAGGCGTGCCGAGCCATGTGCGGAGTTCTTCGTAGAGGGCGCGGTTGTCGTGCCGGGTGAGTGGGATGTCGAGCCGCTCCCATGCCGAGCCGGTTTGCCTGTCGGGTCGGTCGGGTTTTCCGTGATTGTCGGTGTGGGTTGTTCGCGGATGGTAGCGTTTGGGTTGCTTGGACGATTTGCATGCCGAGGTGAGCAGCAGCAGTGCCGTTGCCACAACGAAGAGCAGTGTTCTAAAACTCGGCATGTCGGGAAGATGATTTTTGGGGTTCACCGCGCCGGCGCGTGTGATTGTTTCCCGCACCGGAGCGGTGACCGTGTCGGGTTATGCGGGTTTATTGTTCGGCGGGAGTTTCTTCAGGTTTCTCTTCCGCTTTTTGTTCGGGTTCGAAGTCGGTCAGTCCGGCTTCGACGAGGAGGTTATACCATGTGATAACCTTTTTGATGTCGGTTTTGTAGACGCGGTTGGTGTCGTAGTCGGGGAGGATTTGCACAAAGAACTCGGCGAGTTGTTCGGGGGTTTGATATTGGTTTGTGTCGAGTTGCTCGGCGTTGAACTTGTCGAGAATGGTTTTCATCACGCGCCAGAGGGGTACTTCCTCCGAGGTTGTGTAGATGGCGATGTCTCCGAGCGACATCACGCGGTCGGCGGCGTAGGCCGGTTGGCGCTTTTTGGTGGTGATATTTTCAACGATGAGCGCGTTTTTCGAGTGTGCGATGAGTTTGTACAGTCCGGGTTTTCCCGAGATGGAAAGGATGTCTTTAAGCATGATGTGTGGTGGATATGATTTTAGGGTTAGAAATTTCGGTTAGTTGCTCAATGGCGCGCATCACCTGCGGCAAGATGGCGTGCCGGTTGTCGTTGAGCAGGGTGACTTCGTTGTCAAACGTTTTCAGGGCGTCGCGTTGGGCGTTGATGCGTTCTTGGATTTGCCGGGCTGACAGTCCGCTTCGCCGCTCCACGCGGGTGATGCGCACGTTGTCGGGGGCTTTGACGTGCCACACTTGTCGGCAGCCGGCCTGCAGCAGTCCGCTTTGCCGGGCGAGCGCCGTCTCGACAAAGCAGGGAAATCCAGCGGTGCCGGCCCACTTGTGGATGTCGCTGATTACGGCCGGGTGCACGATGGCGTTGACCGCGTCGAGCAGGTTTTTGTTGTCAAAGATTCGGCGCGAGACGTAGTCGGTGTCATACGTTCCGCCGGCATAGGTTTGCGCGCCGAGCAGTCCGGTCAGCTGTTCACGCAGAAGAGGGTCGGTGTTTATCAGTCGTTTTGCCTGGCTGTCGCAGTCGTACGTGGGCAATCCCAAGACGTTCAGGATTCGTGTGACAACACTTTTGCCTGATCCGATTCCTCCGGTGATGATTACAAAGGGGGTCATTGGTTGGCGACTTTCTGCTCGATGATGTACTCCACCGAATCGGTTTCGATCTGCATCTCCTGATATGCGGGAGGTTCCACACCGAACCGGATGGGGATTTTGCTCTTGGCGGGGTTGAGGTCGTTGTAGTCCACCACGACAGTGATGCCGGTGTTTTTTTGCGTTGAGACGCTTTTGGGTGTGAGGTAACTCACTTTCACCTCCGACGGGATAACGCGCAGGTTGACGTGTTCGGGGGTGTTGCACACTTCAACGGGCACGATGGTGTGTCCGCTGGTGAGTTTCTCAATCGGCACCATGATCTGAACGCTTCTTGGCTCAATGGCGACATCGTTGATTTTGATAATTCTCACGGTTTGCCGCAGGGTGTCGGTAAGGTCGGTTTTGACGATACGCTCGGTGTAGACCTTGGTGATGCCGGCAAGGGTGTTTTTGTCGCCATAGATCTTGACGGTTTGCGGCCGGGTAGTGTAGATTCCGTAGATGATGTAGCCTTGTTGCGGTTTCACTCCTTCGATGTCAACCACAACGGGCACAACCTTGGCCGCTTCGGTGGTGTACTTGAGCAGGAGGTTGTCGGGGGTGATGGCCATGATGGCGATTCTGTTGCCGAGCAGTTTCGCTGTGGCTTTACGCAGTTGGACGGCATCGACCCGGAGGACGTTTTCCGAGTGGGAATAGTTTTTGAAATTCAGCTCCAGTGTGGGCAGGTCGTCGAAAAAGATGTATCTGAGAAACTCTGTTCCTTTTCCCTGTACGCTGACGGTGATTGAGTCGGGCACGTTGGAGGTGAACTTCACGTTGTCGGGTTTTCCCGCGATGTTCAGAGGCAGTTTGAGTTCAATCGAGGTGGTGCTGTTGAGCGTGAGCATGCACCACATCGATGCCGAGATGAGCACGAAGAACAGGTACAACAATATGGAGCGCGAGCGTTTCGACCGCGGTTGCAATCGGTCGGCCCGTTCTGAGAGATTGCTGAACAGTTGCTTTATCGGGCGTGGCATCGGAAACCGGTTAAGAGCGTGTGGGGCTGTCTACAAGTTGGTTTATTCGTTCACTTGTGGAGTGCCGGAGGTTTCAGCGATGTCTTGGGCGGTTTCGTAGACAGAGGTTTTGAGCACGCGGAGGCTCACGTTCTTGTCCACTTCAAGCACAATGATGTCATCGCGGATTTCGCGGATGCGTCCGAGTATGCCACCGGCGGTCATCACTTTGTCGCCTTTTTTCAGCCCCGAGCGGAACTCGTTGATTTTCTTTTGCTTTTGTGTTTGCGGGCGAATTATGAAGAAGTAGAAGATCACGATCAGCAGGGCAATCATCAGGAAAGAGGTCATTCCTCCTCCGGCGCCGGCTTGGAGCAGTATGGTCGCAAGGGTGTTCATGTGTGGGTGTCTTTATTAATTAAGGTGAAACATTTCGTGGTTTATTTAAGCAGTCGTCCGCGTTGCCGCAGGGTGTTGACCACATTGTCGAGCACACCGTTGACAAACGAGCCGCTACCGTCGGAGCCGAACACTTTGGCCAGCTCGATGTATTCGTTCAGGGTGACCTGCGAGGGAATCTGGTCGAACCATTTGAGTTCGGTCACGGCGGTGTTCATCACCACGCGGTCCATCAGGGCTACGCGTGAGCGGTCCCAGCGCTCGGAGTATACACAACTGTCGATGAGCACGTTGTTGTCGTCATAGTCGCGAATGGTCTTCTCCAGCAGTTGTCGGCCGAAGAGGTTGTCGTCATCATCGCGGAACATCGGGCTGATGGGGTCTTCGGCTCCGTCGGCGATTCGCTTGATGGTTTTGAGGGCAAACTGCCCCATGATGTCCACGTCTTCGGCGCTGATGTAGAGGCTGTCGTTTTCCATATAATCGAGGAAGTCCTCATCGGGCAGAATCACCTGCCGGAGCAGTTGTCTCCACAGTTCGGCGTCGGAGGCGGGGTCGGTTGCTGGTTGAGCCATGTATTGGGCGTAAATCTCGCTTTTAAGCACTTTTTCGAGCATCAGCCTAAGCATGATGGGGTCGTCCCATTGAATGAGCCGGTTCTCGCAAAGGATTTGCAGGTCGGCGTTTTGCCGAATCTGTTCAACCAGAGAGTTGTCGATGAATCGCGTGTTGGGTGTGAGGTCTTCGGCCGTAGGCAGGAATTTGTTTTTGGCTTCGTCGATGCGCCGCTCTTGCAGGTTGGTGATTGCGACGGGGAGCATGAGCAGACCGAGGTAGAGGTCGTAAGCCTTCTCGAAACTCTTGTCGAGTTCCGCGAGGGCCTGATCCATGGAGCGGTCGGGACGTGTGAGCAGGTAGCAGTAAAGCACTTGCACCACTTTCACGCGAATCAGTACACGGTTTATCATATCGTTATTTCTTATTTCTTTGCAAATGTACGCCAAAAAACCGACATAGACGTTCTTTGGCCCGAAAAATCATTCCACGCGGTGTCCGGCGGCGAGGCGTTGGCGCACCACTTCATACATCAGAATGCCTCCGGCTACCGACACGTTGAGCGAGTTGATGTTTCCGAACTCGGGGATTTTGACCCGGCTGCGGCACAGGCTCATCACTTCGGGTGAGATGCCGGTGTCTTCCGCTCCGAGCACGAGGGCGGTAGGGCCGGTATAGTCGGCTTGGGTATAGAGTTCGGCGTTCCGGTCGCTGGTGCCGACGATGAGGAATCCGCTGTCGGCAAGGTATTTGAGTGCTCCGGTGAGGCTCCGCTCTCGGCATACGGGCAGATAGTTCAACGCTCCGGCCGAGGTTTTCACGGCATCGGCGTTGACGCTGACGCTGCCTCGCTCGGGGATAACGATGGCGCTCACCCCGGCACAGTCGGCGCTGCGGGCGATGGCCCCGAAGTTGCGCACGTCGGTCACGCCGTCGAGCACGACAATGAAGGGGTTATCGCCATCATCGTAAAGCGCGGGCACGATTTGCTCAAGGCGGTAGTACGTCACGGCGGCCAGCATCGCGAGCACTCCCTGGTGATTGGCCCGTGTGACGCGGTTGATGCGTTCCAGGGGCACACGCTGAATGGGGACATCGCGTTCGCGGGCGCGCTGAATCAGTTCGCCCACCACTTCGCCGGTGAGGTCTTTTTTGAGCAGAATCTTGTCGACTTGCCGCCCCGCTTCGAGGGCTTCGAGCACGGCGCGGGAGCCGAAGACGTATTGGTTTTTGTCGGTCATTTGGCGGATTGGTTGATAAGGGATTTGGCGTTTTCTATGGCGGCCTGGTCAAGGCTGCGGCCGCTGAGCAGTCGGGCCACTTCAAGGATATGATCTTCGGGACTGAGGCGGCTCAGCCGGGTTTGGGAGCCTTGCTCTGTGTCGGTTTTGTACACGCGGAGGTGGGTTTGTGCTTGCGCCGCCACTTGGGGCAGGTGGGTAATGGCCATCACCTGGATCGAGCGGGCGATGGCGGCCATCTGCTCGCCCATGAGTGAGGCGATGTCGCCCGATACGCCCGTGTCGACCTCGTCGAAGATGATTGTGGGCAGATTCATCTTGCTGGCCACCACCGATTTGATGGCGAGCATCACGCGTGAGATTTCGCCTCCCGAGGCGGTGTCGGCCACCGGCATGAGGCGCTGTTTTCGGTTGAAACTCATCATGAACTCCACGGCATCTGCCCCGGTCGGGCCGAGTGGCGCATCCTGAATCGTGACCTCGAATTGCAGATTGGGAAGTCCTAAATTGCGTGCCACGCCGAGCACATCGGCACAGAAGTGCATCGCCGCCTTGACGCGCGACTCTTTCAGTTCCGCGGCGAGGTGAATGGCCTCTTGGTGGTGGCGTTCGGCTTGTGCCTGGAGTTGTTCAAGTCGTTCGGCGCCGTTGTCGATGTCGTTCAGGCGGGATTGGAAGTCGGCTTGGATGCGGAGGAGTTCGTCCACGTTGTCGGCTCCGTGTTTCCGTTGAAGGTCGTAGATGGCGCCGAGGCGCTGCTCGACGTGTTCAAGCCGTTCAGGGTCGTCTACGAGTGAGAATTGTTCTGTGTTGATGGTGCCGATGATGTCTTTGAGTTCTATCATCACGGCGTCTATACGCTGCTCGAGTTGGTCGCACTGGGGGAGTTTGTCGCTGATTCTCGCGAGTTGGTGTGTGGCTTGGCGGAGGCAATCGAGCGCTCCGGCTTCATCTGAGCCGGAAATGAGTCGGTCAACGTTCCACAGTGTCTCTTTAAGTTCGGCGGCGTTGGCGAGTCGGTTCTGCTCGGCTTCGAGTTCGGCGTCCTCGCCGGCGGTGAGTTTCATCGCGGTGAGTTGGTCGAGTTGAAACCGGATGTAGTCCTCCTCTTTCGCCGTCTCGTCGATGTGCCGTCGGAGTTGCTGCAGTTGTTCGGAGGCGTCGGCATAGGCTTTGTACGCCTCGGCATAGCGGCTGCGCAGGTCTTGGTTCTCGGCGAGAGTGTCGAGAATCCGCAGTTGGTACGCCGGCCGGGCGAGTAGCATGTTGCTGTGCTGTGAGTGGATGTCCACCAGTTGTGAGGCGAGTTCGCGCAGGAAAGCGAGTGTGACGGGTGTGTCGTTGACAAATGCTCGCGATCGTCCCGCGGCGTTGACCTCGCGTCGGAGGATACATTCGTTCGGATCGTAGTCGAGGTCGGCTTGAATGAAGGTGGGTTTCAGGTTGTAGGCTGCGATGTCGAAGGTGGCCTCGACGAGTGTTTTCCGGTCGGTGTTTCTGATGACCCGGGTGTCGGCGCGTTCGCCGAGAATGAGCGAGAGTGCGCCGAGTATGATTGATTTTCCGGCTCCGGTTTCGCCGGTGATGATGGTGAGGCCTTCATCGAAGGTGATTTCAAGGCTGTCGATGAGGGCGTAGTTGGAGATATAAAGTCGCTTGAGCATTAGTTCTCAGGCTCTTGTTTGATTTTGTTCAGTCGTGTGAGTTCGGCGGGATAGATGGCGTAGAGGGTTTCAAATACACTTTCTTTCTCGCTCATGTTGGCTTTGGAGTATACGTTGACGAGTTCGTCAAGTTTGGCGTCCTTGAACATCGACAGGCACACGCTCATCGGGGCTTTGTCGTAGAGTTGTTTGAGTGTCTCGAGTTGCTTGGTGATGGTGGCGCGTCCCTTGTCGACGCTGACAATCATCTGGTCAAGCCCCTGCCGGTGGTAGTTGTACAGGATTTCCCGGATGGCGGCGGTGGCCTTGTCGGTGTATGCGCTGAGCACCGCGGCGCGGTTTTTTGTGTCTTCAAAGGCTTTCCAGCCGGTTTCTCCGGTCGACTGTGCGAGGCGCACCACGTTGGCGGCCCGTTCGTAATACGGGTCTCCGCCGTTTGGGGCGAAGGTGTCGAAGTCGATGGCGATGATCATGTAGGCGTAAAAGTTGAGAATCGCCGTGAGGTTACTTTGCATATCCTGCTCGGAGAACACCAGCGGCTCACCCTCTTGATAAACGAAGTCGATTTTGTTGTCTTTGAAGTTTATCAGCGTTGTGGTGTAGGTGCTGTTGTAGACCGGGCGTTGGGACTGGATCTGGAGTTCTCCGGTGATTTTTCCGGTTGCGTCGTCATAGGTGGCGACGTTGAGGAAAAGTTTGCACTGGATTTTCTCGTTCACACCGAATTGCGCGTCGGTCCACTTGGTTTCGTTCATATATTCCTTGATGGCCTCCTGCAGGGTGTTGAAGATGTCTTTGTTTGCGTTGTTGATTCTGCTGGAGTTGACTTCAACTTCGCAGAGCAACTCTGAGCCTTCCTCGTCGGCGAGCAGGGTGGGGCAGCCGGCCGCGATTAGGCACATCAGCAGGACGACACGTTTGAATGAGGCGGTGAGGGTGTTCATGAAGGCGGACGTTTAGGTGAGTTTTCCTGAGAATTTCTCTTGTAGTTGCTGAAGTTTCTCTTGGTCTCGGGCTTGTTGTATTCGGTTGAACACGCGCTCGAACACGCGTTTGGTGGAGTTCGGGAAGTCGCCGTTGAGCACCCATCCGTAATAGTGAGTGTCGGTTTGGAGTACGTCTTCGAGCAGTTTGCCTTTGTATTTTCCGAAGTTGACCACTTCTTGTCCTTTGGAATTGTAGATGACCCGTCCGACGAGGTCGGCCAGTCGGGCGAAGGTGGAGAACTTGCTCAGCGCGTCCACGTCGTTTACCAGACTGGGGTATCTGTCGAGTTGGGCGCGGAGCACGTCGTAGGTGGTTCGGGTGTCGGCCTCGGCGCTGTGGTGGTTTTCCATCTCACGTCCGCAATAGAACCGGCTGGCGGCGGCAAGGTCGCGCTTTTCCATCTTGTGAAAGATGGTTTGCACATCGATAAAACGTCTTGCGCTCCAGTCAAAATCCACACCCGCGCGCCGCCATTCCTCGTCGAGCAGGGGAATGTCGAAGTTGTTGCTGTTGTATCCGGCCACGTCACAGTCGGCAAAGGTGGCGGCCAGTTGCTCCGCCACGTCTTTAAAGGTGGGACTGTCGGCGACGTCCCCGTCGGTGATGTGGTGAATGGCCGTCGACTCTTTGGGAATCGGCATCTCGGGGTTGATTCGCATCGTCACGGCTTCTTCGCGGCCGTCGGGGAAGATTTTGAGGTAGGAGATTTCCACGATACGGTCGTGAATGATGTTGAGCCCGGTGGATTCGAGGTCAAAGATGATGAGCGGTCGTTTGAGATTGAGTTCCATAGGTCATCAGTGGTATGCCTTGGCTGGAATCAGATTACCATCGGCATTTGCAGGATGAGCAGGTCTTCGCCCTCTTCCTGCTGGGCGGGATAGAAGATTCCGGCGCGTGTGGGGTCGTTCAGGCGCAGTTCAATGGTTTCGCCGGCAAGGTTGTTGAGCACTTCGATGATGTCGGTGCTTTTGAATCCGATGGTCATTTCGGCTCCGGTGTACTCGCAGGCGAGGGTTTCCTCTGCGCTGGTGGAGTGGTCAAGGTCTTGCGACGACAGGTGGATGCTGTCGGGTGTGAGGCTGAGGCGGATCAGACCACCCACCGAGGCGAACACACTCACGCGGCGGATGGCGTTGAGCAGCGACGCGCGGTCGACGTTCACGTTATACTGGTTGCTCTCGGGAATGACGGAGTTGTACTTCGGGTAACGGCCGTTAACGAAGCGGCAGGTCAGGGTGAGGTCTCCGGTCTCGAATGTGGCGCTGTTGTCGTCAACGGTGATCTGCACGGGGTCGAGCACGTTGCGGTCGAGCACGGAACTGAGCACGGTCGCGGGTTTGGTGGGCAGAATGAAACTGCGCTCAATGCCGGGGGCGACTTTGAGTTTGCGATAGCGCACGAGTTTGTGCGAGTCGCTGGCCACGAAGGTGATGCCGTCCACCTTGATGTCCCAGAACACACCCATGAACTGGGGGTGCATCTCTTCCGTTCCCACGGCGAAGACGGTGTGCGAGATTCCGTCAACGATGTCGCGCTGCGAGAGGGTGAAGGTAAGTGTCTCGCTGTCGCTCACGTTTTTGGCGGGATACTCATCGCCGTTGAGGGCCATGGCGTTGAAGCGTCCGTTGAGGTAGGAGATGTTCACCTCAAGCGTCTCGTCGTCGATTTCAAAACTCATGGCGGTGTCGGGCAATTCTTTGAGCAGGCTCAGGATGCGCTTGACGTCGATGGCGAACTTTCCGGCGCCCTCTGCTCCGGGAACCTCGATGGTGGCGGTCAGGCGGGTCTCCATATCGCTGCCGGTGATTACAAGGCGCTCGGCTTCGAGTTCAAACAGGAAATTGTCCAGAATGGCGTAGGCGTTCTTGTTGGAGATGACCTTGCTGATGGCGTTCAGTCGCGTGAGCAACTGTTTGCTTTGAATGTTGAATTTCATATCGTGGTGTGGTTTGATTGTTATCGGGGGAAACGTGGCGTGATGCCGCTTGTTTCAACTTACAAAATTAGCGCATTTTTTTCAAACACGCGCAATTTCGCCTCTTAAAAAATACAACGTAAAACGAGTGGTTTTTATTATGCCCTAACTGTCAATTACTTGACATCTCTCCACCACGGGCCGAAACTTTGCTCCCTGCCGAGGTCCACCACCTCACCGATCCGCGGGGTGAGCAGAGTCCATTCACGCCCGCGGGAATGTTCGTAAACGCGTTCCATCGGTTCCTTCCACGGATGGTGCGCAAGGGCATAGCGCGAGTTGTGGTAGGTCATCACGCGGCGCGGCGAGAGGTCGTCAATCGCCTGAGGCAGTTCCGACGGCAGTGTGTGGATATGGCGCCAGGCGGTGTTGTACTGCCCGTTTTCCATAATCGCGAGGTCGATATCGGGGTATCGGGTGCCGATGTCCTTGAAACGGCCGTCATATCCGCCATCGCCGGAAACGTAGATCCGCCGCGGCCCGTCGATGAGGTACGATGCCCAAAGTGTGCGGTTCCGTCCGAGAAGACGTCCCGAGAAGTGGCGGCTCGGCAGGCAACGAAGCGTGACCGCTTCACTCAAGCGCAAGCTGTCGCCCCAATCCATATCGGTGATTTTCCCGGCGGGATAACCCCAGAACTCGAAATGCTGACCAACTCCGAGGCTGCACGCCACGCGCGACACACGCGGCTCGAGGGACTTCACGGTCGCGTAATCGAGATGGTCCCAGTGGTCGTGGGTGATGACAAGCAGGTCAATGTCCGGTATGTCGTCTGGCGAATACACGCCGCTACCCTTGAATGGCCGCATAAACAGGCTTACCGGCATCCGGCTCGTCAGCACGGGGTCAAAAAGGATTCTCATTCCACCCGTTTGGATATACACCCCGCTATGTCCCAGCCACACCACCGCCTCCCGCTCACGCGGCAGCGCGCGCAGGTTGATTTTCACGGCAGGCACGGCACCGTCGGGCGTGAGCGCCTCATCGCTTGAAGTGAGGAATTTCCATATTGTTTTCGTGAAACCGTCGTTTCCGGTAAGTTGCGGCGTGGGCAAGGCGTTGACAAAGCAACTGTCGCTCCACTGCGGTGACTGCTTACAGCGTTCAAGGCGCTCACCCTTAGGCAATTCACCGGAAGCAACCCACAACAACCAGCCTATCCATCCACCCACCGCGAGCAGCAGCAACAAAATCGTATAAATCATCTTTCGTTTCATTTATTGGCAAAATTATCTAAAAAACTCGGTTTCAGGATGGTTTTAATTGTTTTTTAACATAGGCATAAGTGGTTGAGTCTATTCGGCGATTACAGATAGTGAAGTCAAAAGGCTTGATTTCTCTTGCGGAGTTGATAGCAACGCGCCTGCCTGTACCGCTCAAGTTGCCCCACCTTTTATTGGAGCCTGAGAAAAATGCTTAAAAAAGCAGTCAGGTTGCGTGGCATGTGAGTTTTTTTCGTAACTTTGCAGACTGAAATTTAACACCCCCGATTATGAAAGCGAAAGAAGCCCTGTATGCCGAAGTGGAGCAACCCGTGGAGGCGTTCGACGAACAGAAAATGGCCATCGCCGACGGTCGTCCCGAACCTGTAGACGTGCCCAAAGGCGGACTGTATATTGTGGATTACAAAACGGCAGTCAAGCCCACCCTGATTGCCTTACTCATTTTGGCGATTTTTGCTGTCGCGGCCTGGGTTTTGTAACACCCTGCAAATTAACCGTCTACAAAATCCGGCCAAAAAAAGTTCGATTTTTTTTGAATTTTTTTTACCGAAAACGCTTGCCGGTTCAAAAAAAAGCAGTACCTTTGCAACGCAATTCAGAAATGGCTCCTTAGCTCAATTGAATAGAGCGTTTGACTACGGATCAAAAGGTTACAGGTTTGAGTCCTGTAGGAGTCACTCGGAAAGACAAAGCCCTCGTCAATCAAAACGAGGGCTTTTGTTTCATATATGCCTAAGATTCACTATTTTAACCCTGACAACGACCTCGCCCTCGCCTCCGGTGGTGAACATTACACGCCCACACCGCGAGCAGCCCGAATGCGGCGCGACCTCAGGCTGCTGTCGGCTTGGTTGGCCGATGAGGGTGAGTTTGTGCTTGCGGAAGATTCGGCCGACAGGCAGTGGCTTGAGCGCCGTGTCCCGCACGTCAAACTGATAACACCCGGCCAACTCCGCTTGATTGATCAGGCCACTTACTGTCCGTGGGGCTGGAGCAAGGCCCTGAAAAACCGGCTCATCAGGCTCGGTGCGAACGCGGACCACTTGCCAAATGACGAGCAAATTGCCGAAATCCGACAACTCTCGCACCGTCGACTCACCCTGCGGTTTCATCAACTGATGACGCAACTCCACGGTGCACGTTATTGCCAGTCTCCTGAGGAACTGTTTACACTTGTGCAGGCCAGGCAATTCGCCCGGAAGTATCCGGGGTGCTATTTCAAGCAGCCGTGGAGCGGCAGCGGGCGAGGCATCTACCGCGCGCTTGACACATCGCAAGACCGCCTTTGGCAGTGGGTCGATGGGGCGCTCCGTCGGCAAGGTACCCTGATGGCTGAGCCGAATTTCGACCACCTGATGGACTGCGCCACGGAATGGAACTGCGCCGACGGCAAAGCCTCTTTCGCCGGATTCTCCGTGTTCCAGACCGACCGTCACAGCCAGTTTGTCTCCACCCGCGTGGCCCCTGTTGAGGTCTTGCGCGACATCATCGCCTTGCGGTATCCGGACATTGAAACGGTTGTCAAAAATCAGCAACACGTCTTGAATCAGTTGGTCGCACCGCGCTACGATGGTCCACTGGGTGTGGATATGCTTCTCTTTCTTGACAGGCAAAATAAAGTGGGCATTAACCCTTGCATTGAGGTGAATCTGCGCTACACCATGGGCCATGTCGCGCTCCATCTTGCCGAGCGCGGTTTGCGGGGCGATCTGAGCGTTATCCCCATTGAAAAACTCACCTCGGCCGATGTTCCCCTCACTCCCGTAACCGAAAGCACGGAAC
Organism: uncultured Bacteroidales bacterium; assembly: GCA_902772965.1. Taxonomy (GTDB): domain Bacteria; phylum Bacteroidota; class Bacteroidia; order Bacteroidales; family Muribaculaceae; genus Sodaliphilus. The sequence goes on along the minus strand of CACYCT010000173.1, from coordinate 6,646 downwards.
TCACCGTCGTTGTTACCCAATCAAATTGACTGTGTGCTAAGACTTTGACGATGAGTCAACAGTTTTTCGTTGTTGCGTTTTTCTCAAAGACATAAAGACAGAACCCGTGACGGTGTGGGACAGAAAGACATAAATCCGCCTCAATTCGTTTAATTCGTTGAATTTGTTGTTTCCTCAACCGAAAATCTGCGGTTTAATTCTTTTCTTTCTGTAACTTCTTGCCTTTTGTAGCGACAGCAATCCACTTCCTGACTCAAAACCGCTTCAGTTCCTCCCACAGGCGCGGCAGAGGCAGCCCCATCACGTTGTAGAAGCATCCCTTGATGGCGCGCACACCCACGTAACCGATCCATTCCTGAATGCCATATGCGCCCGCTTTGTCAAATGGGGCGTAACGCTCTATGTAGTAATTGATTTCCTGGTCGGTAAGCGAGGCGAATTCCACCTCGGTGATGTCGGAAAAGGCATGTTGGCGCGAAGCTGTGGTCAGTGCCACGCCGGTGATGACGCGGTGCTTGACTCCACTCAGGGCGTGTAACATGCGGCGCGCCTGCTCCGCGTCGGCGGGTTTGCCGAGCACCTCCTCGCCGAGCACGACGATCGTGTCGGCTGTGATGAGCAATTCATCGGCCGTGAGCGGGTGTGCCATAGCCTTGCGTGCGGCCAAAGACTGCGCGATGAGGTCAACAGGCATGGCCGGATCAACCGATTCATCTATGCCTTTGATGGCCTCGACGCGGAATGTGAGGCCCAAATCATGGAGCAACTGCCGCCGACGGGGCGAATTGCTGCCCAATACAATATTGTATTTACTCAGATTCTCAAACATGATTCTTGTCTGTTTTTTGACAACTCACCAGCCGAACGCGTGTGTGTCGTCAAGCCAAAGTCCTTGTGCCCTCATGATCTGTTCGAGTAGGTCGCGAGCCACGCCGTGGCCTCCGTCGCATGGCGAGACATATCCGGCGGCCTGGATACATTCCTGAGCCGCGTCGGCCGGTGCCACTGCCAGACCGGCGTGCCGCATTACCGGCAGGTCGGGAATGTCATCACCCACGAAGGCCACCTCCTCGGCACGCAAGCCGCGCCCGGCAAGCCATTGCTCAAACACGGGCAGTTTGCTCGACGCCCCCAAGTAGATGTCCTTCAAGCCCAAGCCCTCGAATCGCAGCCGGACCGCCTCCGACCGGCCGCCGCTGATGATGGCCAGATGAAGGCCGTGTTTCACGGCGAGTTGCAGCGCGTAGCCGTCTTTGATGTTCACCATCCGCATGGGTATGCCGTCGGCTCCCATCGGAATCGTCGCCGGCGAGAGAACGCCGTCGACATCGAAGGCCACGCCGCGGATTTTAGACAGATCGAAGTTCATAGGTGATAAGATGTGTGTGGTTTTGAGCGTACAAAATTAGCGGTTTTTGCTTGACGTGGCAACTTTTTTTGTACTTTTGCGAAATGAAACCCGCTAAATACATTCTCATTTCTCTGGCTTTGCTGTCCTCGCTATGGGGCGCGGCGCAGGAATATCACGCTCGACATGATTCCATCTGGGTGTACAACAGTTGGGAGTCGATGATGGACCAATGGCCCGACACGCTGATTGTCAATCCCGAAGTTAACCTGTACACACCATACGACATCGACTTCGACGCTTTTGACGATGACGCGAACCGAATGCTCGAGACGCAGACTGTGGCGCTGTCGCTCGGCGACTCGCTGTGGCTTGTCAACAGCCGATACCTGAAAAAGAATTTCTCGGGCGACATCAAGAAGATGGACAACTATGTGCCGCTGCTGTTCAACGCCAAGATGGCCTTTATTGAGTGCGTGCCCAGTTACACCGACTTCGGCACCGCGCTGTTGGGTTCGTTTTTCGGAATGTATGTGGGTGACCCGTTTAACGACCCGCCCGAACTGTACTGGATTAACTTCGAGAACCGCAAGGTGGAAAAGGTTACCCACAAAAACCTGCCGCGGATCATGGAGTTTTACCCCGACCTGCAGCGCCGCTACGAAGCGATGGCTAATCGAAAAGACCGCGAGGTGATTAAATATTTCTTTTACGACTTTGTCCGGCGCGCCGAGCGCGACCCGTCGTATCCCTACCTGCTTGACAGGCTCAATGAACAACCATAAACCTTTATAACCGTAAACCAATTCTATGAGAAAAACCAAACTGCTGTTCACGCTTCTGGCCGCAATGGTGTGCCTTGTCATGGCCGCGCGCGTGTCCGCTCCGACTACCTATGCCGGAGACCCAACGGGAACAAAAATCTACACCCTCAGCAACGGTCTGAAGGTCTTCCTCAGCGAGAACCACCAGAGCCCGCGTATCGCCGCGCACATCGCCGTCCGCACCGGTTCGCGCAACGACCCCGCCGAAACAACCGGACTGGCCCACTACCTGGAACACCTCATGTTCAAGGGGACACATCAGTACGGCACTGAAAACCACAACGCCGAAATCCCCCTGTTAAATCAAATCGAGACTCTTTACGAGCAATACCGGAAGCAGACCGACCCCGAAATCCGCCGTCGGATGTATCACCAAATCGACAGCATATCGCAGTTGGCCGCCCGGTACAACATCCCCAACGAGTACGACAAACTCATGGCAGGCATCGGCGGCATCGGAACCAACGCCTACACCAGCACCGATGTCACGTGCTACACCGAAGACATTCCCGCCAACGAGGTAGACCGATGGGCACGGATTCAGGCCGACCGGTTCCAGAATATGGTTATCCGCGGTTTCCACACCGAGCTTGAAGCCGTTTACGAGGAGTATAACATCGGCATCGCCAAAGACCAGTGGAAACTTCTCGAAGCCATGAGCGCCAAGATGTTCCCCGGTCACCCCTACGGAACGCAAACCACCATCGGCACGCAGGAGCACCTCAAGAACCCCTCCATCACCAACATCAAAAACTACTTCCGCAACTATTACTGCCCCAACAACGTTGCCATCATCATGGCCGGCGACTTCAACAGCGATGAGGTGATTGCCATACTCGAGCGCCACTTCGGCACTTGGAAACCCAACAACAACCTCACCCGACCCGAATTCGCCCCGCTGCCCCCGATTACCGCTCCGGTTGACACCAATATCGTCGGGCAGGAGGCCGAGTTCGTCGCCCTCGGCTGGCGCTTCGACAAGGGGGCATCATTGCAAACCGACACCATCGCAATTATCGCCGATATGCTCTCCAACGGAACCGCCGGACTGATGGACCTCAACCTCAACCAGACACACAAGGTGATGCAAAGCGGCGTGTTCACCGACCCCATGACCGACTACTCCATGCTTATGGCTATCGGATACCCCGTTGAGGGACAGTCGCTTGAACAAGTGCGACAACTCCTGCTCGGCGAGTTCAAGAAACTCCGTGACGGCGACTTCGACGACAATCTGCCGCAAAGCGTGGTGAGCAACTTCAAACTCAACTACCTGCGCGGACTTGACAACAACGGAAGCCGCGCGCGCCAACTCGTCAACGCCTACGTCAATCACGTCGACTGGCAGCAGGAAGTGGGAAAACTCAACCGTATGGCAGGCATGACCAAGCAACAAATCGTTGACTTCGCGCGCCGCCACCTGAACGACAACTTCGTGTGCGTGTACAAGCGCATGGGCGAAGACACCACCGCCAAGAAAATCGACAAGCCCGCCATCACGCCCATTCCGACCAACCGCGACAAGCAGAGCGACTTTGTGCGGAACATCCTTGCCGAAAACGTGCAACCCATCCAACCGCAATTTGTTGATTACAGTAAAGAAATGACCATCGGCAAAATCAACAAAAAACTCCCCCTGCTCTATAAGCGCAACACGCAAGACGACCTGTTCTCGCTCACGTTCAAATACGACTTTGGAACCGCCGCCGACAACCGATATGAAATCGCGGCCGCCTACATCGACTACCTCGGCACCAAAGCGCTCAACGCCACCCAGTTCAAGCAGCAACTCTATCGCCTCGCATGCAACATCAGATTCCAGGTCTACGACACCGAAACCCACATCACACTCTCCGGTCTGAACGAGAACATGACCGAGGCGCTTACCCTGCTCGCAGACCTCATGCGCAACGCCAAAGTGGACAACGAAGCCTACCGGAATATGGTCGAGGTCATCATCAAAGCGCGCAACGACGCCAAAACCAACCAGGAGGAATGCTTCAGCCGACTCAGGGAATATGGAATGTACGGCCCGAGAAACTCCTACACCAACATCATGAGCGCCGAGCAACTGCGTACAACCAACCCCGCCGAACTGGTCAACCTCATCACGGGCATGCCACAAATGCAGCACACCGTGGTATACTACGGTCCTCTCACGCAAGAGCAACTCAACACAACGCTCAGCCGGACCCACAAATCCGGCAACAAACTCAACCCCGTGCCCAATAACCGGGAATACATTGAGCAGACCACACCGCAAACCGAAATCCTGTTGGCGCCCTACGAAGCCAAAAACATCTACATGATGCAGTATCACAACCAGAACCGCACCTGGAAACCCGAACACGCAGCCGTTATCGGACTGTTCAACGAGTACTTCGGCGGCGGAATGAACGGCATCGTTTTCCAGGAACTCCGCGAAGCGCGCGGACTGGCCTACTCCGCCGCGGCCAACTACCGCCAACCGTCACAACGCAACCACCCGGAATACGCCATGACCTACATCATCACCCAAAACGACAAGATGATGGACTGTGTGCGCGAGTTCAACAAAATCGTCACCGACATTCCCCAAAGTGAGGCCGCATTCCAACTCGCCAAAGACGGAATACAGAAGAAACTCGCCAGCCGCCGTACCGTGCGCGCCAACGTGCTCTGGAACTACATCGCCGCGCAACGCATGGGAATCAACTACGACATCAACTCACTCGTGTATAAGACTTTGCCCGAGTTGAAACTGCAGGATGTTGTCCGGTTTGAGCAGGACTACATGGCCAACAAACCCTACCGCTACATTATCCTCGGCGACGAGAAAGAACTCGACATCAAAGCCTTGGAGCAGATAGCACCCATCCGCCGACTCACACTCGAGCAGATCTTCGGTTATTGACAAGTGACCGCTTACCCAACCCGGTCGGACATGCCCATCATGCCCGACCGGGTCGTTTTTTACATCAGGAACACCCGAACGTACGGAACTGTTTCTCGCATTTCCCCGCGCCTATGAGCCCTACACGAACTATGACATCTCCACGGAGGGAAAACTCCATCAAGACCTGCTGCGCGACTCGGTAAGCACATTCGCCAACGAGTTGGGCGGCGATGTCTCCGTGTCGGCCCAGGACCAAACCGTTGACGGCCACGAGATCAAGCGAGTTTCACTTAACACTGCAAGAGCCGGCCCGAACCGCCGGCTCTTGTTGTGTTTTTTAGCGGGAATGTGAAAAAAAGCGCGCGTTGATGCAGCGAATTTACTATCTTCGTTGTCAATTATATGATGGAAGCACCACAAAAGATAAAAACCGCCGACCTTGTTCAGGGTTGCCGACAGGGCGATATGGACGCTTTGCGTCTGCTCTATTCCGACACTTACCCTCGCTTGTTGGAAACCGCGCGTCGCTACGTCGACTACGACACGGCTTATGATGTGGTGCACGATTCATTCCTGATCGCTTTCACATCGCTGGACTCGCTCCATGACGATAGCAAGTTTGAGGCATGGTTGACCCGCATTGTGCGGAATGTGTCACTCAACCATATCAAGCATGAAAAAGTGATACAGACTCTTCCGCTTGAATCTGTGCAAGATACGGTTACTGACGAAATACCCGATGAACCACCCGTTCCGCTTAACGTGCTTTTGGGTATGGTAAGTCGTCTGCCAAATGGTTACGGGCAGGTATTCCGGTTGCGCACATTGACCGGTTTGAGTCATGAACAAATCAGCCGCCGTCTGGGTATAAGCAGCAGCACCAGCCGCTCGCAATACACCCATGCCCGTCGCATGCTTAAAGACATGGTTCGGCATTGGTGGATGGCTCCGGTCTCGCTCGCTCTTGCGGTTATGATCTATATGGGGCTGATTCTGTTCGGCAATAAACAAGTGAGCAACACACAGCCCACCCCAAAGACCGCGAACAGTCAACAGACAACACCTACCCCGCCCGACAACGAAACGACAACTGACACCGGAAACTTGTATCGTGACCGCGGGCAGTCGCCCCTTGCCGCGAGCGAGACGGTGGCGAAAGACACTGCGGCGACTGTTCTCGCGGCAGACAACATCACAAATAATGACGACCAGAACCTACCCGCAGACACAGCAAAGAGATCTGTGCAGCCATCGCCGGGAGCAACCATTCAGAAGAATCCCTCATTGGCTATAGAGGATGTTAAACCTCAGAATCCCGTTGACTGGCGCAATCTCAGGCAGGACAATTCGCGAATGTCATTCGCAATGGCTGTCAGCGGACTTCCCGACAAAGTCAATCAGTTGAGAGCGATCACTGTAACGGGAATTTCCTCGCAGGCTCCGATAGATAGTCAAACCGACAGCCCACAACCGACCGAGTTCGATAATTGGACCGATTACCACCGCTTCATTGACGAAGAGGCTCTCATCAATCCCACCGAGGAGAACCTGTCGTTGCAGCGCATAGCGCAAAGCAATGCTATGGGAAATCCGCGGCAG
>CACYCT010000172.1 GCA_902772965.1 uncultured Bacteroidales bacterium | reverse complement strand
TCCTCGTCATCAACGCCGCCAACATCGACAAAGACGTGGCGTGGATCAACGAGCAGGCCGCCAACTTTGACGTAACCGTCGACAACCAGTCCGATTCCTACGCGCAACTTGCCGTTCAAGGCCCCAACGCCGAGAAAACCATGGCCGACGTGCTCAAAATCGACTGCTCCGACCTTACGTTCTACACCTTCAAGACGCTACCCTGCGAAGGCGAAACCATCATCGTGAGCCGCACCGGTTACACCGGCGAAGACGGCTTCGAAGTCTATGCAGGCCCCAACGTGATTATTAAAATGTGGGACGCACTGATGGCTGCCGGCGTTCAGCCCTGTGGCCTCGGTTGCCGCGACACGCTGCGCTTCGAAGCCGGTCTGCCACTGTATGGCGACGAACTCACAGCGGAAATCTCACCCATCGTGGCCACACTCGGCATGTTCTGCAAACTTGATAAGGAAGGCGGATTCATCGGCCGCGACGCATGCGCACAGCAAAAAGCCGAAGGTTCGGCGAAGAAACTCGTCGGTCTGGAACTTCACGATAAAGCCATTCCCCGTCATGGCTACGACGTGCTCGACGGAGAACGTGTTGTGGGATATATCACAACCGGCTACCGCTCCATCTCCTGCGACAAGAGCCTCGCATTCGCACTCGTTGACCGCGAGGTGGGCGCGCTCGGAAACGAACTCTCCGTGCGTATCCGCAAAAAAACCTTCCCCGCAACCGTGGTGAAAAAACGCTTCTATCAACCCAACTACAAAAAATAAACTTTAACCCTAAAATACCCCTGAAACAATGAGTAAAATTATTGAAGGACTCTATTACAGCGAGTCACACGAATACGTGAAAGTAGAAGGCGATTTCGGTTACGTCGGTATCACCGACTATGCGCAACACGCCCTCGGCAACGTGGTTTACGTTGACATGCCCGAAGTTGACGACGAAGTTACCGCAGAAGAAGAATTCGGTGCCGTGGAAAGCGTCAAGGCTGCCAGCGACCTGATCTCGCCCGTGAGCGGAACCGTCGTGGAAGTCAACGAAGCCCTCGAAGACGAACCCGGCCTGATCAACAAAGATGCCTTTGAAAACTGGATCATGAAAGTCCAACTCAGCGACAAGTCCGAACTCGACAACCTCATGGACGCCGCCGCTTACAAAGACTTCATCAAAGAATAACTCATCGACAACCGGAGAGCAAACCCCGACATATGAACCACAAATTCTTTCCCCACACCGACGAGGACATACGCTCGATGCTGGACAAGTGTGGCGAGCGCTCGCTCGACGACTTGTACAAAGACGTTCCCTCCGAGTTGGTGTTCAAGCGCGAATATGAACTTCCCGAGGCAATGAGCGAGGTAGAGATTCGTCGTTATTTTGACGAACTCGGCACATACAACACACAGCTCACGTGCTTCGCCGGAGCTGGTTGTTACGACCATTACGCTCCCGCAGTGGTGGCCGATATCATTCGCCGCAGCGAGTTCCTAACCAGTTACACCCCCTATCAGGCAGAAATCTCGCAAGGCACACTGCAATATATCTTTGAGTTCCAAAGCATGATGACCGAGCTCACGGGTATGGAAGTTTCCAACGCCTCGATGTACGACGGCGCCACAGCCACCGCCGAGGCCATGATGATGGCCGTGGCAAACGCGAAGAAACGCAACAAAGTGCTCATTTCCGACACGGTCAACCCCATCGTGACCCGCGTTGTTGAAACCTACGCCAAATTCCACGGCGTGGAAGTGGAGCACATCGCCGCGAAAGACGGTGTTACCGACCGCGCCGAGTTCGAGCGTAAAATCGCCCAGGGTGACGCGGCTGGCGTAATTGTCGCCTCGCCCAACTTCTTCGGCATCGTTGAAGACTACACCGGATGGGCCAACCTCTGCCACGACAACAAAGCCCTGCTGATCATGAACTGCGTGGCCTCCACGCTTGGCGTGCTTCGCTCGCCGGCAGAATGGGGCGCAGATATCGCCGTCGGTGACGGACAAAGCCTCGGCATTCCGATGAACTTCGGCGGACCGTACGTGGGATTCCTCTGCACAAGCAAGAAACTGATCCGCAAAATGCCCGGACGCATCGTCGGAGCAACCACCGACCTTGACGGAAAACGAACCTTCGTGCTCACCCTGCAAGCGCGAGAACAACACATCCGACGCGAAAAAGCAACCAGTAACATCTGCTCCAACCAGAGCCTGATGGCGCTCTACGTGACCGTCTACCTCTCGCTGATGGGAAAACAGGGACTGCGCGAAGTGAACGAAATGAGTTACTCCGGCGCACATTACCTCGCCGAGAAACTCACCGAAACCGGACACTTCCACCTCACCTACCCCGACAAGCCCTTCCTGAACGAATTTGTCATCAACACCGACCTTGACGTGCAACAAATTCAGGAATGGACTGTCGACGAAGACTTCCAGTTCGGACTGCGCCTCGATGATCACAACATCCTCGTGTGCGTGACCGAAATGCGCAGCAAAGCCGAAATCGACGCACTCGTCGAATCCGTCAAGCAATACATCGAATTTATTAACGATCAACAAGACTGAAACGGCTATGAATAATGTATTTTACGGAAAACTCATCTTTGAGTTGTCGCGTGAAGGACGCCGTGGCTACTCCCTGCCGAAAAACGAACTGGCTTCCTACTCTATGACCGACATGCCAAACGCCTTGTTGCGCGAGCAAGATCCCGGGCTGCCCGAAGTGGACGAACTCACCGTAGTGCGTCACTACACCAACATGAGCAACAACAACTTCGGAGTCGACACGGGCTACTACCCCCTCGGGTCGTGCACAATGAAGTACAACCCCAAAATCAACGAGGAAATCGCTGTTCATCGCGCCTTCACCGGATTGCATCCACTGCAAGACATAGACACCGTTCAAGGTGCCCTGGAGGTATACTACAAATTGCAACAATCGCTCGCAACCCTCGCCGGAATGAAAGAGTTCACCCTCAATCCCTATGCCGGAGCACACGGAGAACTCACCGGACTGATGGTTATGCGCTCTTATCACGCCTCTCGCGGCGATGACAAGAGAACAAAAGTGATTGTCCCCGACTCCGCCCACGGAACCAATCCTGCCTCCGCGGCCGTGTGCGGGCTTGACGTGGTGGTGGTTAAGAGCCGTCCCGACGGAACGGTCGACGTTGACGACCTGCGTCCCCTGCTCGACGACACCATCGCCGGAATGATGATGACCAATCCGAACACGCTCGGTATATTCGAACACTCGATTGCCGAAATCGCCAAATTGGTGCACGACTGCGGCGGACTGATGTACTACGACGGAGCGAACCTTAACCCTATGCTTGGTAAAGTGCGCCCGGGAGACATCGGTTTCGACATCATGCACATCAACCTGCACAAAACCTTCTCCACACCTCACGGAGGTGGAGGACCCGGCAGCGGCCCGGTGGGCGTCCGCGAAGGATTGGAGCAATTCCTGCCCTCGCCCAGAGTAATCAGAATTGATGGCGACGATGACTGCTATGAGTACAATATCGACTTTGGTAAAGACTCGCTCGGCTCGATTTCCGGTTTCCTCGGTAATTTTGGTGTGATGATGCGCGCCTATACCTACATCCTTACCCTTGGCCGCGACCAAGTCAAGAACGTAGGACCATTGGCCACTCTCAATGCCAACTACATTAAGGAATCACTCAAAGACGTGTACGAACTGCCCATCGAAGGCGTGTGCAAGCACGAGTTTGTTTTCGACGGTCTGAAAGACAAGTCCACCGGTGTTACCACGCTCGATGTGGCCAAACGCCTGCTCGATTACGGCTACCACGCTCCCACGATTTACTTCCCCCTGCTCTTCCACGAGGCACTCATGATTGAGCCCACCGAGAACGAGAGCAAGGAAACACTCGACGGATTCATCGACGTGATGCGTAAAATAGCCCAAGAGGCTAAGGACGACCCCGAAATGGTGAAATCGGCTCCCCACACCACTCCCGTGCGCCGACTCGACGACACCAAGGCCGCCCTGCACCCCATCGTCACCTATCGTGAACTCGCAGCGGAACAATAATTCTGAACCTTAACCTCAGGAGAAGGCAGACCACAACTCTGCCCTCTCCTGCCTATTTTCTTTCAAACTATGAATTTCGACCTTATAATAATAGGTGCCGGCCCGGGCGGATATGAAATGGCCGCCAGTGCAGCCGCCGCGGGTCTGCAGGTCGCCATCGTGGAACGCGACCTGATGGGCGGAACATGCCTCAACCGCGGTTGCATTCCCACCAAAGCCCTTTGCCGAAACGCCGAAGTGCTCGGACTGCTCAAAGAGGCAGAAACGTGGGGAATCGAAACAGGCGAGATGAAATTCGATTTCGCCCAAGCCATGGCGCGGAAAGACGAAGTGGTTACCCAACTTCGCGACGGAGTGAAGATGCTCATGCAATCTCCCGGTATCACCACCATCGAAGGCGAGGCAAGTTTCATCGATCCGCACACCATCGCTGTGGCCGGCGAGAAATACGAGGCTAAAAACATCGTAATCGCCACAGGTTCAGCCCCGCGCGGATTGCCAATCGAAGGTGCGGAACTTGCCGTCACAAGCGATGATGTTCTCGCCATGACCACACTGCCGAAAAGTCTGTGTATCATCGGCGGTGGTGTTATCGGCATGGAATTTGCCGCCATCTTCAACGCATATGGTGTGGAGGTGACCGTGGTGGAATACTGCAAGGAAATCCTGCCTCCGTTCGACAAAGACATCGCCAAACGTCTGCGCCAGACCATCGGCAAGCGCGGCATTAAAATCGTCACCCAAGCCGCCGTTAACTCCATCACCAAAACCGATGAAGGATTGGCGGTGGGTTATGAACTCAAAGGCAAGCAACAAAGCGTCACGGCCGAGTGCGTGTTGATGTCTGTCGGTCGTCGACCGGTGTTGCCCGAAGGCATCGACAAGATTGGCGTTGAGGTGAGCCGCCGCGGCATTGAGGTCAACGACGTGATGATGACCTCGGTTGAAGGTGTATACGCCATCGGCGATGTCAACGGCCGTTGCATGCTTGCACATGCCGCAAGCGCCCAAGGCGAAGTCGCCCTTGCACACATACTCGGACGCCCGTGTGAAATCAACCTCGACATCGTTCCGAGCGCCGTCTTCACCGTACCCGAACTCGCAATGGTGGGTCTCACCGAGGAACAGTGCGAGCAACAAGGCCGCGAAGTGGTGGTCAAGAAAGCGTTCTTCCGCAGCAACGGAAAGGCCGTGGCCATGGCCGAGCCCGACGGATTAATTAAGATGATAGTTGACGCGCAAAACCGACAAATCGTCGGTTGCCACATATGTGGCGCCCATGCCGCCGACCTGATTCAGGAAGTGGTCATGGCTATGAACGCCGGCGTGACCATCAACCGTCTCGCCGAGGCGATTCACGGACACCCCACCCTATCCGAAGTGGTCCTCACCGCCGCAAGACAATTCTGACACCAGCCACGCGACACTATCACGGGGATGTGTTATAAATCAGTTATGGCTCATCATCTTTGCAAATCAGCCGCCTGAGAATGCTTTGTTTTCAGGCGGCTGATTATTCTTCACCACCGTCTTCTTCCACCTTCGTGCCGTTGATGTACTCCATTTCAAGACTGACGAAGCAACGCTCGACAAGAATCAGCATCAGCTGCGTGAACACGTTGTCGATCTCGTCCCTGACACTGTTGCGGAAGCGGTTGATCGTGATGAAGTCGGGCTGATCGTAGCCCGCAAGCCAGATGAAGTGCACATCGCGAAGCAGCGCACTCTC
>CACYCT010000171.1 GCA_902772965.1 uncultured Bacteroidales bacterium | reverse complement strand
GGCGCTTCGCGCCCTATCGGGCAAACCTTTTCTTATTGGCTCGCTCCGCTCGCTTGGCCCTAACTTAGGGGAGGAACTGCTAACGCGCTGTTTGTCAGCGTAGAAGAGTTTCCCTTCTAAATTAGAAAAAATAATGTCAAGACGAAGCCGCGAAGCGGCGGGAGCGAGAATCCGTTACAAGCAAACCACGTGTGTCCGTTACAAGCAAATCGGAGTGAGCACAATGCACTGAACATCTGGCGTGTAGTTCCTCCCCTAACTTAGAAAACAACAACGGTGTCGGCTCCGAGACTGGAACCGACACCGATAGTAGTGTAAATCAGAGAGGTTGATTATGGGGGATCAATTCCCTCCGACGGCAATGTTGAGCGCATCGTTCAGGTCCGACACGTCGCATTTGTTGTCGCCGTTGATGTCGGAAGCGGGATAGTCGGCAAACGCGTCTTTTCCGAGAACGATATTGATGATGATGTTGATGTCGGCCACGTCGACTTTTCCGTCGCCGTTCACGTCACCGGGCAGGCCTGTCACCTCTTTCGCGAATAATTTGCAGTGGTTTTTCACAGGTGCGGTGAAGTCGAACGGCAAATCATCTCTGATGTACCATTTCACGGGCACGGAAAGTTTGGGTGCCTCGCTCTCGGGGAAGATGCCGTTGCGTTTGACACCTTTTTCCTCAATCTGTTCCAAGTCGGTGTCAAAGAACAAGAGAGTGTAAGCGGCGTCGATTCGGTGCGAGTTGTTGATGTTCTCCGCTGTGGCAAGGGTGTAGCCTTCGTCGAGCACAAAGGTGTGTTCGATGTTGATATCGCCATAGTAGGAATCGGCGATAACGGTTGTGGCTTGTCCGTCGGGGAATTCCTGGATTACAATTCTTCCTTTCGCGCCCGACAACTTGGAGGTTTTACCCGCTCCGATGGCGTAACCGTGGGTACTTGACGCTTTGACAGTTCCGCCCGCGATGCAGATTTCTCCACCATTACCGGGAATCACGTGTGTCTGTGCAGTTTCGTATCCGCCACCGCCGATGCCGGCGCCGTAGCCGTTACTGGTGGCTGTGATGTCGCCTCCATAAATCACGACAGTGCGGTTATGTCCGTATTCGCCGGCCCAGTATCCCTGCGAGCCGCCACCTATGGCCGCTGCGCCGTTGTAGGAACTCACGTTGATGACACCGCCGTGGATGATGATGGTGCCGGAGTGTTCGTGGTTGCTGCCGCCAAGAGGCGACTCGAGGCTGAGTTCATCACCGGTTGCGGTGAGTTTTCCTGTCGACTGCCGCTGACCGTAGATGGTGAGCGCTTTGTCATATCCCACACGGATACCGCGGGGGATGCTTAGCGAGCCGCCGTCGGCGAGAATCAGGTAGGCCGTGCCGTTCACCGTGATGCGGTTGCTGTTCTCTACGTTGTCTTGAACGACGTACCATTTTCCGTCCTCAAACGAGGTGGTGTTCGGGGTGACTTGGATGACGTTGCCCACCGACTTTTCTTCCGCTTGAGGGCTGGTATTGTCGATGTAGGTGATTTTCGGCAATTGGTTTCCGGCAAAGAGCGTGAGGTTGCCCGTGGGTGCGACGTCGAAGTCGTAGATAACCCCGTTCAAGAGCCAGTGAACGGCTTCGCCGTCAACCAGAGGCACACTGTCGTAGGGGAACTTCTCGCCGACTTGAACCGCGGCATCGAGCAGAATCTGATTGGTTTTCTTGAAGGTGATGTTGTAGGCCGGCACGATCACTTTGTTGCCTGCGTTCTCACTGTCGGCGCGGGTGATGGTGCCTTGAACAACGAAGTTCTTTGCGAACGTGAGGTCACCCATATAGGATTTCGCCTCGATGGCGGTTTCGGGTTTGGTCCAACTCAACTTGATGGAGCCTTTGGTTCCGTCCAAAAAGCCTGAGTTGCGTCCCGGGCCGATGCCGTATCCGTATTGGCTGGTGGCTTTAACGATTCCGTCGTTGATGAGTACCGTTCCGCCATCGCCGGGAACGGCCGAGTTATTGCCGCGCTCGTTTCCGCCTCCGCCGATTCCGGCTCCTCTGCCGGGGCTGTGCGCGGTGACGGATCCGCCGTTGATAATCACGGTACCGTTGGACCCCCAGGTGCCTGCCCAGTTACCTTGGTCGCCGCCGCCGATTCCGGCCGCGTGCTTGTCACCGGTGGCGTTGACGACACCGCCGTTGACAACCACCGTGCCGGATTTCCAGTGACATTCGCCGCCGATACCGGCACTGCCTTCGTAGCCTGTTGCGGTGAGCGTGCCGGTGCCGTTGGTTTGGCCGAAGATGTGGAGTTGGCAATCTTCTTTGACGTTGATGCCTTTGGTGGCGGTCAGTGTGGCGCCGTCGGCGAGAATGAGGTTCACGGTTCCGTCGTAGGTGAGGCGGTTATTGTTGGTTACGTTGGCGTTGACCACCCACCAGCCCGGAGTGAGGGTTGCTGTTGACGCGGACAGAATTTCATATTCCTCGCAGGTTTGCTGATTGCCTTGACTGTCGATGTAGGCAATGGGCGTCTGCAACTGTCCGTCGAAGGTGTAAATCGTCGGGGAGGCGTTGTTCAGACGCGTCTCGGTGCCGTTTTTGTAGTAGTAGGGCACGATGAAGTAGGACGCCCCCGTGGCGAGGTACTCGCTGGTGATGTCCACGCTGGTGGTTTTATTTCCGGCGAGTTCCACGGTTCGTGTATGGGTCTGTAGGAGTGTGCCTCCGGTTGACGAGGTTTGACGGAAGATTTTAACCGCGACATCGCATTTGTGGGTGGCAGAGGAAGAGTTGGCGACACTGAGGGTGAGTTTGAATTTATTGCCGCGCACGATGTTCTGCGACGCGTTGGCGAGGTTGTTCACAACCACTGACCCGGTGAATGTGGGGTTGGTGCCGGCGGTGGTCGTGAAATTGTACAAGCCGAAGGGGTTCGTGCCGTCGGAGTTGAGCGTGAATCTGGCAGTGTGGTTGCCTGCCGAGGGTGCTTTGAACTCGAAGGTCACTTCTCCTTGTTCGCCTGCCTTCATCACGGCCAAGGATTGGCTGGTGTTGTTGCCGTCGACGAAGAGGTACACCGTCTTGGCCATGTCGCTGGTGCCTATGTTGGTGACGTTGGCGCGAATCGTCATCGGCCGTCCGGCCTCGAGGGATCCCTCGGTGCCGGCGGAGTTGAACTGGTATTTGAACTCACCTTTGGCACCCATCAGGGTGGTGTTGACGGTGTTGTTGTTGATGGTGACTTTGAGGTAGTTCACGTCGGAGCCGTCGCACAAGAGCCAGTCCTGTGTTCCCTGAACTTTCGACAGGGCGCGAATGATGTAAGTGCCGGAGGTCTGTCCGGAGCCGAAGATGAGTGAGCGTCCGCCAGAGAATCCGCTAAGCGGCTCTATCTCTCCGACGTTCCGATCATGAATCACGCCGGTGAGGTTGCCGTTGGTGTCGTAGATCCCGTAGGCATGGTCGAAGTTGATTTTCGAAGCGTTGAGGTTGAATATCCGGAAGGTTACAGGCACGTAAAAATCCTCGTACCGGCTGCTCCTGGTATATTGTGTGGTGGCCGGGTTCTCCAGTCCCAACTCTTCGATGTAGAGCGGGCGTTGGTTGTTGTTGGTTGCCGCGGGCGCGATGCCGATTACGATAGCCTGGCTGTTGATGTAGCCATAGGCTGAATTTGAGCCTCCGGTGCCTTGCGCGTAGGGATTAAGCACGCTGAGCAGGAAGTATCCGTCGCTCAGTCCGCCCCAACCCCAGTTGATATGGAAGCGGCCGTTGCCGTCGTATCCGTCGCACACAAACGAGTGTCCGCCGGAAGCCTGTCCGCTGTACATCACCGGGCGTCCGGCTTGGAGTTCATCGATAATCATTTGCTCCCAAGCCGATTGGGAGTAACCGTTGCGGTTCACATAGCGGGCGTTGGTGTACCCGAATTTGTTGGCCAGGGCTTGCGAGGCGAGAAAGTCGCTCGAGCCTGAGGCCGAGGGTGACAGGTTCATCTGCACCGACTGGGCGCAGTAGAGGCTGAGCGTTGCCACGGCCTGCGCGCCGGATGAGTTGTCGTTTGCGTTGAAGTCGCCCATGGCGTTCCAATTGATGTTCGTCGCGCTCAGGGCGGGCATGGAGATGTTGAGGCCTGACGTAGTGTAGGCCGGCAGACTTGGCAACGAGGCCGGCGATTTGTGGTAGCGCATGATTTGCGCCATGGCCGTGGCCACACATCCGACCACACACCGCGAACCGTTGTAAGTTGGCAGTTTGTTGTTGTACGGCGCGCTCTGGCTCCACTGGCTCTTGAGCAACATCGAGATTGGTGCGGCCACTACGCCCGCGAGGGCGGGTTGCGCGCCGGCGTCAAGGGCGTCGATTTGCGCGGCATAACCCTCAAGCATGTACTGTAGCGCGGGCGGGACATTGGTGGGGTCGAACGCGCCATTGTCGGCGTAACCGAGCACGGGCACCGTACGGTCGTCGCCCGACACAATCACGTAGCCGCCATTTGACGCGGCGTTAAACACATAGTAAGCCGGCTGGGCGGCCTTGGCACGGCGCGGACCCGACTGAACGGCCTTCGCCTCAATGGGCTTAAGCGTCTTGCCGATCATGAACGAAGTCGCGACCGACTGCGCTTGCTGCTCTGTTATAGACTTGGCCGTTGCTGTGAATGACCATAGCCCAAACAAAACAATGAATAGGCTATATAAAATAGTCTTGTTCATAGAAAAAATATAATTTTGAGTTAATAAAAAGTTTAAGGCTTAAAATCAGCGCAAAATTAGTTAACACCACTTAACCCGACAAATAATTTTAGTTAAAATTCATTATCTACCATATAAAAATATTAACAAGTAGTCGGATTTACCCTCCACAAATTTGTAACAGATTGATATTCAAATGATTACTATGCTATTAAAAATACAAGGATTCATCTCTCCAACTACGGCCATACGGCGATTCTGTGTTAATCTGCTTGATGTGACGCTATTCTGCATGAAAAGATAAAGACATCGTAATACCATAACCATCAGGCGTGTAATTCCCACATAAAACAGGCAACTCGTATTATTAAGGTGGGTTCTATAAATTGCTCGAGTCGGGTTGGAGGCAGATGCCGAACAGATTTTGATTCAACGACGCGACATAGTAGCGG
>CACYCT010000170.1 GCA_902772965.1 uncultured Bacteroidales bacterium | reverse complement strand
TGCATCTACCGTCAACGCTGCGGCGGAGGCGGCCTCTATGGCAGTGTGCGTTTACCGTCAACGCCGCGCCGTAGACGGCCACTATGGCTGTATGCGTTTACCGTCAACGCCGCGCCGGAGGCGGCCTGTCTATGGCAGAGTGCATCTACCGTCAGCACTGCGGCGGAGGCGGTCTGTCTATGGCAGTGTGCATCTACCGTCAGCACCGCGCCGGAGGCGCAGATTCTCTGAGATTACCGCAGACTTACCCATACGATTCGTTATAGAGTCGAAAAAAATCCCCCGTCGCGCGGGCGCGCGGCGGGGGAAGATGTGTTTGCCGGATCAGGAATCCGCTGTGGGATTACCAACCGGGGTTCTGCGTGAGTTTGTAGCCTTTCTCGGAGTAGAGGTCAATCTCTTGCTTGCCGAGCGGGCAGAGGTAGACGCGGTTGTCGAACGCGTCGCGGGGCTGCACGTTGGTGGGTACGTAGAATCCGATCATGTCGGCTCCGTTGGTTCCGTCGTAGGTCACGACTGTTCCGTCGGTTTTCTGCACGCGGAGTTTACCCACATTTCCAGCCACAAGGTATTGGCTCTTGAGCGTGGTTACGCCGTCGACTTTCTCTGCAATGTAGCCTTCTTTGGTGAAGTCGACCCAGGGACCGAGCATAGTGTCGGGGTGCTTGGTGTTGTTCATGTTGTCGAGTTTCATCCAGCGGCGCAGGTCGAGGATACGGCTGTGCTCGTTGACCATTTCGAGGCGGCGTTCGCGGCGCACTTCCCACACGAGGGGATCCACGTCGGTGTCGCGGTTGGGGTCGAAGGAGGCGTTGATGTCGGCAAGGTTCATGTGGGCGGTGTTGACCAGTCCTTTGGCCTTGGCGGTTTCGTCGAGGGGACGGTCGCGGAGCACGTTGATTGACTTGTCGATGTCGGCTTGTGTCACGGCCGCTCCGCCGAGCAGTGCGAGTTCGGCTTTGGCCTCAATCCAGTTGAGCAGCACCTCGGCGTAGCGGATTACGGGCGCGTCGTTGGTGTTGGTCATCGAGTTGTATTTTGCGACTTTGCTCATTTCTGCCACGTCCATGGCGATACATGCGCGGTCGACGAACTTGGCGGAGTAGACCAGGGTTGACGACGAGTTGCGGATGGTGTCGATGAAGGTGGCCTCGAAGCGCGGGTCGCGTGTGCGGCTGATGCTCTTGAGGTCGAGGTTGGATGCGCCTGCGACGGTGGAGGTGGTGTAGGGTTTACCGTCGGTGCAGATTACGGATTTGAGGAATGCGAGGTTGGCGCCGCTCTGGCTTTCGTTTCCGTTGCTGTAGGAAGCCACGCAGTGGGTCACGGACTGTCCGGCGTCGAAGACGCGGTAGATGAGCGCTTCTTTGTTTCCGGCGAGCGATTCGGAGCCGAAGAGGTCGCGCAGCGGGGTGTCGATGGCGTAGTTGCCGCTGTTGATCACGATTTCGGCGGCGTCACGCGCGAGTTCGAGATACTTCTTGGCTGCAGCCTGGTCTCCGCCGTGGTATTTCTGCCATGTTCCTTCGAAGAGCATCCAGCGCGAGCAGAACGCGGCTGCGACGTAGCGGTTGAGCATGTTGGCTCCGTCGTTTGTGCGCATGTTGGGCAGGATGTCGTTTTTCATCATGTCATAGATTTTGTCCATGACGACGATGCGGCTGTCGCGATCTTTGTAGAGGGTTTCGAAGTCGTTGTCGGCCACGGTGCTCTCGAAGTAGGGCACGTCGCCGTAGACTTCCACGAGGCGGCTGTAGGAGTAGCATTTGAAGAATTTCGCCACGGCCAACCAGTGGTTGTAGGCTTCGGTGGAGAGTGAGCCTTTCATGCGGTTTTCGATGCGGTCGATCATGATGTTGGCTTTACGGATCCAGGCGAAGTTCCATTGCGGTCCGGAGTATTGGACTTGCCATGTGGCCACTGCTGTGGCGCTTGTGCTGGTCATCGAGCCGGGCACGGAGTTGGTGAATGCGGCTTGCTTGCCGGTTCCGGTGAGGTCGTCGTTGAAGGTGTATCCGCGGTAGGGCGAATAGGCCTCGCTCCAGCTCACGCCGTAGCCGATGAAGTAGTTGGGGTAGAAACCGTTGGCGTACAGGCGGAGGTCGCTTTCCGATTTCCAGAAGTTATCGTCGGTGGGTGAGTTGAGTTGTGGACGATTCAAGATGTCCTCACAAGAGGTACATACCAGAGCCAGCAGGGCCGCTAAGGCGATGAATATGTTCTTTTTCATGTGATTGACAGATTTTAGAAGTTGAGTTGAATACCGACTGAGAAGTTCTTCATAGCGGGCGTACCGACGCCGGTTCGTCCCATGTTGTAGTTACCGTTGTTCCACATTGAGATACCGCTCACGACTTCGGGGTCGATGGGTAATTTGCGCAGGTTGTCGATGGTGAAGAGGTTTTCAGCGGCGATGTAGACGCGTGCGCGTTGAATGAGCGCTTTGCGTGTGATGTGGGTGGGCAGTGTGTAGCCGAGGGTGATGTTTTTCAGTCGGAGGTAAGCCATATTCAGGCTGTAGCGGTCGGAGACTTGCATGTTGTATCCGGCGTTGCTTCCGCCCATGTTTTGGGGACGGGGGTAGAAGGCGTTGGTGTTGTCTTCGGTCCAGTAGTCGCCTGCGATGGCTTGCGGCATGGAGCCGTCACCTGTGTTGAAGCCGGGGATGGCGAGGAAGCCGTAGCCCCACACGCGGCGTTTGCCGATTCCCTGCCAGAACATGGAGAAGTCGAAGCCTTTGTATTCGAGGCCGGCGCGGAATCCGTATTCGAAGCGGGGGGTGGTGTTGCCGATGCGGGTGAGGTCGCCGCGGTCGGAGGTGGAGTTCTTGCCGTTGTTGATTTGTCCGTCGCCGTTGGTGTCGCGGAATTTCACGTCACCGGGGCCGAAGCGGAAGGTTCCGCTCTGGAAGTAGTCTTGGTACACTCCGTTGGGGTCGGCGAGTTTGTTCACGATTTTCGCTCCGGCGGTTCCTTCGGGAACTTCCTTGCCGTTGAGGGCGTAGGTGGTCACGAGGTTGCCGTTCTCGTAAACGAAGTCGTCTTTGGAGTAGAGGCGGTCGACTTGGTAACCCCAGAGTTCGCCGTATTCTTTACCGTTGTACCATCCGTCGATGTTGGTTGCCGAGCCGTACTTGGTGATTTTGGTAACGGCGTCGCTCAGGGTGGCCATCAGGTTGAGGGCGAGACCGCTCTCGAAGCGGTGGTTGTAGTCAACGGCGATTTCCCAACCGCGTGTGCGGAGGTTACCGTAGTTGCCAGTGGGCGCGCCTGCGCCGAAGGTTCCGGGAACGCCTTCACCGGGAACGAGCATGTTCTTGGTTTGACGCTGGTACCAGTCGAAGGTGAGTCCGAGTTCGTTGTTGAGGAATCGGGCGTCGAAACCTACGTCGGTTGTGATGATGTCTTGCCATTTGATGTTGGCTTGCACGGCCGAGGGGGTTCCCACGGTGACGAGTTTGGTGGTTCCGCTGAGCCAGTTGCTTTGTGCCTGTGTCATGGTGGCCACGTAGAGGGCGTTGCTCACCGACTGGTCGCCGATCATACCCCAGCTGCCGCGGATTTTCAGGCTCGACAGGGCGGGTTTAAGTCCTTCCATAAATGCCTCGTTGCTGATGAGCCAGCCGGCGGAGAAGGAGGGATACCAGCGCCAGCGCAGGTTTTTGGGGAACTTGGAGGTTCCGTCGTAGCGCAGGTTGGCCTCGAACAGGTAGCGGTCGAGCAGGTTGTAGTTGATGCGGCCGAAGAAGCCCATCTGGCCTTCCCAGTAGAGGTTACCGGAGGTGGTTTGCGTTCCTACGGTCTTGTCCCACGAGGGGGATACGATGTCGGTGAGGTTGGTGATTTGTCCCCATTCGTTTTTCGACTCCCAGTCGGTGCGGTTCATACCGAGCATGAACTTGAGGTTGTTGCTCTCGTTCACCTGCCAGTTGTAGTTGGTGGTGATGTTCAGGGTATGGCGCTTGTCGTGGGTCACTTCGCGGCGGATGTGGTCGGGGTTGGCGCCGTCGGAGGTGTACTGCATCACGTTGAGGTCGTAAGCGGGCATGGCGCCTTCGGTGGATGCTGCCACGACATCACCGTTGCTGTTGACGTACACTTGATTGCCATCGGCATCTTTTCGGAGCACGGGGGCGGTCCAGCTGTTGGCCATGGTGAACTTGGTTCCGATCTTGTTCCAGTCCTGATTCTCGGAAGCGTAGGTGTAGTCGAGGTCAAGTTTCCAGTTTTCGGTGAAGTTCAGGGTGAAGCCGACGTTGAACGAGAGGTAGGCGTTCTCCTTGTTGGCTGTGTTGGCGGCCTTCATTTCGCCGTAGGGGCTGCGGATGAGGTTTCCGTGCTCGTCATATCCGAGGGGATAGGTGGTGTCCCAGCGGTAGAGGTAGAGCCAGGGGTCGGCGGTGGTGCTGTTGGTGGCGTAAGCGTAGCGCTTGTTGCGCAGCGAGTAGGTGGCGCCGATACGGGTGGTGAGGTACTTGTTGAACTCGGTGGTCAAGCGCAGCGAGCCGTTGTAGCGGCGGAAGTCGTCTTTCTTGGAGGGTTTGATCAGACCTTTCTGGTTGAGGTATCCCAGACCGACGTTGAAGGTGGTCTTGCCCACTTTACCGTTGATCGACACGGTGTGGGTCATGGAGGGCGCCCACTCGCGGATCATGTAGTCGTACGGGTCGAAGGTACGTTTGGAGAACTTGCGTCCGTTGGCGTCGACATACCAGTCACGTCCGTACACGAAGGGGTCGTTCTTGCCGATGGTGCCTCCGTAGTCTTTCTCCCACTGGCGAGCTGCCTCGAGGCTGGCCTCGTCGATGTAGAAGAAGGCGCCGGCCAATGTTCCGCCAGCGCGCTTGAGGGCGTCTACGCGATAGGCGATACCGTCAACGCCGGCCATTTCCATCTTCTTGGAGATGTTCTGCCATGCGAAGTTGCCTTGGTAGGAGATGTTGACGCGGTCGGTGTTGGAGCCTTTCTTGCTGGTGATCAGCACCACGCCGAAGGCTGCCTTGGAACCGTAGATCGACGATGCGGCGGCGTCTTTAAGCACGGAGATTGACTCGATGTCGTCGGGGTTCAGGATTTGGATGGAGGGAATCTCGACGTTGTCGAGCAGAATCAGAGGTTGGGCGGAGCCGTTGAGCGAGGCCACTTGTCCGCGCACCTTGATGGTGGGGTCGGAACCGACTTCGGCGTCGGGCAGGGTGATGTTCAGACCCGGGGTAGTACCTTGCAGACCGCGTCCCACGTCGGGTATCTGACGGCCTTTGAGGGTTTTGTTCACGTCGACAGTCGACACGGCACCGGTGAGGTTCTCGCGCCGTTGCGTGCCGTAACCGACAACGACCACATCGTCGAGCACATTCTCGCCCGCCTGCATGGTAACGTCCATCACCGAGCCGCTCACGCGGATTTCTTGCGACTTGTAGCCGATGTAGGTGATCACGAGCGTGCTGCCGGGGGCGGCGGCAATGCTGTAGCGGCCGTCAAAGTCGGTCGCTGTGGTGGTCTTGGTGCCTTTGACCGTGACGGTTGCTCCCGGCAGGGATTCACCGTTGGCGTCACGCACAACACCTGTCACTCTGCCACTCTGAGCCTCAGCGGTAAAGCCCCAGACGGACTGACTTGTGGTCATTCCGGCAGGTGCTCCACACGCGATGGCCAGCGCGGCCAATAATACGCATTGTTTCTTCATACGCACTTGTTTAAAAGTTAATAATTTAGTTATTTAAATGTGATTTTTGGCGTTGGTGGGTTGCTGTTTCCTGTGGGTTGCCCCCCAGGAGGTTGTGTGAATTTTACTTAATTTTCTCACAAAAGTAGTAAATCTTCCCGAATGCGGAGCAGTGATAAAGGTTTTTTTTTCGTTTTTCCCTCTTTTTTCGGCCTGCCCGTGGGGGAAATGCCGCGGCTGGGAATGATTTCCGGCCTGTTTTGTCTTGATTGACGACAGTCACGCCGACGGCTGTTTCCGGCGCAACGGGGAGAATTTCCACTGTTGCGAAAATATTCATAATATTCATTATGTTGGATTGGCGCTTCTCAACCGGATTCGCTCTTGGGGGTATCGCAGCGGCGACCGGTTGAGGAATCTTTTCTCGAAATCAGCCACAAAATTGTTCTTTTTTCTTGAATTGACCAAATTTTCGTATCACTTTTTTCAAAAAAACTTGTAAACAATCTATAAAATGTTCATTGTTTTCGGTGGATTCCTGCTTTTGAGGGTTACTTTGATGGCATTTTTCCATTTCGCTGTATTGGCGGTTCCCGGGCAACGAACCGGCGGAAATACGCGAACTCGCATAAAACGAATGCGCATGAAAAAGCAATGTGTATTGCGGCGGCGTTTTGTGTCGTTAATGCAACCAATCACACAAAAAACAAAAAAACACTTCATCCACACCAAATAGAGGAAAATATGTTTTCACTTTTCTGATTTTTTTGTACTTTTGCGAAATTATTACCCATATTCCCGACTATGACAGTAAAAGGTTTCTCTCTTTATATCTGCCTGGCGGCGTGTTCCGGTGTGGCCGCGATGGCGCAAACGCCCGCCGACACTGTTGTCAAGCCCAACAACCTTGACATCGGCCTGAATATCATGCTCCATGGCGAGACGCGTCATGGCGGGCTGCCCCGCAGCGATGACGAAAACGGTGTTGGGCAACAGACGAAAAACTCGGCCAATTTCCTGTTGGAGCGCACTCGATTGAGCATCGACTACAGCCGCGACATAATCCAGGCGCGCGTCATGGCGCAGAACCAGGCCATCTGGGGGGCCAAGGGAAACACAACCCTCAGCCTGTATGAGGCGTGGGCCAAGTTGAGATACCGCGGCGCGTTCCTGCAAGTGGGCCGTATGCCGCTGGTGTACGACGACGAGCGTATCCTCGGCGCGAACGACTGGTCGATGGCCGGCAAGTCGCACGACTTGATGCGGATCGGTTACGAGGGCCACGGCCACAAAGTGCACGCCCTGCTGGCCTATAACCAGAATCCCGAGAACATTAACGGCGGGTCGTTCTACAAAGACGGCGCGCAAATCTACAAGACGATGCACACGCTGTGGTATCACTACGACCTGCCCCGCATCCCGCTCGGCGCGTCGCTGCTGGTGATGAACATCGGTATGCAGGGTGGGGCAGATGCCGGTGAGGTGCGCACCCGCTACCAGCAGCTCATCGGCGCATATGCCCGATTCACCCCAAAACACTGGGAGGCCGAGGCGTCGTATTACCGCCAGATGGGCCAAGACGAGGGAGGCATCACAATAAAGGCGTGGATGATGGCCTTTAAAGGGGACTACCGTCCCACGACGCGTTACGGCTTCACGGCCGGATACGACTATCTGAGCGGTGACCCCTATTTTGCCGTCCCCCCCCACGGAGGGGTTGGCATGACCCGGCACGATGTGATCAAGGGCTTCAATCCCATCTACGGCTCCCACCACAAATTCTACGGCGCTATGGACTTCTTCTACGTCACCACCTACGTCAACGGATTCTCACCGGGCTTGCAGAACGCTTATCTCGGAGCCTACATCCGTCCGGTTGACCGCCTTCAACTCGGACTGAAAGGCCACTACCTGGCCATGGCCACCAAACTGCCCGATGTTGACCGCACGCTCGGCTACGAGTTCGAGTTCGACCTTTCGTTGCAGATTATCCGCGATGTGAAATTCACCGCCGGATACACCTATATGAAAGGCTCCAAGACGATGGCGTTCCTCAAACGCACCTCCGGCGACGGCCACCTGCACTGGGGTTGGTTCTCGCTCACATTCTCCCCGAAAATATTCTCCTTTAAATGGTAAATCAATATAAATATGAAAATGTCATATCCCCTGTCGGCCGTTCAGGTAGGCATCTACGCTGAGTGTGTCGGACACGAAGGTAAGCCGATCTACAACTTGCCCTACATCTACACCCTTGACCCCTCTCTCGACCCCGTCCGGCTGGTCCAGGCCGTGGAGACCGCTGTGGCCGCCCACCCCACACTGTTCACCAGACTCGGTGTGAACGATGACGGAGAACCCATACAGACGGTTGACACCGGCGAAACGTTCAAACTCACGCTGGAAATCGTGGAAGATTTCGAGGCCATCGTGCCGACGCTCATTGAGCCGTTCGACCTCAAAGGCGGGCGACTGTTCAACATCCGCCTGTTCTCCGACAAATCCCACTTCCACCTCTTTATCGATTACCACCACATCATCATGGACGCCACGTCGATGAAGTTGGTGCTCAAAGACATCGACGCGGCTTACCGCGGCGAGGAGTTGCAACCCGAGCAGATCACGATGGGCCAACTCGCCCTTGACGATCAGGCCGCGCGACGCTCGCCGCAGTTTGAGGACGACAAGCGGTGGTATGCCGAAAACTTCGACTGCTCCGATGTGCATTCCCCGCTCATTCCCGACCTTGACGGGGAGACGCACATAGAGAAGAACTACCTGCGCGTGCTCGCAATCGACTCAGATCGGGTTGACAGTTTCTGCACGGAAAACGGAATCTTCAGAAGTACCATCTTCACCGCCGCCCACAGCCTGCTTATGGCCAAGATAAACAACGAGCGCCAATCGCTGTTCACAACCGTGTATAACGGTCGAACCGACAAGAGTCTGCTGCGCACCGCGGGAATGATGGTGAAAACCTTGCCCGTGTTCGGCAAATGGACACCCGAAACCACCACCTTGGATTTCCTGCGGCAACTCCAGGACCAGATGAGCGGATGCCGGAAACATCTTGTGTACAATTACTCCGACCTCGTTGAGGACCTCCAGATCCAGCCGCCCACCATGTTCGCCTGGCACGGGAACATCTACGACGTCATCACCATAGATGGCAAGCCGGTGGCGCCGCGTAACATCCTAAACGACACGCTCTCCATGTCGCTTTACCTGAAAGCGTTCATCTCCGACGGACGTTACCACATCAAGGCCGAATACCGCAGCGGCGATTATTCCGACGAACTGATTGACCAGTTCCTCACCAGTTACGAGGCTGCCGTGGAGGGCCTGCTCACGGCCCAAACCGTGGATCAGATCGACATCTGCACGCCCGGACAACTCGAAACGCTCGACACGTTCAACCAAACCGAAGTCGACTACGACGCCACGCAAACCATCGTCAGCCTGTTCCGCCGCCAGGTGGAGACCAGACCCGAAGCCGAAGCCGTGGTCTATGCCGACCGCCGGTACACCTATGCCCAGGTTGACGAGTTAAGCGACCGTATCGCCGCACATATCGCCGCGCAGGGCCTCGGACACGAAGACGTGGTGTCGGTGCTGATCGGCCGGAGCGAGTGGATGGTTATCGCCTCGCTGGGCGTGCTCAAGGCCGGTTGCGCCTATCAGCCGCTCGACCCGTCGTATCCCGCCGAGCGCCTGAACTTCATGATGGAAGACGCCTCGGCGCGCCTGCTCATCGCCGATGCCGAGTTGCGGAACATCGTTGACCGATACACCGGGCCGGTGCTGCTCACCGGCGACATCCACTCCCTGCCCGTGGCCGCGCCCCCGGCCGTGGAGATTGTGCCGGAACAACTCTTTATCCTGCTCTACACCAGCGGAACCACCGGAACACCCAAGGGCGTGCAACTGACACACGCCAACCTTGTGGCCTTCTGCAACTGGGCACGGAGACACTACGCCCTCACCGCCGGCTGCCGCGTGGCCGCATACGCCAGTTACGGCTTCGACGCCGATATGCTGGACCTTTATCCGACACTCACCAGCGGAGCCACCGTATACATCATCGCCGAGGAGATGCGCCTTGACCTGCTCGCGATCAACAAATACTTCGAGCAGAACAACATCACCCACTCGTTCATGACCACGCAAGTGGGTTACCAGTTCGCCACCACGGTCGAAAACCACTCGCTGCGCCACCTCTCTGTCGGCGGCGAGAAACTCGCCACACTCACGCCTCCGGCCGGATACGATTTCCACAACATCTACGGCCCGACCGAATGCACCATCTGCGTGACAGAGTTCACCGTCAATCGCCGCATGAAAGACATTCCCATCGGCCGGGCGCTGGACAACGTGCGCCTGTATGTGGTTGACCCGCAAGGCCGTCGACTGCCCGTGGGAGCGGCCGGCGAACTGTGGGTTGCCGGCACGCAGGTGGGACGCGGTTATCTCAACCGCCCCGAGAAAACCGCCGAGGTGTTTATCGACAACCCATTCACCGACGACCCGCGCTATGCCCACGTGTACCGCACTGGCGACATCGTGCGCTACCTCCCCTCGGGCGACATCCAGTTTGTCGGCCGGCGCGACGGACAGGTCAAAATCCGCGGATTCCGAATCGAACTTAAAGAGGTGGAGGCCGTAATCCGCGAGTTCCCCGGCATTACCGACGCCACCGTGCAGGCATTCGACGCCGAGGGCGGAGGCAAGTTCATAGCCGCCTACGTCGTTGGGCCGCAACCGATTGACATCGAGGCCATGAACGCGTTCATCCTCGAGCGCAAGCCGCCCTACATGGTGCCGGCCGTGACCATGCAGATCGACGCCATTCCGCTCAATCAGAACCAGAAAGTGAACCGCCGCGCACTACCCAAGCCCGAGCGGAAAGCCACTGAGGAACAGGCACCGGCCGCGCCGATGAACGTGCTCGAGACACAACTGGCCGAACTCATCGCATCCGTGGTGGGAAACAACGATTTCAACATCACCACCCCGCTGGCCTACGCCGGACTGACCTCTATCACGTCCATCAAACTCGCCGTACTGCTCAACAAGCGCTTCGGTGTGGATCTCGACACGCGCTCGCTGGCAAAGACCGGCACCCTGCAATCCATCGAGAACGAAATCCTCGCACGCCTGCTCGCCGGCGACAACGCGCCGGCAACCGAAACCGAGACCGGACAGTCGGGACAGAAACAAAACACCACCGCCCCGCTCTCGTACGCCCAGACAGGTGTCTACTTCGAGTGCCTGAAAAATCCCGCCTCCACCATCTACAACATTCCTTACCTGCTCAGATTCCCCGATGGCCTGCAGGCGCAAGCGCTTGTCGAGGCGGTCAAGAAGATTGTTCAAACCCACCCCGAACTCCACGTCCACTTCACCACCGACGGTGACCGGATCGTGCAGACCACTGCCGACGCCGTGCCGGTGGAGGTGCCCATCACGCATATGAGCGAAGCCGAGTTGGAAACATATAAGAACGATTTCGTCCGCCCGTTCAACCTGCAGAAACCGCCGCTGTACCGCTTCGAGGTGGTAACCACCGAGGTCGGCACCCGACTGTTGCTCGACCTGCACCACCTCATCTTCGACGGCGGCTCGGCCGACCTGTTCATCCGCCAACTCTGCGGCGTGCTCGAAGGGCAAAACGTGGAAGCCGAACGCTACACCTATCTCGACTTCGCCGTTGACCAGCAGCAAGCCGAATCCTCGCCCGAGTTCGCCCAGTCGAAGACGTTCTTCGACAACGCCCTCGCCGCCTGCGAAGGTGCCAGCGAGATTCCCGCCGACCTGCCCAAAACCGACCAGACGGGTGTGATCGGAGAAGCCGTATGCCCCGTCGACCACCAGGCCGCCGCCGAGTTCTGCCGCACGCGCGGCATCACGCCCGCCGGCCTCTTCCTCGCCGCAACAGCCTACGTCACCGGACGATGGGTGAACAACCGCGACGTGTATCTGTGTACGGTCAGTAACGGACGGTCGAACCTGCGCGTGGCCGACACGGTGGGCATGTTTGTCAACACGCTCGCATTGGGCATAAACATCGGCGACACGTCGGTGGCCGACTTCCTCGCCGGTGTGAGCGAAACCTTCGACGCCACCCTGCGCCACGAAGACTATCCCTTCGCGCGCATCGCCGCCGACTACGGCTTCCGACCCGCCATCGCGTATGCCTATCAGGTGGGTGTCCTTTCGCAATACAGCCTTGCCGGAAAACCCATTGAGCAGGAATTGCTCGAACTGAACGTGCCCAAATTCAAAATCAACATCAAGATCGAGCAGCGCGGTGTTGTGGTGGAATACGACGACGCGCTCTACTCCGCCGCCCTGGCCATGTCAATGGCCGAGAGCATCGCCGTGGCGGCCGAGCGAATGATGGCCGCTCCCGAGGCGCGCGTGCGCTCGATTTCCATCGTCAGCCCCGCTCAGGCCGAGCAGCTTGAGGCCCTGCGCCAAGTCGCCTTCGACAACGCTCCGTTCCGCTTCATGCATGAGAGCATTGCCCACTTCGCGGCCACACAACCCGACCGCGAAGCCCTCGTGGCCGTCGACACGCGCCTGAATTACGCGCAATTCAACGACCTGACCGACCGTATCGCCGCCGGACTGCGCAGCCGAGGCGTGCGCGAGCGCGACCGGGTGGCACTGCTGTTGCCCAGAACAAGCCGGCTGATTCTCGCCCTGTTCGGCACCCTCAAAGCCGGAGCCGCATACATCCCCTGCGACCCCGATTATCCCGCCGACCGCGTCAGCCTTATTCTTGAAGACAGCGAGGCCCGCTACATCATCACCACCGCCGACCGCCTCGGCACCCTGCCCGCCGAAAAAGCCATCGACGTGGAAACGCTCCTCGAGTGCGGCCAACCCTACGTTGCTCCCGACATCACGCCCGACGACCTCGCCTACATCATCTACACCTCCGGCTCCACCGGACGCCCGAAAGGCGTCATGCTGCGACACGAGGGAATATGCAACTACCTCTACGCCCACCCGGCTAATGTGCTCGCCCACGCCGTGGCAAACGACGCCCAACGCGTGCTCAGCGTCACAACCATCTCCTTCGACGCCGCGCTGCAAGACATCGGTATCGCCATCTTCAACGGCAAGACACTCATTGTCGCCACCGAGGAGCAGGCCAACAACCCGCTCCAACTGGCCGAACTGATTAAAAACGAGCAGATCGACATGGTTTCGGGCACGCCCTCGCGCTGGCAAACGTGGCTCACCGGCGACGACTTCTGCAGCGCCATCGCCAACGTGAGAATCTGCCGCGCAGGCGGTGAGAAATTCTCCGACTCCCTGCTCGCCCAACTCCGCGGCATAACCAAAGCGCGCATCTTCAACTGCTACGGCCCGACCGAAACCACCGTGGCCTGCAACAACAAGGAACTCACCTCGGCCGCCATCGTCACCGTAGGCCGCCCGCAACTCGGCGTGGTGGAATACGTCGCCGACAGCGACGGAAACGAACTCCCCGTGGGGGTGGTCGGCGAGTTGCTCATCGGAGGTGTGGGCGTGGCCCGGGGCTACAACAACCTCGACGAGATGACCCGCGAGCGCTTCATCGACTTCAACGGCAAGCGCGTTTACCGCTCGGGTGACTACGCCCGCTGGCTGCCCGACGGCGATGTGGTGATTCTCGGACGTACCGACCACCAGATCAAACTCCGCGGCCTGCGCATCGAACTCGGCGAAATCGAAAACGTGATGCTGCGCGTCGACGGTATGGAGAAAGTCGTGATCATGATTCGCAAAATCAACGACAAAGAGCACCTGTGCGCCTATTACACCGCCTCGCGACCCATCGCGCCCGAAGACCTCAAGGCCGAAATCTCACGCTCGCTCACGCAATACATGGTGCCCACGGCATACCTCCAACTCGACCGCATGCCCGTCACACCCAACGGAAAAACCGACGTCAAAGCCTTGCCCGAACCGCAACTGGCGGCCGCAGCGGCATATGTTGAGCCGGCAAACGACACCGAACGCGCCCTGTGCGACATCTTCGGAGCCATCCTGCAACTCGACCGCGTGGGAGCGACCGACAACTTCTTCGACCTCGGCGGAACTTCGCTCTCGGTCACACAAATCATCATCGAAGCCGACAAGGCCGGACTGCACGTGGCCTACGGCGACGTGTTTGCCAACCCGACCCCGCGTCAACTCGCCCGGCTGATTACCGGCGAAGACACCGCCGCGGCGGAAGACGACGCCAGCCACTTCGACTACACCGCCATCGACCTGCTGCTAAAGCAGAACAAACTCGACACATTCCGTGCCGGAGAGCGCGGAACCCTCGGAAACGTGCTCGTTACCGGAGCAACCGGATTCCTCGGCATCCACATCCTGCGCGAACTCATCGACTCCGACGCGCCGAACATCTACTGCCTCGTGCGCGCCAAAACCGCCGAAAAGGCCGAAAACCGCCTCCGCACCCTCCTGTTCTACTACTTCTCCGATTCTTTCAAGACCCTCTTCGGAACACGCCTGCACGTGATCACCGGCGACGTCACCCAAGACCTGCCCGAAGACCTCAAGGTTGACACCATCTTCAACTGCGCCGCCATCGTGAAACACTTCAGCGAAGGCACCGAAATCGAGGACGTCAACATCGGCGGAGCGCGCCGTTGCGCCGAGTACTGTATCCGAACCGGAGCGCGCCTTGTGCACATTTCCACCGCCAGCACGCGCGGACTATGGATCGACGAGCCTCGCGATGATGTCTTCACAGAGCAGCGACTTTATATGGGCCAATACCTCGGCAACAAGTACATCTACTCGAAATACATGGCCGAGCGGCTGATTCTCGACGGTGTGGCCCTGCACGGACTGCGTGCCAAAATCATGCGTGTGGGCAACCTCGCCGCCCGCTCAACCGACGGCGAGTTCCAGGCCAACTTCGCCACCAACTCGTTCATGGGACGTATCCGCGTGTACAACATGCTCGGCTGCTGCCCGCACGCGATGCGCAACACGCGTGTCGAGTTCTCACCCATCAACGAGGTGGCGCGCGCGATTACCCTGTTGGCAACCACGCCCGACAAGTGCACCGTCTTCCACCCGTACAACATCCACAGCCAGTTGCTCGGCGACGTGCTCACCGGCCTGACCACCGTCGGCGAGGGAATCCGCTTCGTTGAGCAGGAAGACTTCCAGAACGTCCTCGACGAGGCCGGAAACGACCCCGCGAAAGCCAAACAACTCTCGGCCCTGCTCGCCTACCAGGACATGGCACACGGCCGGCGAACCACCGACGTCACGCGCGACAACGACTACACCACACAGGTGCTCTACCGCCTCGACTTCGCGTGGTCGCCCACGTCGTGGGACTACGTCGAGCGCATGCTCGCCGCCATCGGAGGTTTCGGATTCTTTGAGTAACAACCCCGCGCAATGGACATCAACAAACAATTCTACTCCTACCTGCTGTCGTTCATCCTCGTTGCCCTTTCAGGCTGTTTGGGCAACGTGGTTGACGGCATCATCGTGGGTCATCTTATCAGTGCCGACGGCGTGAGCGCCATCAACCTGTCGCAACCCATCATCCAGTTCATCTTCACACTCAACCTGCTCGTCAACTCCGGAACGGGCATGCTTGTGGCCTACTGCGTCGGCAAGAACGACACCGAGCAGGCAAGCACGCTGTTCTCCCGCGCGCTCACGCTCAGCGTGGGACTGAGCGTGATAATCTCCATCGTGGGCGGAGTCATGTACGCGCAACCTATCGCCCGGACCCTATGCGACAACGAGCATATTTTCCCGCTCGCGTACGATTATATGCGCGTGCTCCTCATAGGAACCCCCGCCTATATCCTCCTGTGGGGGTTGTCCACCATGGTGGGAGCCGACCGGCAGCCGCATCTGGTGTCGGTGGCCGTGATTGTCGACAATATGGCTAACCTGCTGCTCGACATCGTGTTTATCAAATTCTTCGACTGGGGCATCGCCGGCTCATCGGCCGCAACCGTAGCCGGACACCTCATCGGAATCGCCATCTTGCTCACCCACTGGCGGAATCACCGGAGCCTGCGCCTCACTTTCCATACCGGAAACGTCCTCGATTCCATCAAGCGCATCATCAACCAGGGCGCCCCACTTGCTGTCGCCTCCATTTGCCTGACCCTGCTCCTGCTCTCGGCCAACACCATCGTGCTCGACATTCTCGGGCGAACCGGTATCTTCGCCTTCGCCGTGTGCATGAACCTGCTGCAAGTGTACAACCTGTTCCTTGTCGGCACCTGCCTCACCCTGCAGTCGCTCGGCGCGATACAGGCCGGTGCTGGTGACAACAACGCCCTGCGCCAAGTGATCCGAAAGGGATTCCGGTTTATCACCGTCGCCATGGCCGTGACATGCGTCGTCGTCTGGATTGACCCCCAAGTCGTGGTAAGCCTCTTCGGAGCCGACACGGCCGAGATGATCAACGAAGGCTCCTACGCGTTGCGCATCTTCGCGCTCTCGTTTGTGCCGTTCTGCTACATCTACTTGATTATGATTGTCTACAAACTCTACAGCCACCACCGCATGGCCCTGTTCATCTCCTTCCTCCTCTCGCTCACGGTCATTCCCGTGATGTGGCTCACGGCCCGGTACGCGCCACAGGCAATCTGGTACAGTTACCTGATCGCATATCTGATAGAGATTATCCTCATCGTAGCCATCCACATGGCCGGCCGCATCAAGTTTGAACTCAAACCAAAACCGGAACAATGAAAGAGCAGTTGTTCAAGTTATCCCGATACCTGCGCGACCACTCCGGCATCGCGCTGGTCGTGTTTGTGGCCGTACTGTTGGAACTCATATCGGCTCTGCAGTTCCGGCACTCACAACAGCTGCTCGATGAACAACTTGAACAATATGCCCTGAACGAACTCACCGTCAAAGCCCTGCTTGTGAAGAGCATCCTCAATGAGGCCGAAAACACCGTCTACGACTTCGAATGGTACGCGCGAATGAACCTCAACCAACCCGACTCGATGTTCCTGCTCACCGAGCGGATGGTGGATGCCGGCAACGACGTGGTAGGCGCCTTCATCGCGTTCAAACCGAACTATTACCCCGACAAGGGCTATTGGTTTGAACCCTGCACACAACGAACCGACAGCGGCACGCTACACACTTTTCAAATAGGCGGGCCGAGCCACGACTACACCCGAAGTTCGTTTTACCAAATCGGTATCAAGGGCGACACCGCCACATGGACCGACCCTTACATCGACGACGACATCGACAAATGGGTCACCTCGTTCGCCATACCTCTGAACGACACGCGCGAGCAGATCGTGGGCGTAATCGGAACAGACCTCGAACTTGACTGGATGGGGAAAATCCTCAACGAACGCCACCACTTCCCATCATCGTTCAACGTGTTCCTCACCGATGGCGGGCAATTCATCGCCGGCCCCCATCCCGACAGTATCTCGCCGGAGAGCGTCAAGCAAGTGACCCGGCTGATTAACGACTCCACCGTTGAACGCTACATGTCGCGCGACCTGCGGACAACCATCATCAAATTCCGCGACACCGCCACTAAACGCAAAGCACGCGTCTACTACGCCAATATGCGGGGTAAACCGCACTGGCAAGTGGGGGTGGTGTACTACGACGACGAATTGTATGGCAAGCAAAACCGCATGAGGATGAGAATGATTCTGCTCATGTTGGTAGGACTGGCGTTGCTGTCTGTAGTAGTCTACCGTGTGTTTCAAGCGCGGCGGAAATACCAACGTGTGGAAATGGACAAGCAGCGGATCGACTCCGAACTCAACGTCGCCCGGCGGATACAGATGCAAATGCAGCCGCAAACCGATAGCCTGCAACGCCACGACCTCGACATCGGAGGCGTGCTCGTGCCCGCCAAAGAAGTGGGCGGAGACCTCTACGACTGCTATATCCGCGACGAGAAACTCTTTTTCTGTATCGGCGACGTGAGCGGAAAAGGCGTGCCTTCGGCATTGCTAACGGCCGTGATGCACACCATGTTCCAAATGGCCGCCGAGCGCTCTAACAGTCCTGCGCAAATCATGAGCGCGCTCAACCTGTCAGCATGCAAAGGGAATGAGACGAACATGTTTGTCACTTTCCTGCTCGGCATCCTCGACCTGCCCACGGGCCGGTTGCGATACTGCAACGCCGGACACAACCCGCCGCTGATGATTTACCCTTCCGGCAACGTGGCTCCGCTCAAGGTGATACCCAACATGCCGCTGGGCGTTATCGACGACTTCGAATACCAGCAACAGGAAACCACCCTCCACGCCGGCGAGATGCTCTTCCTCTACACCGACGGACTGACCGAGGCACAAAACACCGACCGGTGCCTGCTCGGCCTGAAAGCCGTTATCAACACGCTTGAGGCACTCAGCCAGCCCTCAATCGAACAAGTGCTCCAAGCCGCCCGGCAAGCCGTGGAGCAACACAGCGAGGGAACCACGCAAGCCGACGACCTCACCATGCTCGTGTTCAGATACACGCCCGTAACCGACGCGCAACTCATTTTGAACGACAGCATCACCATCGAGAACGACATCGCGCAAGTCGACACGATCAACGAGTTCATCAACTCTGTGGCAAGTCGGCTGAACATGCCCAAACGCGACACCGCCCGACTGAAACTCGCCGTCGAGGAAGCCGTCGTGAACATCATCAACTACGCCTACCCCAACGATGAAATCGGAACAATCACCATCGATACCCGCGCCGACAACGAGACACTCACCATCGTCATCAGCGACACCGGTGTTGCCTTCGACCCCACGCAAGTGGCAGCCGCCGACACCACCCTCTCGGCCGAAGACCGACCCATCGGCGGACTTGGAATACTCCTGGTGAGGCAAATGATGGACTCCATCAACTACGAGCGTATCGGACACAAAAACGTGTTAACCCTCAAGAAATCAATCAAATCATAATCCATATGACAACCACCATCGAAACCCTTGACAACATTCTGCTCTGCACCCTCGAAGGCGAGTTCAACACCGCCGCCGCCGCCGAAGCCGAGCAAACACTCGCCCCCCTGCGTCAAACAAACGATAAAGACCTCGTTATCGAATGCGCCAAACTCGACTATATTGCCTCCAGCGGACTGCGCATCCTGCTCAGCCTGCTCAAGCATGTGAAGTCGAGCGGACATCAGATGACACTCCGGCACGTCAACGACGACATCATGGACGTGTTCCGCCTCACAGGATTCGACACGCTGTTCAACTTCGAGGACTGACACCGGCCGAAACCGGCAAAACCAGTTCCTTTGCGTAACCCGCAAGCAAAAACGTGACAAGGGGACGGTTCTTTTGTCACGTTTTTCTGCCTATTCCCGGGAACCAGAAAGGCAAAAACGTGACAGGGGGACGGTTCTTTTGTCACGTTTTTCGCCCATTCTTAAGGCTGGAAGGCAAAAAATCCGCTTGAGAATCAATATATTTCCGCTCGGCTCTTGATATAAATCAAAAAAGTATTACCTTTGCACCTACTCACAATACTAATCACCATAAATCATGCGTAAACTGTTCCTCCTTATGATGTCACTCCTGCTCAGTCAAGCCGCTCTGGCCGGGAATGAGTTCGTTCTCAACGGAATGAAATACACCATCCTCGACGAGACTTCGGTGTCGGTGGAGAAACTCCACAGCAACGACACCAAGCGCAAGGGGAAACTCGTGATTCCCCAA
Organism: uncultured Bacteroidales bacterium; assembly: GCA_902772965.1. Lineage (GTDB taxonomy): Bacteria > Bacteroidota > Bacteroidia > Bacteroidales > Muribaculaceae > Sodaliphilus. The sequence goes on along the minus strand of CACYCT010000170.1, from coordinate 7,623 downwards.
TCGGTGAAGCACGACGGAAAAACCTATATCGTCACAAAAGTGGACTCATGGGGCTTCTTCGGAAACGAGGGCGTGACCGAAATCCAATTCCCGCCCACGCTGACAACCATCGGAATGTTCGCGTTCTGCAGAACGGGAATCTCCTCACTCACCCTGCCCGAGGCCACACTCGACATCGGCTCGGCCGCCTTTGAGAACTGTCAGAAACTGTCCTCCGTGAAACTTCCTTCTCAACTGACTGTGCTGCAAGACCGTGTGTTCCAGGAATGCACCGCCCTCGAGCACATCGACCTGCCGCAGGGCATTACCCAAATCGGCGGCTCGGCGTTCTCCGGATCAGGACTGAAAGAAATCACATTGCCGGAAAACGTCAGTTCTTTAGGCGGATACTGCTTCGCATACTCCAAAAACCTTGAAAGCATCAGCCTGCCGGAAAATCTCACCACGCTGGGCAACAACGTCTTCGCCGGATGCGAGGCACTCAAAGCGATAACACTGCCCGAGGGTGTGAAAAAACTTGGACAGGAAGTGTTTAACTACTGCCCAAACCTGGAAACGCTCAACCTGCCCGCCTCACTCGAGGAAATCGCGTCAAGCCCATTCGCCAGTTGCAAGAAACTGAAAAACATCAACCTTCCGCCCGGAAGCAAGAACTTCAAACTCGTTGACGGCGTGCTCTACACGTTCGATATGAAACACCTCATCGGCGCGCCGATCAATCTGAATGTGGGCGACTTTACGGTGCCGGAAACCGTGGAATACATCGCCCCGCTGGCTTTCTACAGCAACCAAAGCCTCACCTCGCTCAAGATGACGTCGGTGAAGGAAATCGGACAGTCGGCTTTCAACAACTGCTACAACCTTGCCACACTCGACCTCGGAAACAGCATTATATATATAAGTAAACACGCGTTTTACTCTTGCCGCTCGCTGACCGAAATCACCCTGCCAAAATCACTGAAAGAAACCGGCTTCGGCTCGTTTGACTTCTGCACAGGCCTGAAGCAGGTCTACCTCTTTGACCCCTTCGCGTCAAATGAGGAGTATTTCAACAATGTGCTCTTCGATTTTTGCGACTCCGGACTCCGATTCACCATCACGGCCGAAGACGGAAAGAAACGCACCATCGGTTACGGCGACCTGTACGACTACAAGGCCCGCTTCCGCCGATACCACGACAACATCAGGGAAATACCTGACGGCAAAGACATTCGTATTCTTGAGTAACAAGGCTGAATAACAGTGCAGTAGGCCGATTGCAGATGGATTGAGACTTTCTGCGGTTTGTCTTTGTGTCTTCCGCCGGATGTCGTGGTCAAGGACAGAAGGCCGATACTGAGCCCGGCTTGTATATCCCGGGGTGTGGCGCGTTGCGGGAAACACGTTTTAACCTTGTGGCGGCACGCCGGTCGGGAATAATTCGCTACCTTTGCGGCAAATTTTCGATTTTTGTGGAAATTTCTGAACTCAGCAAACTGTTTTGGACATCGGAGCGGAGCGCGGCCGTAAAAGACCTGCTCGGCCGCGGCGGCGCGCGTGTGGCGGCCATGGCGGGGCTGGCGGGTTCTGCCGTGGCAATGGCTCTCGCCGGATTGCCCAAGCGGAAACAACCTTATCTTGTCGTGGCAAACGACCTTGACGAGGCCGGATACCTTTATCACGACCTTGCGCAACTGATGTCGGAGCAAGACGTGCTCGTGTTCCCGTCGGGTTACAAGCGCGACATCAAATACGGACAAATCGACGCGCCGAACGAGATTCTGCGCACCGAGGTGCTCAACCGCTGGTACGCGCGGCACGCTCCGCGGTGGGTGGTCACTTTCCCGGAGGCGCTGGCCGAACAGGTGGCCTCGCGCGAGACGATTGAGCAAACCACGGTTGAACTCTCGCGCGGTGACACGCAGGACATCACCGACTTGGCCAACCGGTTGGGCGAACTCGGGTTCTCCCGGGTTGACTATGTGTACGAGCCCGGGCAATTCGCCGTGCGCGGCTCGATTGTCGACGTGTTCTCGTTCAGCAACGAGATGCCTTACCGCATTGACTTTTTCGGCGACGAGATTGATTCGATCCGCACGTTTAATGTTGAGACCCAGTTGAGTGAGGTTTCTGTTGAGGCGATCGGCATTGTGGGCAACAACGGCAGCCAGACCTCGACCGGCACTTCGCTGCTCGACTACATTCAGCCGGCCACGGTGCTGGTGTGTCACGACGCGGCGTGGCTCGTTACCCGTATTCGTGAAATCGCCAAGTCGAAAATCGCCGGCAGCGCGGTCATCGCCGCTGAGGGTGACCTCAACGCGATGGACAAGGTGATTGACCCCGACCACTTTGAGGACGTTTTCTACAAGATGAGGCGGCTCGACTACTCCACCGGGCAAACAGTCACCACCGCCGCGGAACACGACACGCTCACCCTCCACTGCGCCCCGCAGGGAATCTACCACAAGAACTTTGACCTGATCAGCACCTCGCTCACCGAGTTCCTTAACCGAGACTATCAACTCTTTATCCTGAGCGATAACCCGAAGCAGATCGAGCGGTTGCGGGTAATCTTTGCCGACCGCGGCGACCAGATCGCGTTCCAACCTGTCAACCGGACACTTCACGAGGGTTTCGTGGACCACGACAACCGCCTCTGCGTGTTCACCGACCACCAGATTTTCGACCGCTTCCACAAGTACAACCTCAAAAGCGAGCGTGCCCGAAGCGGTAAACTCGCGTTGTCGCTGCGGGAACTCAACCAGATTGAGATCGGCGACTTCATCGTTCACGAGGACCACGGTATCGGAAAATTCGGCGGTTTGGTGCGTATGCCCGTCAACGGCACGATGCACGAGATGATCAAACTCACCTACCTCGGGGGCGACACCGTTTTTGTGTCCATCCACGGGTTGCACAAACTCGCCAAGTACAAAGGTCGCGAGGGCGAGCAGCCCCGGCTGCACAAACTCGGCTCGGGCGCGTGGGCACGGCTCAAGTCGCGCACCAAGAGCCGCCTGAAGGACATCGCGCGCGACCTGATCCGGCTTTACGCCCAGCGCCGTCAGGAGCAGGGATTCGCCTTCTCGCCCGACGGATACCTTCAGCAGGAACTCGAGGCCTCGTTCATTTACGAGGACACGCCCGACCAACTCCGCGCCACGCAGGCCGTAAAGGCCGACATGGAGCGCAACCAGCCCATGGACCGGCTCATTTGCGGCGACGTGGGATTCGGAAAAACCGAAATCGCCATCCGGGCCGCCTTCAAAGCCGCCACCGACGGCAAGCAGACGGCCGTGCTCGTGCCCACAACCGTGCTCGCCTTCCAGCACTTCAACACCTTCACCGACCGTCTGCGTGACTTCCCCGTGCGGGTCGACTACCTCAGCCGGGCGCGCAAACCAAAGGAAATAAAGCAAATACTCGCTGATCTCGCCGACGGGAAAATTGATATCATCATCGGAACACACAAAATCGTCGGCAAATCGGTCAAGTTCCACGACCTCGGCCTGCTCGTGATTGACGAGGAGCAGAAATTCGGCGTGGCCACGAAGGAGAAACTCAAGCAGCTCCGCGTGAACGTCGACACGCTCACCATGAGCGCCACACCCATTCCGCGAACGCTGCAGTTCTCGCTTATGGGCGCACGCGACCTGAGCGCGATCAACACCCCTCCGCCCAACCGGTACCCCATTCTAACCCAAGTTTCCGCCCTCGACGACCAAGTTGTCGCCGAAGCCATCAACTTCGAACTCTCGCGCAACGGCCAGGTGTTTTTCGTCAACAACCGGATTGAGCAACTGTATAACCTGCAGCACCTTGTGAACCGTGTTGTTCCCGACGCGCGCACCGTTGTCGCACACGGCCAGATGCCGCCCGAGAAAATGGAGCAAATCATCATCGACTTCGCCAACCACGACTACGACGTGCTCCTGTCGACCACCATCATCGAGAGCGGAATCGATATGCCCAACGTGAACACCATCATCATCAACAACGCGCATAATTACGGGTTGAGCGACTTGCACCAACTCCGCGGGCGTGTGGGGCGAAGCAGCCGGAAGGCGTTCTGCTACCTGCTCGTTCCCGCCGGAAAACCCCTGACAACCACCGCCCGACGCCGCCTGCAGGCCATTGAGAGTTTCTCGGACCTCGGCGCCGGAATCCACATCGCCATGCAAGACCTTGACATCCGCGGGGCGGGTAACCTCCTCGGCGCGGAGCAGAGTGGATTCATCGCCGACCTTGGATACGAAACTTATCAGAAAATTCTCCGTGAGGCTGTTACGGAATTGCGTGCCGAGGAGTTTGCCGACCAACTTCCCGATTTGGGCACCACAGATGCGGCCAACGACGAGTTCGCCCCCGACTGCACCGTTGACACCGACCTTGAACTGATGTTCCCCTACGACTATGTTCCCCAGGAGAATGAGCGAATCACGCTTTACCGCGAACTCGACAGCCTGCGCTCGGAAAGTCAGGTCGATGTGTTTAAGCAGCACATGGTTGACCGCTTCGGTCCGCTGCCGCATGTGGCCGAGGAACTGATCAAGATTGTTCCCCTGCGTCAACTGGCGCGTCAACTCGGCATTGTGCGCATCAACCTGAAAATGGGGTCGATGTATCTCTATTTTGTAGGTGAGGAGAACTCGGCCTACTATCAGTCGCCGTCGTTCGGGCGGATTCTCCACTTCGCCCAAAACAATCCGCAGATAACGCGCATGCGTCAGCGCGAGCAGCAGCGTTCGTTCGTGATCACGCCGGTGAAATCGGTCGAGCGCGCGCTGCACATCCTGCGCATTATCACCACTTTGGAGCCTCTGTGACCCCCGTTTGCGGACTTTGCACTTTCGCCGCAGAGGTGTTATCGGGGAGCAGCGGCATTGGTTCTTGAAGTTTCGGTAAAATGTGGCTGAGGAAATCCTATTCCAGCCAGCGCGGGAGGTTGGGTTCTCCGCGCAGGGCGTGGGCCACCGGGGCGGGCAGACCGTCGAAAAGGCGGATTCCGGCCAAGCGCTCAAGCGAGTCGACCGGCACGGCATAGTCCGCCAGATTGCCGTCGCTCTCGGCATTGTCGTACACAAAGGCTATCGCCCGCGGTGGAACACGGTGATGGGCCACAACGACTTTGAAAAACCGCTCCGGCACGGCAACGCCCGTTGATCCGATTCTTTGCGCGTGAGCCGTCACGACAGGTCCGGCCATCACAAGCAGAGCCTCATCGCGCAGAGCCCATTCGCGGATTTTCTCTTCCAATCGGGCCCAGCCACCTTCGTTCAGGCGCGACGATTGGGGAACGATGTTGGTCATTACAAAAGAGTTGCGCATTGCGGCGGTGTCGAAACGCAAGTCGCCGGCGGGCACGAGATGGCCGCGGTCGTAGCCCGACTGTGCGTAGTCGGTCGGCGTGGCGCACGAACGCACGCGCGGGTCGGTGTGGAATTTTCCCTCTCGCTCAAGTGTGCCGCGCGCCTCGGCGGCAGTGAGTTCGTATGCAACGTAGTTGGGCAGGTGGGTCGAGGGGTTGAAGTGCACGTCAAAGCCGTTGTATCGGAGCAGAGTGTCGGGGCGGTCGTGCGGCAGGGTTATGGTGGTGACGGCCTGAATGAGAGAGTCGTCCATGCGCGGTTGCGACTGTCGGATCTGCTTGCCGTTCCACCACATTGCGGCGAGCAGGGCCATCATCACGCCCCAGCCGACGAGCGCGGCTTTCCAGCGCAGATCGGCCATCGCAATCGGGTTCATGCCGGTGGTGTTAAACGGTTACCTCTCCGCAGAGCGCGCAGTTGAGATATTGTTTGACGGTTTCGGTGTCGAGTCCGAGGCCGAACAGGTACATCAGTTTGGTTATGGCGGCCTCGCTGGTGATGTCGTGTCCGCTGATGGCTCCGGCGCAGGTGAGCGTGTTTCCGGTTTCGTAAAGCGTGTCGTTCACGCCGCCGTTGACGCATTGGGTAACGTTGAGCACAATCAGTCCCCGTGCCGCGGCCTGCTGAATCTGATTGATGAACCAGGGCTCGCTGGGCGCGTTTCCGGCACCGAAGGTGCGGAGCACGATTCCTTTCACGCCCGGGGTGTTCAGCTGGTGGCTGAGTGTGGCCTCGGTGATGCCGGGGAAAATGTCTATGAACATCACGGCGGGGTCCATGGTGTAATGCACCTTGAGGGGGCGTTTCATCGGCGAGCGCAGCAGCGCGTCGGTGTCGAAGGAGATGCCGAGGCCGATGTTGGCCAGGGTGGGGTAATTGTAACTGTAGAATGCGTTGAAGTTGTCGGCGCTCATCTTGGTGGCGCGGTTGCCGCGCCAGAGGGAGTTGTTGAACAGAATCGCCACCTCGCGCACCATCGGCTCGCCCGACTCGTCAACCGCGGCGGCCACTTGCAGGGCGGTGATCAGATTTTCCTCGCCGTCGGTGCGCACCTCGCCGATGGGTAGTTGCGAACCGGTGATAATCACCGGTTTATGCAGGTTTTCGAGCATAAAACTCAGTGCCGACGCGGTGTAGGCCATCGTGTCGGTGCCGTGAAGAATGACGAAGCCGTGGTAGGCATCATAGTGTTGCTCGATGGCGCGCGCGATTTCTTCCCAGTGCTTGGGGCTCATGTTGGAACTGTCGATAGGCGGGTCGAACTGGATGTTGTCGATAACGTAATCGAGTTTCTTGATTTTAGGCACGTTGTCCATCAGGTGGCTGAAGTCGAAGGGCTGGAGCGTGTGCGTGACGGGGTGCTCAATCATTCCGATGGTGCCACCGGTGTACACTATCAGTATGCGAGGTCGGGTGGTCATAGAGGTCGGTATTGGTGTCAGAGGGTTAATCAGAGCGCAAAGTTAACACAATTCGCCCGAACAAGGAAATCCATAGTGAAAAAGATAGTAAAAAAATGGAGTTCTGTAAACGTTTTATGTGTGGGTAGTTCTTGTTTAAGTGGCGTAGACGGTGTCCGCACCTCCGGCGTTTATTCCCGCAACACCGAACTACACATGCGAGTCCTTGTGAGTCATCAGTTTTTGATTTCCCAGTGGCCACTGTAGCCGCTTCCGACGAATTGGATGTGTTCCATTTTGGCCAAGTGGCGTTTTATGGTTTTGGACGTTCTGCCACTCATTTCGGCTAATTCGGCAGTAGTTATCTTAGGATTCTTCCTTATCTGTTCCTCAATCCATTGGTCAAACTCAATGCCTTGAGGGACATCTTGAGGGACATCTTGGGTGCCACCTTGAGTGCCATTCTTTGGGTCATTGAGGATGACGGTGTTGCCGCAGCCGCCCATGTCGTCGAAGTCAGGTGGCGAATGCGCAGATACTGTGGTAAATGTTCTCCGGGTTCCAACCTTTCTTGAACTCGATGCGGTTGGACTCAATCTTCTGCTTATTCAGCAAGTCTGTTATGTTGATAGGTAGTGCCATAAATTGTAAACGTGATTTTGGTGAGTTATGGTGTCAGCAAACAAAGATAATAAATATCTTTTTATTTATTGTTTTTTCTATAAATGTCTCTAATCTTACTTTCTGCGTAATCATGTACATTTCCTGTAAAAGGGACATGAACTCCATTAAAGAAATCTGTTATATCAAAGTAGATATCTTTTTTCTTATTACCTTTATGTATTGGCAAAATATCGAAAGTTATTGTTCTT
>CACYCT010000169.1 GCA_902772965.1 uncultured Bacteroidales bacterium | reverse complement strand
GCTCGGGGAGATGGCAAAGCGCAAGTCACCGCGTCAGCGGTGGTGCGCGGTGCCGAAGGCATTGCCACTCGACCCAACATTAGCGCCTGAGGAGTGTGTCTGATACACTAAAAGTCATGCCGGATATATCTGTATTCCAAGCAAATATGTGTAGCGTTTCACCTCGATAGAGGTTCAATTTTTTTAGCCCCACTTTGGCGGAGCGAGCCTCAGCGAGTGAACGCCTAAGTGGGGTTGGGTGGCAGGTATGTGGAACTACCTCGATAGAGGTTTTGCACCGGCTTCCTTGTCGCTGTGTTCTTTCACTCTGCCGCCTCGGGCATGGGGAAGGTTTCGATTTTCCCCATCAGGTCAACAATCTGGCGGCGACGTTTGTTCAGGTATTTGGTGGGATTGGCGCTGTCGCGCTTGAGCGGGCTGGGCAATGTGGCGGCAATCAGGGCCGACTCGCCCGCGGTGAGTTTCGAGGCCGGCTTACCGAAGTTGATCCGCGCCACAGCCTCTACGCCATAAATGCCGTCGCCGGTCTCAATCGAGTTCAGATACACTTCCATAATGCGCTGCTTGCCCCAAATGTGCTCAATCAGAAATGTGAAATACACCTCGAAGCCTTTTCTCACCCAGCCGCCGCCATTCCAAAGGAACACGTTTTTGGCCGTTTGCTGACTGATGGTGCTTGCTCCGCGGCGGCGGCCGGTTCGGCGCTCCTCGGCGATGGCGTTGGAAATCTGCTCGAAATCAAAACCGTTATGCTGCAGAAACAGGTTATCCTCGCTGGCCATAACGGCTTGGGGAGCGTGGCGGGAAATCTCGGTCAGCGGCACCCATTGATGGTGCATCCTCGGCAGGTCGCCCTCGGCAAGGTGCTCCACACAGCGGATAATCATCAGCGGGGTCATGTACACAGGCACCCACCGCAGGGCTATCGTCATCAAAACGGTGGATACGAAAAAGAAAATCAGCGCGTTGCGGAGATGAAGCAGAAACGTTCTCATAACAGACTTAATTGAGGATTCTCTTTGCGAGTCTCACGCTCCACCGCCCGGGCAGTGACATCAGGATTCCGGCGCGGTTTTTGAGCCGGATCTGGCTGTCTAACAGGCACGAACGGCGCAGTCGGCATATGCCCTGCCAGCAACGCCGCGCCACCGGGGCGTACTCCGGCTTGTCGCAGCAAAGCAGATAGATGTTGAAATACGCGCTCAGGCAACGGCTCCGCACCGCCGGCAGGAACTGCGGCGCCTCGGCGGCCACCTGAACCTCAAGACGCTCAAGGATATCGAGCACATGCACGCGCTCGGGTGTGAAATGCCCGAGGATACTCGACGCGCGCCGACGGTAAAAATAGGCCACATCGGGGTGGAACGCCACCCGATTCGCGCGCCGCAGCAGGGGATAGACCACGGCAAGGTCTTCGTAGAGCATTCCCTCGGGGAAGCGCAAGTTGTTGAACAACGACGCTTTAAACAGCCGCGAGCAGGCCGAGTTGGTGATCCGGCGCTGATAGAACACGTCGTTTATGGCCTCGTCGGACGTGTACACCTCCACCTCGCCCCGGCTGCGCTGGAACGCCGGCGGGGTTTCCTCAAACCGCGTCCACGCCGCCACGGCGATGTCGGCCTGGTGGCGCACGAGGGTCTCGAGCAGGGTTTGCACAAAGGTGGGCGCGATGCAGTCGTCGCTGTCCACCATCGTGATGTATTGCCCGGTAGCAAGCCGGAGGCCGATGTTGCGCGCGGCGCTGAGGCCGGCGTTGGGTTGATGAACCACGTGCATGCGCGAGTCTCGCGCCGCATAGTCGTTGGCGATGGCGGCGCTTCCGTCGGTGCTGCCATCGTCAACGAGCAGGACTTCAAGCCGCGTATGGGTCTGGGCCACAATGCTGTCGAGGCATAGCGGCAGGTAAGGTTCCACATTATAAATGGGAACAATCACGGTCACCAGCGGCTGTGTCGCGGTCACTTCACCTTCCATTCCACACCGTCTTTGGTGTCTTTTACGTCAAATCCGGCTTCGGCGAGGCGGTCGCGGATGAGGTCACTGGTGGCCCAGTCTTTGTCGGCCTTGGCCTTGCGGCGCAGTTCGAGCAGGAGTTCCACGGCTTTGTTGTAGGGCGTGAGGTCGACTCCGTCGGCTGTTCCGGCGCTGTCGTCGCGAATGCCGAGCACGTCGAACAGGTAGGTGTCGAACACGTCGCGCAACGCGTCGATGTCGGCTTGGCTCAGCGTGGCGTTACCGTCGTTGGCCTGGTTGATAACCTTGCACGCGTCGAACAGGGCGGCGATCACCATGGGCGTGTTCAGGTCGTCGTTCATCGCCTCGGCACAGCGGGCGGCGTAGTCTTCCGGTTTCACGCTCGACTGCGCGGCGGGTTTGAGCGCGAGCAGGCGGTGGTAGCCGTCGAGCATGCGCTCAAGCGCTTTTTCGGCCGCTTGCAGGGCCTCGTTGCTGAAGTCCACCGTTCCGCGGTAATGCGCCTGGAGGATGAAGAAGCGGATGGTCATCGGGGTGTAGGCCTG
>CACYCT010000168.1 GCA_902772965.1 uncultured Bacteroidales bacterium | reverse complement strand
CCACGAGGGACGCGTGATCACACTCGAAATGCCGGACTTCTTCCTCGTCACGGTGTACACGCCCAACAGTCAGGACGGACTGCGCCGCCTCGATTACCGCATGCGCTGGGAAGCGGACTTTACCGCATATCTGCAACGCCTCGACGCGAAGAAACCCGTCATCGTGTGCGGCGACCTGAACGTGGCACACCAGGAAATCGACCTGAAAAACCCGAAGTCAAACCGCCAAAACGCCGGATTCACCGACCAGGAACGTGCCTGTTTCTCCCACCTGCTCGAAGCCGGCTTTGTCGACACTTTCCGGCACTTCTACCCCGACCGCGCCGAGGCTTACTCCTGGTGGAGTTACCGCTTCCGCGCCCGAGAGAAGAATGCCGGATGGCGTATCGACTACTTCCTCTCATCACAACGCCTGTCCGACCGCCTGCGTGGCGCCGAGATTCACAGCGAAATCTTCGGCTCCGACCACTGCCCTGTGGAACTTACGCTTGAATTATGATTTTTTAACATCTGTTCTGAAACTTTTCGCGCCATAAGGGCATCTAACGGGTGTAAATCCTAACTACTATGAGAAAAATCGTTTACCTGCTGCTTCTGCTCACGAGCCTTGCCGGCTATGGCCAGCAAACCGGCGAACCCACCGCCGCCGAAGTCGACTCCCTGCTCAGCGACACCATCTTCCAACATCTGAGTGAAATCGAGGTAAAGGCCATCCGACCGCTGATAAAAACCGATATCGACCGTCTCGCCTACGACGTGCAGGCCGACGCCGACTCGCGGACCAACACCGCCCTGGAAATGCTCCGCAAAGTGCCCCTCGTGGCTGTCGACGGGCAAGACAACATCACCATCCGCGGAGCGTCGAATTTCAAAATCTACAAGAACGGCCACCCCGACCCGAGCCTGTCGTCCAACGCCAAGGACGTGCTCAAAGCCATTCCGGCAAACATGATTAAGCGCATCGAGGTCATCACCGAACCCGGAGCCAAATACGACGCCGAGGGCGTGGGAGCGATCCTGAACATCGTCATGATTGAGGGCAACTCCATCAAAGGCGTCACCGGAACCGTCACCGCAGGTATCGACACCTACGCCAACCCGCGAGGCTCGGCCTACGTCACCACCCAAATCGGCCCCGTCGTGGCGAGCGTCAACTATGGATACCACCACCAGGGAAACAACATGAAAGTCATCGGAGAGGAGCAGTTCAACTTCACCAAAAACGGAAACAAGCGAACCTCACACTCCGAGTCCACCTTCACCGGAAACGTCCACTACGGAAACGTCGAGTTCAGTTACGAGCCCGACACGCTCAACCTGCTCTCGGCCTCCTTCGGCGGATACTACTACAACATGGCCTCCGACGTGAACTCACACATGCTCCTGCTCGGCGCCGCCGACACCCTGCAACACTACAACACCATCACACACCAACCCACCCAGAGTTACTACTCCCTTAACGGCCGGGCAGACTACCAGCACCGCACCCGGCGGAAAGGCGAGGCACTCACGCTCAGTTACATGATCTCCGCCTCACGCAGCGCCAACGAGATGACAGCCTCCTTCACCGCGCCCGAAGGCATGATGCCCATCGGAGTGGACTACTCGGGATACGACCAAGACGGACGGGAACGCTTCATGGAACACACCTTCCAGTTCGACTGGACACGCCCCTTCGCACTGAGACACACCATCGAAACCGGCCTGAAATACATCAACCGGCGCAACACCAGCAACACCACTATGACCTACGCCGGCGACGCCGCACACGACTTCAACTCACGCTTCCGGCACATCACACAAGTGGCCGCAGCCTACCTCAGCTACACCTACCGCTACCAGAAACTCACCGCCCGCGCCGGACTGCGATACGAGTACAGTTACCTCTCCGCACGTTTCCCCGACGGGTCGCAACAGAATTTCCACAAGTCAATCAGCGACTGGGTGCCCAGCGCGAGCCTGAACTACCAATTCTCCTTCGCGCGAAGCCTCAAACTCAGTTTCGCCACCGCCATTCGGCGGCCGGGTATCTCCTACCTCAACCCCGCCGTAGTGGAAACGCCGCAAAGCGTCAACTACGGCAACCCAGCCCTCGAAAGCGCCCGGAACTACTCCATCTCGCTCACCTACATGCAAATCGGGGCAAAACTCACCTTCAACGTCGCGCCGTCAGTCTCGTTCAGCAACAACAGTATATGCGCCGTAACCGGAATCGACGACAAGCAACGCACCTTCTCCACCTATCGAAATGCCCTCTCGGAGCGATACTACGGCCTTAGCGGATTCCTGCAGTGGCAAGTGTTCGACAAAACGCAACTTATGGTCAACGGCAACGTGGGCTACAACGACTATCACAGCACAGACCTCGGCCTTGACCTGGGCCGGTGGAGTTCGTTCTTCTACGCCCAAGTCACCCAGCAACTGCCGTGGAAACTGCGCCTGACCGCAAACGTGGGCAAATGGGGAGGCGACCTGAACGGACTGTACAGTTATATGGGCCACGTGTGGTTCCACGGCCTCAGCCTCCAGCGCTCATGGCTGAGCGAGAACCGCCTCACCGTCTCCATCTCGGCGCAAAACCCCTTCGGAGGTAAATACTCCCGCATGAAAATGCATTACGTTCAAGGCGACTACACCGGTTTCTCCTCAAACCGTTGGACTCAGCGAATGTTCTCCCTCTCGGTGAGTTACCGTTTCGGCTCTTTGCGCGCCAACGTGAAGAAGACCGACAAGACCATTGACAACAACGACGTGGTGGGCGGCGCCTCAGTCGGCGGAGGACAAAACCAGCCCTCCGGCGGAAATTGAACTTCAACGCCCACAGAACCGCAAAAAATCGCCTCCCGGCCGGTTTATGGCCGAGAGGCTGAATTGCGGAAAGTATTTACTTGAATTTATAAGTACTTGTTTATGCGCGAGTCGGCAACTTTGGCGTATTTCAGTTGAACCGAAACGCCGTCGTCGGTGGCGGTGAGCGAGAGGGTGTTGCCGTTGAGCGAATAGCGTGCCACCTCGTCGTCAAAGTCATACTCGCGGTCATCGAGGTCGTATTCCACCGCGATGAGGTAAATCTTCTGGCCTTTGGTGTGCCATTTTCCGTGTTCTATGCTCGCCGAATACGTGCTGCCGCCATGCGCCGCTGCATATTCGGCGGTGAAATTCAGTGCGTTCACGGCCACAAAGGTGCCGTCGGCGCGCAACTGTAAAAGCGATTCTGCCGATTGGACATAACTTGCCCTGCCGGTTGGATCGCCGAGATAGATACTGCATTCCCAAGTGCCGACCAAATCTTGCGGATTGGCGACGGGGTCGTCGCCGCAGGCGGTCAGCCCGAGGCTCAAGACGGCAATCATGGCCGCCAACATCACAGTAGTGTACACTTTGTTCTTTTTCACTGTCGGTGTTGTTTGAGGTTTATAAATAGCACACGGCCTTGAGTCTCGGAGTGCAGCCGTGTGCTTGATTTACGGACAGCCGTTCGGTACCCTATCGCGTTTCACTATTACCTGATTCCGGCAATCCGGCAGCAAATATAATGGCAAATCACGTCTCAATAGAAATAAATTCAATAAAAATCGGAAATGTAACAGTATTTTAATAATTCTGTTGTTTTATCGCAACAAGCGGTTTGTTGGTTCAGCGATTTCAGATAGTGGAATAACAGAGTATTCAAGTTTCTCCTGTTTATTTATTGAGTTTGACTTACGTGGAGGACTGAATAGGATACACATTCCTCCGGCGCGTTGCCGTGTTTTTCGTTAAAGGTGGTGAAAAAATTGCCCAGGCCGATAAATTGTAGTAATTTCGCCGCCTATATAGATTCGCAACCAATTACGTTATGTACCGCAAATACGTCGTTATACTGCTTGCTTTTGTTGCCGGCCTCGTGCCCGCGGTTCTGAGCGCGCAAACCGAAACCCGCTGGGGCATCACCGCCGGCGGAATCTACAACGAGATCCATTTCAAGCAGTCGGATATTCTAAAAGTCGACCGCAAACTGTCGCCCAGTGTGGGTCTGACCGGTGAGATGAACATTCCCGGCATCGGATTCAGCCTTGACGCGTCGCTGCTGTACTCCATGCGTGGCAGCAAGGTGCACTTCGGCGAGTACAAGGCGTGGTCGTCGCTCGGACTGGGAAACACCAACGTGTGGATGCACAACATCGACATTCCCATCAACCTCAAGTTCAAGTGGCACCGCATGGGCGGGCTTGAAGACAAGATTCAGCCGATGGTCTACGCCGGACCGATGTTCTCGTTCAATGTGGCAAACAACCAGAAGGCGTGCGATTATAAGACGCTGAGCGTGCTGCTGCGCTTCGGTGTTGGTATGGAACTGTGGCGCCGCGTGCAAATCACCGGCGGATACAACTTCAGCATCGGCGAGACCCTGCGCACGCGCCTGCTTGACCAGAATGTGGCCAAAAACCGGTTCTGGAACGTTTCGGTGACCTACTTTTTCAAAGCCGGGCAGATCAACTGATTCATTTCCCCGGCAATCGGGACACAAAAACCGGTGTGGAGACAGCCTCCGCACCGGTTCGTTTTTTTCAGTCAACAATCTGACCGCAGTGGAATCAACCGGTTATGGCAGATGTTGGCGCATGGCCATGTCTACTTCGGCTTTTTGTGGCTGAAATAGTCGTTTTTCATCTTGATGGAGAAGATGATGGTGCTCATTGCGGTGGTGCAGAGGTTGCATAGGAACAGCGGCCAGTTGCCCAGCAGATAGCCCTGAATGCAGAAGAAGAGCGCTCCGATGGCCATGAGCAGGAATGTGCCGAGGGCGATGTCGTCGGTTGAGCGTGTGCGGATGGTTTGAATGGTTTGCGGCAGGTAGCCGAGCACCATGCATATCGAGGCGATGTAGCCGATGATTTCGGTTAACATATCAAATTCAAGTGTTTTAAGTCAAAGACACTCCTCCGGCGTGCTTGTGGGCCGGAGGAGTGAAGCGTATGGAGAGGTTTATCGGACTTCTTTGAGCAGTTCCTGCACGGCGGCTTTGAGTTGCAGGTCTTCTCCGAGCACGACGGTGGCGGGGTCTTGCGCCACTTTGATGTCGGGTTCGAGTTGGGTGTTTTCAAGATATGAGCCGTCGGGCAGGCGATAGCCGATGATGGGGATACCGAAGTAAAGCGAGGGGTCTTGCAGGGTTTCCCACGAGACGGAGGTCATCGTTCCCGGCACGGGCATACCGACGAGTTTGCCGAGGTTTCCGTGCTTGTACACCCAGGGTGTTCCGTGGGCGTTGGAGTAGCATGCCTCGCATTGCACCATGATGGAGGGCTTGTTCCAGCGTCGGCTGGGCATGTCGCAGGCCTCACGTCCGCGGATCACTTGGGTGAAGTATTTCTTTCCGCTGAAGAGCACCTCTATGTCTTCGTGGAGGCGTCCGCCGCCGTTGAAGCGGATGTCGATTACGATACCGTCCTTGAGGTAGTATTTGCCCATCACCTGTGAGTACACGTCACGGTAACTGTCGTCACCCATCGACTTGATGTGGACGTATCCGAGGCGTCCGCCGGAGAGGCTGTCAACGAGGTGGGCGTTGTGTTTCACCCAGCGGTCGTAGAGCAGGTTGTTCATCGCGCCGTTGCTGATGGGCAGCACGACTTCTTCCCAGCGGTTTCCGTTGGCGGGGTTGTAGAGCGAGAGGAGGGTTTTCTTTCCGGTTTGTCCGTTGAGCAGTTGTGTGTAGTCGTTCTCGGGCGTGATTTCGTTGCCGTTGATTTTCTCGACGATGGTTCCGCGGCGCACTTCCGAGTTGGCGTGCGCGAGCGGTCCTTTGGCGACCACCTCGTCGACGCGCAGACCTTTTCCGGTGTATGTCCAGTCGTAGAGCAGTCCGAGGTTGGCGGTGGGTTCGCTGTCGCCGCTTGAGCGGTATCCGCCGCCGGTGTGCGACACGTTGAGCTCGCCGAGCAGTTCGCTCAGCAGGTTGGCGTAGTCGTAGTTGTTGTTGATATGCGGCAGGAATTTCTTGTACGCGTCAACCATCTGGTCCCATTTCACGCCGTGGTAGTTGAGGTTGTAGAAACGTTTGTCAATCTGTCGGCGCACATGCTCGAGCATGGCCTCCCGTTCGGCGGCGAGGTCCATACGGAGTTCCGCGCGGTAGGAGATGGAGGTGAGTTTGTCGCCGGCGGCGAGTTTCTGCATAGTTCCGGAGCCGAGAATGAAGAGGTTTTTGCCGTCTTTGTCGCGTTGGATGTCGGCCCAGGAGGCGTTGAGTTTGTTGACCAGTTTGGTGGATTTTTTCCGCAGGTCGAGTTTCCAGAGGTCGTAATCGCCTTCAAACTTGGAGAGGTAGTAAAGGTTTTCCCCGTCGGCGCTGAGCATGGCCGAGGCGATGGCCGAGGAGTTGGGCGTGAGTCGGACGATGCGGTCGCTGATGCCGTCGAGTTCGACGTTGACGTTTTTGGGCTCTTCTTTCTTCTCGTCGGCTTTTGCGTCTTTCTTGGCGTCTTTTTTCGCGTTTTTCTCTTTGGCTTTTTCTGCTTCCTTCTTCTGCTCTTTCTCAAGTTCTTTCACGAGTTCGTAGTCTTCTTTGCTGAGGCGGTACTTGTCATAGGCGTCCTGGTTGACGAAGCAGAGCAGCACGTCGTCCTGCGAGCCCCATGATGCGTGCGAGCGCATGCCGTAGCGGTTGCTGGTGAACATGATGGCGTTTCCGTCCATGACCCATTTGGGCGATTCGCTGAAGTAGCCCGAGGCGGTGATGTTGGTGATCGGTCCGCCGTCGACGCTC
Source organism: uncultured Bacteroidales bacterium (assembly GCA_902772965.1). Taxonomy (GTDB): domain Bacteria; phylum Bacteroidota; class Bacteroidia; order Bacteroidales; family Muribaculaceae; genus Sodaliphilus. The sequence goes on along the minus strand of CACYCT010000168.1, from coordinate 22,369 downwards.
ACGATACCTACGTCGGTGTACGGGTCGCGGCGGTTGCCGATGAAGTTGATGGCAAACCATTTGCTGTCGGGCGACCATGAGTAGTCGAATCCGCCGTTGGTCTCATACCATGTGGAGCCGTCGGTGACCTGGCGTGTTTTTTTCGATTTGAGGTCCATCACCATCAGTTTTGTGCGGTCTTCGATGAAGGCGAGAAGTTTTCCGTCGGGGCTGATGTCGGGTGCCATGCGCTCGACGGTGGTGGAGGGCAGCAGGATTTCCTCGGTGATGGTGGTGGCGTTGGGGAAGTTGAGGTCTTCCTTACGGTCGATGGTGGCTTTGACGAGTTGCCAGTTGCCGTTGCGCTCCGAGGCGTAGACGAGTGTGCGGTTGTCGCTGCCCCATGTGAGGCCCGATTCGGCTTGCGGGGTGTTGGTGATGCGCTTGGTGGTGGCATATTCCACGGAAGTGACGAAGACTTCACCGCGGACGATGAAGGCCACTTGCTTTCCGTCGGGCGAGACGACGGCGGATGTCGCTCCGCGTGTCATGGTCGAGCGCAGGATTTGCTCGCTGTCGTCGTGGAAGAGGTTGATTTTCACCTTTTGCGGTTTTCCTCCGGCGGTTTGGGTGTAGATTTCACCGTCGTAGGTGTAGCAGAGTGTCCCGTTGTCGGCGATGGAGAGGAAGCGCACGGGGTGTGTCTTGAAGTTGGTGAGCGCTTTGACTGCCGCGCCGGCTTGCACGGGCATGCTGTAAACGTTCATCGAGCCTCCGTCGCGCTCACTGAGGAAGAACATCGTTTGTCCGTCGGCGCTGAGCACGGGGCTGCGGTCTTCTCCGGCGTGGCTGGTGAGGTTGGTGTGCTTTTTGGTGGCGGTGTCGTAGCACCACAGGTCGCGTGTCACACTGGAAGTGTGGTGCTTGCGCAGGGGATCTTCCATGCCTTTCTGGTCTTGGTAGACGAAGAATTTGCCTTTTTTGTCCCAGGTGATTTCTTCGGCGGGCGTGCCGATCACTTGGGTTGTTCGTCCGCCTTCGACGGGCACTTTATAGAGTTCCGTCATTCGTCCGGAGGGGAAGAGCGCGCTGGTTGCGGGGTCTTGAATGGCGGCGGAGAAGTAGACGTATTTGCCGTCGGTGCTGAATGCCCAGGGGAGTTCGGAGGCGGAGTTTGATGTCAGCCGCGTGGGCGCGCCGCCGGCTGCGGGCATGATGAAGATGTCGTTGTTGCCGTATCGGTTGGAGGCGAAGGCGATGTATCGTCCGTCGGGCGACCAGACCGGGTTGAGTTCGTACCGGTCGTTGGAGGTGAGTTGTGTGGCTGTCCCGCCGGTTGCGGGCACTTTATAGATGTCGCCCTTGTAGCAGAAGGCGATTTCCTGTCCGTTGGGTGAGATGGCGGCATAGCGCATCCACATCGGTGTGACCGCGCCGGCGGCGAGACTCATCGTGCCCAATAGGGCAAAGAGGATTTTTTTCATAACTTGTGTGTTGGTTATCGGGGTGGGTTATTTTTCTCCGTAGGTTTGCATGTATTGCTCTACCTCTTCGGCTTTGTAGGGGATTCGTTCTTTACCGATGAATCTGCATCCGTCGGCTGTGATGAGGATGTCGTCTTCGATGCGTATTCCGCCGAAGTCCTTATAGGTTTCGAGCATGTCGAAGTTGAGCCATTCGGCGCAGTGGCCTTTGGCGCGCCAGTCGTCGATCAGGGCCGGAATGAAGTATATGCCCGGCTCGTCGGTGACGACGAAACCCTCTTGCAGCCGTCGTCCCATGCGCAGGGCGCTGGTTCCGAACTGGTCGAGGCGGGGGTGTGTCTCTTCGTCGAAGCCCACGAAGCGCTGGTCGAGGCCTTCCATGTCGTGCACGTCCATGCCCATCATGTGTCCCAGTCCGTGGGGGAGGAACATGGCGTGCGCTCCGGCGGCCACGGCCTCGTCGACGTCGCCTCGCATGAGGCCGAGTGCTTTGAGGCGCTCGGTCATCAGCCGGCACACCGACAGGTGCACGTCCATGTATTTCATGCCCGGGCGTGAGATTTCGAGCGCGTGGTCGTGGCATTCGACAACGATGTCGTAGATTTCGCGCTGGCGTGTGGTGAATTTACGGCTCACGGGCATGGTGCGCGTGTTGTCGGAGCAGTAGTTGTTGATGGTTTCCGCTCCGCAGTCGCACAGTGCGAGCCGTCCGGCCTCGAGCACGGCCATGGAGGGGTTGCCGTGCATGATCTCGCCGTGCTGGGAGAAGATGGTGGGGAAACTCACCTGCGCACCGTAACTGTGCGCGATGCCGTCGATTTGTCCGGCGATGTATTTCTCGGTCACGCCGGGTCGTGTCAGTCGCATGGCGGTGGTGTGCATGCGGTATCCGATTTCGGCGGCGCGCTCCATTTCCTCGATTTCCTGCGGCTCTTTGCTCGAGCGCATCTCGATCACGGCCATGCGCAGGGTGTCGCTCACGGCGGCGCGTTGCTTGGAGGGGTGGATTCCGAGCAAGTCCATGAGCATGATCATGGTGTCGTGTCGGTAGGGCGGGAGGAAGTGGATTTGCCGTCCGGCGGCTTTGGCGCGGTCGATGATGTTTTTGAGTTCACTCATCGGGGCGGTGTTGTCCACTCCGACTTGTGCGGCCATGTCGGCCACGGAGTCCACCGAGCCGTACCACACGATGTCTTCGATGTCGATGTCGTTTCCCACGAGGGTTTCAGTTCCTTCGTCAAGGTCGAGCACACCCACGAGGCCGTCGCGGTTGAGGCCGAAGTAGTAGAGGAAAGTGGAGTCTTGCCTGAAGGGGTAGTATCCGTTGTTCGGGTAGTTGTTCGGGGCTTCGTTGTTGCCCGGCAGGAGCACAATGCCGCTGCCCACTAATTGGCGCAGACGCGCGCGTCGGTCGACGTAGGTTTGTTTGCTGAACATATTTGTGGCGGTTTATGATTAATGTCGGTTATAACAATCTACAAAATTAGTCATTTTTCGCCGTACACGATACACATATCGCCGATTTTAATGATTTTTTTCTAATACTTTGCTTTCGGCGACTGTTCAGCGATGTCCCTGACTGCCGTCGCGCGGCGGGTGTGCCGACTTCGGCTACGGATTGTCGCGTCTGATTCGGCGTTTTTGGTAGGCGGAAGGTGTCTGGCCGAAGTGTTTCTTGAACTGGCGCGTGAAGTGTTGGGGATATTCAAAGCCGAGGAGGTCGGCGGTCTCTGTCACATTATGCCCGGCGATGAGCAGCGTCGAGGCGCGCTGCATGATGAACCGGCGTATTGTGTTCGTTGCCGAGTCGCCGGTAATCTGCTTGACCAGGTCGCCGAAATAATTGGGAGAGAGGAACAGTTCCCGGGCACAGTATTTGACAGTGGGCAGGCCATGCTGCTCTTGCAGGCGGTTGTCGTAATATTGCCGCAGCAGGTTCTCAAACCGGGTGAGTATGTCTGCGCTGTTGCGCTGCGGCATGGCCATTTGTGCGGTGTAATATCGCCCGATTAGTTCCAGAATTACGCTTATGTGAGCCGCGACAATGCGCCTTGTGTGTGCGTCCTCGTCTTTGCCGGCCAACTCTTGCCTGATCAGTTCAAGCAGTGTCACTATCGACTGCCGCTGCTCGTCGTTGAGCGACAAGGCCTCATTGATGTTATAGGAAAAGAACGAGTAGCGGTGCATCTCGGTTTCCAGAATGGTGCCGTGCAGCAAGTCGGGATCGAAAAGCAGCGCCCACCCTTTGGTGTGTATTTCCTCGCCGGTGTCGGTTTTTCCGCCTATCTGTCCGGGAGCGACACACATGATCGCGTGCCGGTTGAGGTCGTAGTTTATGCGGCCATAGGTCAAACTCTCGAGCATCTCGTCGGCAATGAAAATGCCATACACGTCATAGTTGTTCAGGCTGTGGCGGCAGTGCTCAAGCTCGTCGTAGTGAATCACGCTTACCAGAGGATGCAGTCGTGGCGCGCCTATGTAGTCGGCATAGTCGTTCACGCTGTGGACCTTCAATATTTTCTCCATGACAAGACAGTTGTTTCAGGCTACAAAATTAGTGATTTTCCTCCACTTCAGTAAATATGTTCAACAAATAAGTGAAATGTTTAGACTGCAGGCGAATCGTTTGGAGTACTTTTGCGGCAGTATCTTGAGTTGTTCACATTTAAACATATCAAAATATGGCAAAAATCGCATTAGGCACCTGGGCTTGGGGCGCAGGCGCGTTCGGAGGCGACAGCGTGTTCGGCAGCGACACCAATGTTGAGAACCTCAAACCCGTTTTCGACGCGGCAATGAGCGTCGGACTGAACTTGTGGGACACCGCCACGGTGTACGGCATGGGCGATTCAGAGAAGATTCTCGGTTCGTTTGTGGCCTCCTGCCGGCGCGAGGACGTGCTGGTATCGACCAAGTTCACTCCGCAACTGGCCGAGATGTACGACAACAGCGTGGAGAAAATGGCGCTCGCCTCGATGGAGCGCATGGGGTTGGACTACATCGACGTCTATTGGATCCACAACCCGATGGATGTGGAGCGCTGGACTCCCGGACTCATTCCACTGCTGCAAAGCGGCAAAGTGAAGCGTGTGGGCGTGTCGAACCACAATATCAGCGAAATCCGCCGCGCCGACGAGATTCTGGGCGAGGCCGGCTTCAAAGTCAGCGCCGTGCAGAACCACTTCTCGCTCCTTTACCGCTCGTCGGAGCGAGGCGGCGTGCTTGACTACTGCCAGCGGAACGGCATCGAGTTCTGGGCCTACATGGTTCTGGAGCAGGGTGCGTTGTCGGGAAAATACAACGCCGGGAATCCGCTGCCGGCCGAGAGCGACCGCGGCAAGAAATACAACCCCGTGCTCGACAAGCTGGTGGCGCTTACCGACTGCATGAAAGCCATCGGCGAGAAGCATGGCATTAGTTGCTCGCAGGTGGGCATCGCATGGGCAGTCGCCAAAGGCACGCTGCCGCTGATCGGCGCCACGAAGGAGCGTCATGTCGTAGAGGCCGCCGCTGCCGCCGACATCCGGCTTTCCGCCGAGGAGGTGGCGACACTGGAACGGTTGGCCGACGCAACGGGAGTTGACACGCGAGGCGACTGGGAGCACACCATGGAGTAACCCGCGCATGAGAACACTTCTTCTTGTCATAACCATGCTCATGGCAACCGCAACCAGGGCTCAGGGGGTGATTGATGCGCACAGTCACATCATCACACCCGACTATCTGAAAAGCATCAGGAGCAGTCACCTCGAGATGGATGAGGGTTTCCCGATTCCGCATTGGGACGCCGAATCGCAGCTCGCGTTTATGGATAGCGCCGGCATAGGTTGCGCCGTGCTCACCATGTGCGCGCCACAGCCGGAGAACGTTGCCGCAATTCGGCAGGTGAACGCGCATTGCGCACAACTCAAGCGGCAACATCCGGGGAGATTCAAGTTCTGCGCCGCGCTGCCTCTGCCCGATGTCGCCGCCGCCATTGCCGAAGTGGAATACGCCTACGACACGCTCGGGGCCGACGGCGTAAAACTCGCCACCAACAGTTATGGCCAGTACTTGGGCGACCCCGCGCTCGACACGCTCATGCAGGTGCTCAACGACCGCCATGCGGTGGTCATCCTTCACCCCCACCGCCCCGAACCGGTGAACCAGGAGGTCATGCACCAGACACCGCTGGCCATGCAGGAATATCTCGCCGAGACCACGCGCACCATCGCCAACATGATTACCCGAAACATTCCGGCGCGGTTCCCCGACATCAAATTTGTCGTGCCGCATTGTGGGGCGTATCTGCCGCTCGCCATTCCCCGCATGAAGTCGCTCTATCCGGTGATGAAAACGAAAGGGTTGGTCGGTGAGATTGACTGGGAAAAGTGTCTCGCGCCGTTCTACTACGACCTCGCGGGAGCGCATTCACCCGAGACAATAAAAATGATGCTCACCATCACCTCGCCCGACCACATCATCTACGGATCGGATTTCCCGTATGTGAGCACCGGTGTTCTTCGCCTGCAACTGGAGCGGATGAGGCAGTACCTCACCGACGACCCGCAACTGGCTCCCTACAAAGAGATGTTCTTGCGTGAGAACGCCGAGTACCTGTTCGGGATGCGTGACGGTAAACCCGCACCGCGATTTGCCGACGACAAAGAGATGATTGTGCGCATCGCCGAGATTGAAGTGCATGAGCAGTATCTCGACCAATACCTGCAAGCGGCAGCCCATGTCGGAAAAAAATCGGTTGAGCAAGAGCCGGGAGTGGTCTGCATTTTCCCGATGCGGACGGCTGAAGCGCCCAATCGATTCCGCATCATTGAAATCTACCGCAATCAGGAGGCCTATCAGGCGCACCTGTCCACTGAGCATTTCAAGCGGTACAAGCAGGGCACACTCCACATGGTGAAATCGCTTAAACTCGTTGACACAACACCGCTTGACACGGAAGCGATGAAACTGATATTCAAAAAACAACCGTAAAACAGATTACCCCAATGAGAAAAATCATCATTATCCTCACCTTGCTGCTCACAGTCGGCATAACATCAGCTCAGGCAAAGACTTTGGTGGTGTATTACAGTTACACCGGCAACTGCAAGGCCATATCCTCCGCTTTGGCCAACCGGATTCCGGTTGACGTGTTGGAGATTCAACCGGCCGAGAAAGGACTGCGGTACGAAGCAAACAACTACGCCTTGGGCACCCAACTGCTCAACACCATAAAGGCCAATCCCGACGATGCCGGCAGTTATCCGGCCATCGACCCCGTAAATGTCCGGATCAGCGACTATCAGAACATCATCATCGTCACACCGCTGTGGTGGAGCCAGATGGCGGCCATCATGCAGACTTTTCTGTTCAATTACGGCCCTCAGATGGCCGGCAAGAACATCGGTCTGGTCGTGTCCAGTTCCAGCAGCGGCATCAGCGGAGTTGAAGCCGACTGCAAGCGCCTTGTGCCTGACGGAAACTACTACAGCAAGAGCCTGTGGATCCGCTCTTCCCAGGTCGGTAACGCCGCCACGCTCATCAACGACTGGCTCCAGCAGATTAATTTCACGGACAACAGCACTCCGGAGAGAATGAGAATCAGAGTGTCTGACAGAACGAATGCCATCATATACGAACTCAACCAGACCAGTGCCGCCAAGTCGCTCTATCAGATGCTGCCCTTGGAGGTTGAGGTGCAGAACTACAGCAACAACGAGAAAATCTTCTATCCTCCCACGGCCATCAGTTATGAATCCGACTGCATTGAGGGCGACTGTCCCGCCGGAACGCTCGCGCTGTTCTCGCCCTGGGGAAATGTTGTGATGTTCTACGGTGACGCCTCACGCTACAGCGGGCTCTACATTCTCGGTAAGGCAACCGATGGCGCCGAGAATATCCGGAATCTGACCGGAAACATTCTGGTGGAAGCCATCGGAGACTCTACCGCCATCCAAACCCTGAAAGACGCCCCCGCGGTTAATTCCTCAATGGGATACACGCTCAACGGCATGCCGGCCTCACAGGAGACAAAAGGCATCATCATCAAGAATGGAAAGAAAGTTCTGGTGAAGTGACGGAAGTTTTTTCCGCCTCGCATGCCACACGGCCGATAAGGTTCACAGCAGGCGCGCTGACATTATCGCTAACCGCATGAATGTGGGCTGAACAAACTTGAGATGAAAAAGATAAGGTGGGTTCTACAGATTGCCCGGCTTCTGCCGCCAACGCGGCTCGCGCAACCTGTAGAACCCGCCTTGAAATTTTGAAATTTTGTGTGAGGATAAATTTAATTTGGCAATCTGAAAAAATAGTTATAATTTTATGCCCGAAATTTCGCATAACCCAAAAAAACTTTCGCTTATGAAAAAAACTTTACTTGCGCTCGCACTCGGGCTGGCCGCCTTTACCGGTGCATGGGCCGGTACCGACGGACAAACGTATGAGCCGGTTAACGGCATCAAGATTGCCAACCAATGGATTTTCGACCGCGTTCATTCGGGATCGGCTTACACGAGCAACCCCATCTGTAACACCTATGCCCGCACGGCCACGATGATAGGCGATGTGGTGTATGTAGGCCGCTCGAACGAGAAACTCGCCATTGTGGGCACCGACTCGATTGACCAATGCGTGCTTCACCGCTTCAGCGTCAAAGACGGAGCCTATCTCGGCCCGCTTGACCTCACGCTTGACGGCCGTCCCTACGGCACATTCCTCGGCGCCACCAGCGTGGCCCGCGACGACTTCGGTCACCTCATCATCGCACCCATGACCAGCAACGTGGTCGTGAAGATTCCTATCTATACGGTTAACACCGAAACCGGCGAACTCACCCTTGTGACCGAAATGCAGAAAGGCGACGCGCCGCAACGCACCGACTACATCGACGTGATGGGTGACATCACGGGCGAGAAAGCCGAGTGTAACATCATGACCGTGGCCGGCTCGACGGCCGACCCGGGTTTCGCAACCGTCTACCGCTGGCATCTAAACCAGGGCGAGACATACTGGGAAGGCGGATTCGAAGGCGACCCCTACATCGACTTCACCAGTTTCTATCCCGAGACCAAAACGGGCTTCAGCCTCGCGCCGGTGATTAAGATGGTGTACGGCGAAGATGAGGAAACCTACTACTCCGGCGAACTGTTCTACATCGACTGCTTCGACGGAAACCCCGTGCTGTACAGCATCGACGGAACCATCATCGACACCTTCGAGTTTGTTGAAGACGCGCTCCGGCCCAAAAACGCGCCCAACGGCATGACCGAGTTCACGCTCGACGGACGCAACTTCTTTGTCTACGTCAAGTCGGACATGAACGGCGACGGCCACGGCTGCCAGGCTAACATCTGCGAAATGGGCGAAGGCCTCACCTTTGAGGGTATGACCAAGTACTGGCAAGTTCCCGCCGACAGTATCGGCAAGGTGAACGACACCGGTTTGCGTGTGCACTGTTTCGCCGTTGACAAAACCGTTGACGCGGAAGGGAACGAAGAGGTTACCCTGCTCACGTTCAAGGCTTACAACGGTATGGCCGTGTACAAAATCGGCAAAAACGTGACCACGCCCGACCCCGACCCGGAAATGCCCGGTGACGTGAACGGCGACGGAAAAGTTGACGTTGACGACGTGAACACGCTGATCAACATCCTGCTTGGCAAAGCCCCGGAAAGCCCTGCCGCCAATGTGGACAAACAGGGTGGGATTGACGTGCAAGACGTGAACACACTCACCAACATTCTGCTCGGAAAAGTCTGATTCCGGCAACAATCACCGGAGAGTGTGTCGACTTGACTTGTGGCACACTCTCCTTTTACCGTTTTTTTATCGACCAGTTTATCTAAAAAAGCATATAGAGTATGATGAGACAGATTTTCTCCCTTGGCGCGGTGTTGCTTGCCATCCTTGCGGTGAACGCCTCGACAACCATCACGTTGCGCGGCACAGAATATCGCGTCGACACAACGTTTCACAACCAGGTGGGCCCGGGTGTGACCCAAACCTCGCTGTGGCTTCAAGGCCCCACGAGCAACCTGCGTGTGTTCTACGCCACCATCGACCGCACGAATCCCTACTTGAGTCTGGCCACCGTGTCGGCCACCGACAAGTTGGCCGGCAACGAGCGCATCTCTTCGATGGCGCAGCGAAAATCGGCGCCCGGACGGCGTTATTTCGTGGGAATCAACGGCGACTTCTTCGCCACAAGCGGATACACTGCCCGTGGTGTGAGTAAAGTCGGCTCATCGACCGGCTCAATGGTGGTTGACGGCGAAATTTTCCGAACCCGCTACAACCCGACCAGTTACCGCAACTTCGTGGTCACCAAAGACGGTCAAGTGCACATCAACCCCTTCCGCTATAGCGGCACCATCACCGCGCCCGACGGCTCAACCGCCACACTCGCGGCCATCAACAACAGCGCGCCGGCGAACAACAACAAGGTGACCATCTTCAACTACCTCTACTACGGCAGCACCGACGAGACCACCGGCACCGAGGTGGCCGCCGTGCTTCCCGAAGGTGGGACGTACGACACCACCGGCCCGTTCCGCCTCGTGATTCAGGGTGAACCCTCCACGGCCGGCGACATGATCATTCCCGCCGGGGGCTTCGTGCTCAACGGACAGGGAACCGCACAAGCCTTTGTGGCAGGACTTCACCACGGCGACACCATCACCGTCACCACCACATGGAAGTGCGGCGACATCTCGGTCGACCCGCAACAGGTGATCTCTGGTAACCCGAAAATTCTTGAAAACGGTGAGGTGATGGACACCGAGGCCGACCGCGGCGACGCCTCGGCCAACCACCCCCGCTCGGCTCTGGGCTACAGCCACGACGGCAACCGCGTGTACTTCCTTGTTGTCGACGGACGCTCAACGCTGTCGGCCGGTGTCCGGACGAGCGTACTGGCCGAGATTTTGCGCTATGCCGGAGCAACCGAGGGTCTGAACGTTGACGGCGGCGGGTCGTCGGTGCTCTATACCGACGCGCTCGGCATTCGGAACCGCCCCAGCGACGGCTCGGAACGCGCCGACGGAAACGGATTCTTCGTGGTCAGCAGCGCGCCCGACGACAACACCGTGGCCTCCATCCGATTCGTCGACTGGACCACCACCCTGCCTAAATACGGAATGTACACGCCCAAATTCTATGGCTATAACCAGTACGGACATCTTGTTGACACCGACGTGCAAGGTGTCAGTCTCGAATGCGCCCCCGAGTTGGGTACGGTAAACGGCGGTTCCTTCTCCGCCACCGGCTCGCTCGCGGGAGGTTATCTCATCGGACATCTCGGCCAGATGACCGACACCATTTATGTGCACACCCTCGACGCCCAACCGTCGATTCTGCTCAAGCCCACCCTGCTCATCGACCAACGCGAGTATCAGATTGAAGTCACCGCCACCGTTGACCAGACCACCTATCTCTACGACCCGACGCAACTGAACTGGTTCGTCGCCAACCCGGAAGTGGCCTCGGTGACCAACGGCGTGTTGCGCGGCCTCAACAATGGAGAAACGAAACTCAACTGTTCCCTCGGAGCCACGCGCGACTCAACCCTCGTGCGCGTGGAAATCAGTGACACGCCCTACCAGTACCAGCCGTGGACCGAATGGACACTCCGAGGCTCCGGAGCGAAGAACCTCACCCTCGGCGAAGACGGCGTGCTCGCCTTTGACTATTCCTCCGGGCGCGCGCCATACCTGCAAATGCGTAAGGACATCACCTTCTTCGGTTTGCCCGACACCATCGGACTGACCTTCACGTCCTCCATCCCGCTCGACTACGTTCAGACCGACCTGCGCAACAGTCAACTCACTTCCACGCACTACACCAAGTATGGCGACGGAACCGGATTCGAGGCCGGAAAAACATACACCATTCTGCTCGACCTCGACGAGATGGGAGGCGCGGCCAATGTGCGCACCTATCCGCTCATGCTGCGCGAACTCCGTTTCGTTCCCGCCTCGGGTGCCGCAACCGGAAGCCAGACCATCACGCTCCACTCGCTCTACGCCCACTATAACCTCGAGAAGCGCAACCCCGCCGACGTGAACGGCGACGGGAAAGTTGACGTGCTCGACCTGAGCATCGTACTCAACGGCCTGCTCGGCGTCGGCCCGCAGTTCGACATCAACAGCGACGGAAAATCCGACATCGAGGACATTAACGCCATGATCAACGTGATACTCAATAAGAAATAGCCTCTCCTCCCGCAATGAAAAGAATTATCTTTACACTAACCCTCGTAGCCGCCGTGGCGCTCACCGCCGCGGCACGCGACCAATGGACGCTCAACGGGCGGGTCTACGATGTGGACACGCTCATCTTCCCCCACCCCGTGGGGCCGGGTGTGACCTTCGCCAAATTCGACCTGCCGGCCATGCCGCTCAAGGTGAGCGTGATGGAAATGGACCTCACCAACCCTTATATCCAGATGGAAACGTGGCTCGGCAGCGACCGCTCGGTGGGCACCGAGACACCCACCTCGGTCGTGGCGCGGCACAAAGCCGCCGGACGCGACGTGGTAGGAGCAACCAACGGGGACTTCTACCGCACATCTCCCACCGACCAGGTAGGTGTTCCCACATCGGGACAACTCACCAACGGCCAAGTGATGGTGGCTCCGACCGGGCGCGGCTCGTTTGTGCTTGACGAGAACCGCCGGCCCTACATCGACCGCGTCGACTTCAGTGCCGACTACTCTTATAGCGGAAAAACCGTCGGCATCCACACGATGAACAATCCCGAAAACTCCGGTGCCGACCGAACCTGCCTGTTTACCCGCGCTTACGGACCGAACACCTATACCTGCGCAACGGGAAAACTCGTGAGAATCGTACCCAAAAGCGGTTCTTTCGCATGGAAACTCAATGCCGCCGAGCACTGCGAGGTGGTAGAGGTCATCACCGCCAACGGCACAGCCACACCCATTCCCGACGGAAGCGCATACCTTTGGATGCAAGGCAACCATGTGGCTCACGCCGAAGCCCTGCAACCGGGCGATGAACTCGACGTGACCCTGCGTGTGGGTCTGCGCGCCCACCCGGGAAAACTCATTCCGATGAAAGAGATGTTGGGCGGCAGCGACCACATCATCATGCGTAACGGAAACTACGAAGACGCGTGGGACGAGCGCCACCCGCGCACGTGTATCGGCTTCAGCGCCGACAGTACGCGCGTGTTCTTTGTGCTCATCGACGGCCGAAGCACCGAAAGCACCGGAGTTACCACCCGCGAGGCGATGGGCATCTTCACCGCCCTCGGCGCGGTAAACGCCGTGAACCTTGACGGCGGTGGCTCGTCGTGCATGGTGGTGAACGACGAGGTGGTCAACCGACCCAGCGACGGCCCGGTGCGCTCGGTGGGAAACGGCGTGCTCCTGTACTCCAGCGCGCCCGCCGACGACAATATCGGAATGCTCAACTTCGAGCCGCGGTGCTACAACATCGCCGCGTCGGCCATTACCCGATTCGGCGTGTGGGGCTATAACCGATATGGCGTGCTGAAAACCCGCGCCGTGGAAGGCTGCACCTTCAGTGCTGACGAGCAGGTGGGCCGATTCACCGACGACGGAATGTTCATCGCCGCCGCCAAACCCGCCTCAGGAAACATCTACGCCCACCTCGGCGACATCACCGTGGCGCAGCCCATCAATGTGGTGGAAGCCGCTCTCAGCCTGCGCGCCGACTCTATCGTAATCGACCGAAATCACCCCTACATGATTGAGGTGCTCGGGCAAAGCGGATACAACGCCGACCTCGTTGACCCCTCGATTTTCACATGGACCATCGAAGACCCCACCGTGCTCTCCCTTGAGGACAACGCCACCCTGCGCGCCCTGACCGATGGGCAAACCCGCGTGTTCGGCGCGGCAAACGGCCTGGCGGACACTCTGTTCGTGCGTGTGCAGAACCCGACCGGTACCGTGATGCCGATAGAATCACCAATAAACCCGGATTCATGGAATGTCACCCAAAGCGGCGGAAAGAACCGCACCGTGACCGCACTCGAAAACGGGCTCCGGATTGACTTCACCGGCTCGTCGTCGCGAAACGCCTACATCCGCCTGAGCAAGCGCGTCAGCCTCTGGGGCATACCCGAGGCGCTGAGGTTGCGCTTCGTTCCGGGCGAACTCGCCATCAACCGTGTCACGCTTTCGACCCAACTGCCGCAAGGCGGACAAGTGCTCACCGCTTTCGACATTCCCGAAGACCACCCCGACACCGTTTCGGTCACCCTGAAAACCGAAGACTGGGCCAATGCCGATGACCTGTCCAACTATCCCCTTTCCTTAGTTTACATCCAATTCGGCATGACCCCGCCCAAGTCCAACCAGCAGTACACCCTCGCCATCCCGGGCATTGAGGCGCTTTACGCCGACACGCCGCCGGTCAATCCCGCCGATGTGAACGGTGACGGTAAAGTTGACGTGGAAGACATCAACCTTGTCATCAACGCCGTGCTCGGCATCGCCGCCCCGGTAGATGTGAACGGCGACAACAAAACCGATATTGAGGATATCAACCTTGTGATTAATTATATAATGGGAAACTGAATGGAGCCGGAATAAGCATACGGCTCAAACAAGCAATGCGACCCACGCTCACGGGGTCGCATTGCTTGTTAATGGAGTTGTGTGCTAACGGCGGTCTTATTTGACCATCTTCACGGTCTTGACGGTTCCGTCGGTCAGTGTGATCACCTGGATGTTCATGCCTTCGAACGGCTTGTCGGACACGATGCCCTGCGCGTTGACATACTTCACGCTCTTGGTCTGGCTGATGTTGAGGTCATTCACACCTGTTGTTGAGTCATCGGTCAATACATAGAGTTGAACCGAAACGCTGGTGGGAGCGGCAGCCGGAGTTGCGACAGTCGAGGTGGCGGTGATGGTCACCGGCTGCAGTTTCTTGCCGGTGGGAGCGATCGGGGCACGGTTGCCGACAGGTGCCATAGCGCTGCCCTGCGCGGTCACCAAGCCATTGGCATCGACAGTGGCCAGATGTTCGTCGCTGCTGGTCCAATCAACTTCCTTGGAGGCATACGTCGGCTCAACCGCGGTGACTTCAAGTTGCAATGTCTCGCCGGGGTTAAGCATGATCTCGTCCTCGTCGGTGTAGTTGAGCGTCAACGAAGTCGGGGAGGCCACGGGATAGGTGAACTCGCCGTCGAGCAGTTTGATGCTGGCGTTGGAGCGTTTTCCGAGCCAGTACTTCGCGCTCCGGCCGGTCCAGTCCATGCCGAAGGTGAGTGTGGTCTTGTCGCCGGTGCCGGTGATCTCGTCAATATAGGTTGTGGTATAGCCTTTAAGGATATACTCCTGATCGCCGTTGGTGTACAGTGACTGGTTGGCTGGGATGGTGAACGTGCTGTCGGCGGCCAGGTCAATGGTTACCGGAGCCACGTTGGCAATGCCGCCAAAGCCGTTGACAGTGACCTTATGGTCTGCGCTCTCGCTGATGTTCACCGGGTAGTCGTAGGTGGCGGAAATCTGCGAGGTGCTGTTGGTGTAGTCATGGGTCTGGATGCCGTTGTAAGCCTGGGTGGGGGTCATCTTGCCGCCGGGCGCCCACTTGTTGCCCAAGATTCTACCGGCATAATCGCCCTCCTGAATCACATAGTAGAAATGGGCGTCTGTGGCGAGTTGGATGTAGCCGTTGAGATAGATGTAGCCGAACACGTTGGCAGTGTACCATTTATCGGCGCTGGCACTGTAGTAAGCGGCGTTGAGGCGGCATTTTCCATAGCTGCTTTGATAATAGATGTCATCCTCCTTGCTCAGTGTGAATTTGGGGTAGTTGCCGCTGAAATCCACCGTTGCGGTAATGGGGTAGCCGAACATGCCGGTGATGCGGATCTTGGTGTCATCAACTTTGTTGATCACCACGGTGGCTGTGCCGGTGGTGTAGGAGGCCAGCGTATCGGGCTGAGTGGTGTAATTGCCGGAATACCGGGCGTAGTTCCATGTGTACACACCCACCAGGTCGTCGACACTGGTGGCGGGAAGGGTAGGCAGAGCCGAAGAACTCAGGCTCATGACCACAGCGGTTAGTGCGAGTAGTAGTTTCTTCATAAAATTTTGGTTTAAAAATTGGTATTATAAGTAATAATAATGAGGCAAAAGTATGTAAAAACTTTCAAACGGCAATAAAATGCCCAAGATTTATTAGTTAAAAATACTTAAAACCGCCTGTACAGGCGGTTTTAAGTGATGACAGGCGGAGAGAGACGCGAATATAAAGTCAAGGTTGTATGCTCCTTAATTTCCTTAATGTCCTTAATGTCCTGAATTTCCTTATTCCTTACGTTCGCGCCGGCGGTGAATGAAGTGATACGCCTCGCCCGCGAGCATAATGGGACTTGTCAAGCCCACGATCCATGCCCAGTCGGACAACTGCATCGGGGCGCAGCCGAACACCGCTCCGCCGTATTGGACAATCATTACCTGCCCGATAAATATCACCGCCAAGATGGCGAAGAACACCTTGCTGCGCCTCGGTTTGTGGAACGCGCTGTGGCCTGAGCCGAACGACTTGGCGTTGAACAGATTCCAGAACTGCATGAACACAAATAAGGTGAAGAATTTCGACACCTCAACCGTCGTGAGGCTGGCGGTGTGCATCGGGTTGGGCTGGTTGTGCAGCAGGTGGTAGAACGTTGCCGTGAGCGCAATGCCCATCAGCAGACCGACGCCGACGATAAACCAGCCCATCTCTCGGGTGATGATATTGTCGGACTGCCGGCGCGGAGGCACGCGCATCACAATGCTGTTGGGCGGCAGTGAGGCAAGGGCGAGCGCGGCGAAGGTGTCCATAATCAGGTTCACCCACAACATTTGCGTCACCGTGAGCGGCACTTGCACTTTACTGAAGAACGAGCACACCGCCACCACGAAGCAGGCGCAGATGTTCACCGTGAGCTGGAAGGTGATAAACCGCTGGATGTTCTTGTACAGCGACCGTCCCCAAAGCACGGCTTTGTTAATGGAACTGAATGAGTTGTCGAGAATGGTGATGTCGGAGGCCTCTTTTGCCACGCTGGTTCCGTCGCCCATGGAAAGTCCCACCTGGGCTATGTTGAGCGCGGGTGCGTCGTTGGTTCCGTCGCCGGTAACGGCCACCACCTCGCCTGAGCGTTGGAGCAGGTCAACCAATCGCGCTTTATCGGCCGGTCGGGCGCGGGCCATGATGCGTATATTCCGTGCGGCCTCGGTTGCTTGCGCGTCGTCTAAGGCGGCGAACTCAGGCCCGGTGATGATTTGGTCGTCGGTGTCGCTGTCGGTCCAGATTCCGGCCTGCCGTCCCACCTCGCGTGCGGTGTTGGCCGTGTCGCCGGTAACGATTTTCACGTCAACTCCGGCGCTGTGGCAGTCGGCGATGGCATGCGGAACGCTCTGTCGGACGGGGTCGCTGATGGCCACAAAGCCGTTGAATTGCAGTGGCGGGGCGTCGGGTCCGAGCAGGACGGAGAAGTCGTCGGTGTCGTTGGGACTGAGCTGTCGTGACGCGAAGGCGAGCGTGCGCATGGCCTTGTTCTGATACTCGGCGAGCAGGCGGTCGGTTTCCTTGCGTTGGTCATCATCGATTTGGCACAGGCGCATGATGATTTCGGGCGCTCCCTTGACCAGTAGGGTGAATCGTTGCTCAAGGTCGTGGACGATGGTGGCCATGAGTTTGCGCTCGGTGGAGAAGGGTAGTTGAACCACGATGTCGTGGGTTTCGCGCACGGTGAGATAGTCGATGTTCTGCCGGCCGATGTAGAGCAGGAGCGCGCCCTCGGTGGGATTGCCGAGCACACGCGGCCGCTCGGGGTCTGACGTGTCGATAAACGCGGTGGAGTTGCAGCAGATATTGGTTGCGGTCAGGTTGAGGTGTTTTGGGTCGAAATGCGCTTGGTAAACGTCCATGCGGTTCTCGGTGAGCGTGCCGGTTTTGTCGGTGCAGATGATGGTAGTCGCGCCCATGGTTTCGCAGGCGTGCAGTTTGCGCACGAGGTTGTTGTTCTGCAGCATTCGGCGCATACTCAGCGCCAGGCTCAGCGTCACACTCATCGGCAAGCCCTCCGGCACCGACACCACCACCAGCGTCACCGCCAGCATGATGGTTTGAATCCAGTAGTGCAGTTGGGTGAGGAAGTCGCCGTTGGGTTGTCCGTCGAAGTAATAGATTACCAGTCGGGCGAAGATTATCAGTGCCGCGATGAGGTAACTGCCGCGTGCGATGAGGCGGCCGAGGCGGTCGAATTGGCTCATGAGCGGCGTTTTCTGCTCCACCTCCACTTTGGCTGCTTGGAACACTTGTCCGTACTCGGTGTTGTCGCCCACGGCGGTGATGCCGATAATGCCGTGTCCCTCGAGCACGGCCGAGCCGCGCATAAGCATGTCGGGCGGGTAGGTGGCCTGGTCGGTTTGCTCTTGAGTGGGGGTGGTGGTTTTCTTGGCGAGGGGTTCCCCGGTGAGTGAACTCTCGTCAACGGCGAGCGAGACGGCGTCGAGCAACTGTCCGTCGGCCGGCACACGGTCGCCGGTGTCGAGCAGGACGATGTCGCCCACCACCACGTCGCGGCGTGCCACGGTGGTGACGCGTCCGTTGCGGCGAACCTTCACCGGCTGGTCGTCGTTGGTGCGGTTGAGCAACTCGAATTTCTTGTTCGCGTTCACCTCAACGAGGAATCCCACAAGCGTGGCCAGCACAATGGCCACAAAGATTCCCACCGGCTCGAGCAGCGCGCTCGGGGCTCCCAATTTGAAATATTCATAGCCTGAGATACCCACCGAGAGCAGCAACGCCACGAGCAGAATCTTGATCAGCGGGTCGTCGAATTTCTCCACAAACTGAATCCAGAGTGATTTGCGCCGGGGCGGGGTGAGTACGTTGTCGCCGTGTTGTCGGCGGCTTTCAAGTACTTGCCGGTCGGTCAGTCCGAAGGGTCTGCCTTTTGGATTATGTCTGATTTTACTCACTTGTATAGCGTGTTAGTGGTTGAATTTCAGTGGCATGGCCGGGCTTGGGTCGGTTGTGGCGCCGATGCCGTTCTTGACCGGGTCGTAGACGATTTGTCCGTTCACCATCGTCAGCAGCACGCGGTGGTGCGCCGGAGTGCCGGCCAGGGGTGTCCATCGGCAGCGTGAGCGCACGTCGGCATCGGTGATGGTGTATGGTTCGGGTTGGCGTGCCACGATGGTGAGGTCGGCGTAATAGCCGGGCCGCAGGTATCCGCGCCGCTCGATGCCGAACAGGCTCGCCGGCGCGTTGGTCATCTTCCCGATGGCGCGCTCCAGGGTGAATGCCCCTTGCTCTGCCAGTTCAAACACCATCGGCAGGGAGAATTGCCCCAACGGCATTCCCGAGGGGGCGTCGAGGTAGGGGCGCTGTTTCTCCTCAAGCGTGTGTGGCGCGTGGTCGGTGGCGATGGTGTCTATCAGGTTGGTGTCGATGGCGTGGCGCAGGGCGTTCCGGTCGGCCTCGGTCTTGATGGCCGGATTCACCTTGATTCGGTTTCCCAGCCGGGCATAGTCGGTGTCGGCGAAGAGCAGGTGTCCCGCGCAGGCCTCGGCGGTGATGCGCTTGGAGGCGCTTAGTGGCGTGTCGGAGAGCAGGGCGAGTTCATCGGCGGTGGAGATGTGCAGGATATGCAGCCGCGCGCCAGTTTGCCGCGCGAGTTCCACCACGCGGCGCGTGGCCTCGAAGCAGGCTTCTCGGGGGCGCATCTGCGGGTGATTGGCCGCCGTAAGTCCGGCCGAACTGCCGCTGACAAGCGTTTCACGGGCACTGCGGATGATAGCCTCGTCCTCGCTGTGCACGGCAATCAGAGCCGGCACAGAACCGAACAGCCGACGCAGCGGCGCGTCATCGTTGAGCAGCAGATTTCCGGTTGAAGAGCCAAGAAACAGTTTGACGCCGGCCACACCGGTGTAGTCCACCTTGTGGGCGAGCGTGTCGATGTTGTCGGCCGTGGCGCCGATGTAGAAGGCGTAGTTGGTGAGCGAACTCTCGCGTGCCCGGCGTTGCTTGTCGGCCAGGGTGTCGGGCGTGGTGGTTGGCGGAAGGGTGTTGGGCATGTCGATCCACGACGTCACCCCACCCGCGGCCATCGCGCGGCTCTCGCCGGCGATGTCGGCCTTGGCGGTCATGCCAGGCTCGCGGAGGTGGACGTGCGTGTCAATCACTCCGGGCAGAAGCCACGCGCCGGAAAGGTCAATCCGGTTGGCACATCGCTCCAGCAATTCCATATCGGGATCGCCCTGACACACGTCGGCTATCTCCGCTCCTTCCACTGTGACGTATCCCCGCCAAGAGCGGCCGCCGTCAATTACGGTGGCGTTATAAAAGATTATCATAGTGTTTCATAGATGATGAGCAAACGTCAGGCCTTTGCCGTGGTTTGACGCTTGAATTTCTTTGAGCCGAACAGGGCTTCCAGACGGAGTTTGATCACGCCGAACAGCGCCTCGCCGAAGATTCCGGAACTCATCTTGCTCGTGCCGAGCACGCGGTTGACAAACACGATGGGCACCTCTTCGATCTTGAAGCCCATCCGGTAGGCCGTGAACTTCATCTCGATTTGGAAGGCGTATCCTTTAAACTCGATTCCGTCGAGGTTGATAGCCTCGAGCACCTCTCGGCGGTAGCACACGAATCCGGCCGTGGTGTCGCGGACGTTCATTCCGAGCACGAACCGGACATATGCCGAGGCGTAGTAACTCATCAGCACACGCCCCATCGGCCAATTCACCACGTTCACGCCCGTCTTGTAGCGTGACCCGACGGCCACGTCGGCTCCGCCGGCGCATGCCGCCTGAAGTTCTATCAGTTTACGCGGCGGGTGTGAGAAGTCGGCGTCCATCTCAATCACGTAGTCGTAGCCCTGGGCGATGGCCCACTTGAAACCGGCGATATACGCCGTGCCGAGACCCAGTTTGCCGGCGCGCTTGATGATGTGCAGCCGACCGCCGGTTGAGGGTATCAGACCTTCGACAATCGCTGCGGTTCCGTCGGGCGAGTTGTCGTCAATCACCAGTAAATCAAACCGATGCTCCTCTATAGAGAACACCGTTTCAATCATCTTGGCTATGTTTTCCTTCTCGTTGTAAGTAGGAATGATTACTACGCTATCTGCTCTCATAATCGTGATAGTGTTTAAATGGATTTGCGGTGAACCAAAAAAGTCCAAGTGCAAAATTATGAAATTATTTCCGAAAAATCTGAGTTGTAACCCAAAAATAACTATTTTTGAAATTATTTTACCAATGTCACAGATTTGCAACAACCCACTGATCGCTCAACAACCGATGAAATTTAATGATATTTTTCTAAAAACTCAATAGAGTCTAAGCGCCTCCGGTGGTGCCCTGAAAACTTTCCCAATGTCAATGATTACCGTAACCCTATCATCGCCGAAGCGATGAAGGTTTTGCGATACGTTAATATGTTCAACCGTGGGATTGAGAGAGTTAAGACCATGCTCAATGACAACGGCAACCCGGAGCCGTTATTCACTGTCGACAAAATTACGGTGTTCGAAGCAATGGTGAAACCATCTTTGTCAATCAACTTAGTCACTAATAAGGAAAAAGTGACTAAGATGGTGACTAAGACAGTGACTAAACAAACGGAAATCGTCAATGAGATTTTAGCGTTCTGTGACACTCCGAGAACGCTGACACAAATCATGGAACATACAGGGTTAAAGCACCGCTACAACACGAAAAAGCACTATATTGACCCTTTGATTGAAACTGGTTTTCTTGTTATGACTTTACCAGATAAACCGAGTAGTAAATTTCAACAATATCAACGTGCAAAATCATAGTCACATCCATATCACATCCATATCACAAAAAGTGACTATGTTGTGACTCATGTACTCATAACGCTACTCGACATCCCCATCCTTTTACCGCCTTTGAATCAGCAAAAGGCTATTGGTGACCTTTTTTCAAATATCGACAAGCAGATGGAAACGCTCAGTTCGATAAATCGCAATGTATATGGGATTGTATTTCCGCGATTGTTAAAAAAAGCGGAATAAAGCGCGGCGATTCGGAAAAACATAGTTAATTTTGCAACGGTTTTCTAAAACGAATGGAAATGCGAATAATCCATACACTCGTACTCCTACTGTGCGCTTTTGCGGCATGGGCCACCGAGCCTCCGGTGGTGCACAGCCGTGTGGGCGCACGCGCCGAATCGGCCGACCGGTCCGTCACGCTCGAAATCATCGGCAAGAAACAGAATTTCGACTGGCGCGACACACTCACGCGCGACTCCGACGTGTTCTCCCCGAAAAGCGTCACCTTTCACCCCGACGGCTCGCGATTCTACGTCAACTCGCTCGAAGGCTGCGCAACGGTGGTCTACGACGCGCACTCGCTGCGCAAACGCACCGTGATTCACCACCAATTCACCTCCGGAACCGGACCGCTCTGGACACCCGCACCCGAGTTCTACCGCTTTGCGCACTATCCCGACGGCGCCACGCGCGCTTTCAGCGGAAAACCCGTTGAAAGCACTTTCAGCCACGGCGGACGATACCTCTGGGTGCCTTACTACCGCCGAACCTTCGACCGCAACGCCCAAGACCCCAGCGCCATCGCCGTAATCGACACGCGCGCCGACACCATCGTCCGGATGTTCACCTGCGGACCGCTGCCAAAGATGATCGCCTGCTCGCACAACGGACGTTTCATCGCCGTCACACACTGGGGCGACAACACCATCGGACTCATTCAAATCGACAACGCCGACCCCGCGCGATGGACTCAACTGCCACCCTTAATCGTTGATAAAAAACTCGAACTCAACTTTCCGCTCGACCGCAATGTGGATCGCGACCGGAATAGCGGACTGCTCTTGCGCGGCACCGTCTTCACCCCCGACGACCGATACCTGCTCGTCAGCTGCATGGGCGGAGGT
>CACYCT010000167.1 GCA_902772965.1 uncultured Bacteroidales bacterium | reverse complement strand
TTTCTATTAGATATAGAGAACGGCACATTATTTGATGTCTATTCCGAATGGCTTAAAGAAGTTGCTGCCAAAACAAAAGATTTAGAGTTATAAGTTTTTCATCGTCTTTTAAGAGCCAAAGCGGTTGAGTTACCTTTGCGTATCTCAACCGCTTAACTTATGGCAATATCACTTATCATAGACGGCAAGCAAGCAGCCTTGAAGAAAGGCTCGTCAATCGAATACGTTTCCGAGAACCGCATCTTTACGGATGCCGATGATTACTCGCTGGAGATTGAACTGCCCGTTGGATATTTTTCTCACGCTCGGCAACTTTCAAGCAAGCTTGCATTGCGCTCGCTTAATCGAAAAAGTGCCGAGTGTCCGCAGAACATCGCAGTGTTCGGACTGCTCACCCGGAAGGCCATCAACACCGAGGCCGACAACGCCGCGGGCGAGCCCGTCCAACTCAGGCTCTGCTCCGATTCCACCGACAGCGCCGCCGAGGTCTACCGCGCCCTCGGCTACAACCCCCGTCCCGTTAAAGCGATATACCGACCCGGCATCCTCACCGCCGCCCGATGGTTAAATCTGTAGTACCCACGGCAAAATCCCGAAAAACGAAACGCCAAAAGGACTGCCAAATAACACGTAGATGCCGTTAAAGCAGGGTAATTTTTTAAATGGTTGTTATTGCTCAAAACAGCAAAAAAACGCTGAACTATAGTTGATGTTATCTCCTATAATTCAGCGTTTAATCTTCTTTGTCGGGGTACCTGGATTCGAACCAGGGACTTCCTGCTCCCAAAGCAGGCGCGCTAACCGGACTGCGCTACACCCCGAAAAAAGCGGTGCAAAATTAATGCTTTTTTTTCATTCAACAATGGTTGGGCTGAAAAAAACACAATCGGAACGCAAGTTTTTCAGGATAATGAGCGTCGGTTGAAGAAAATGTTGTAATTTTGCGTGTTTATTTGTGTACTGAATTTATCTCATAAAATCCTATGTATAGAACCAAAACCAATGGCGAACTTCGTCTGACCGACGTGGGCTGCGAGGTGACACTGGCCGGATGGGTGCAACGTACGCGTAAAATGGGCGGCATGACGTTTGTCGACCTGCGCGACCGGTATGGCATCACGCAAATCGTGTTTAACAACGAAATCAACGCTGAACTCACCGAGGCCGCCAACCGTCTCGGACGTGAGTTCGTGGTGCAAGTCGAAGGCACCGTGGCCGAGCGGCAGAGCAAGAATCCCAACATGCCCACGGGCGAGATTGAGGTGATTGCCTCCGGGTTGCGTATCCTCTCGCCCAGCGCGACACCGCCGTTCACCATCGAGGATAACACCGACGGCGGCGACGACCTGCGGATGAAATACCGCTACCTTGACCTGCGCCGCAATGCCGTGCGCGCCAATCTCGAGTTGCGCCACCGCATGACGATTCTGATTCGCAACTTCCTCGACAGCCGCGACTTTATCGAGGTGGAGACGCCGATTCTGATCGGTTCCACACCCGAAGGCGCACGCGACTTTGTGGTGCCCTCGCGGATGAATCCGGGTCAGTTCTATGCCCTGCCGCAAAGTCCGCAAACGCTGAAGCAGTTGCTGATGGTGGCCGGTTTTGACCGTTACTTCCAGATCGCCAAGTGTTTCCGCGACGAGGACCTTCGCGCCGACCGTCAGCCTGAGTTCACGCAGATCGACTGCGAGATGAGTTTTGTGGACCAGGAGGATGTGCTTGAGATTTTCGAAGACATGGCGCGCCACCTGTTCAAGGAAATCCGCGGTGTGGACTTGCCGGCCAAGTTGCGCCAAATGACGTGGCACGATGCCATGCGCCTGTACGGAAGCGACAAGCCCGACCTGCGGTTCGGCATGACCTTCGTGGAACTTAAAGACGTGTTGCCGCAGGGAAAATTCGCCGTGGTTGACGACGCGGCCTATGTGGGCGGCATCTGCGTGCCCGGCTGCGCCGACTACTCGCGCAAGCAACTCGACGAACTCACCAACTTCGTAAAACGTCCGCAAATCGGCGCCAAAGGTCTGATATACATCAAATACAATACTGACGGAACCATCAAGAGCAGTGTCGACAAGTTCTACGACGCCGACGACCTGCTCAAGGTTAAGCAAGCCATGGGTGCCAACGACGGTGACCTCGTGCTGATTCTCAGCGGCGACAACGCCAACAAGACGCGTGTCCAGCTCTGCTCGCTGCGCCTTGAGATGGGCGAGCGCCTCGGACTGCGCGACAAGAACCGGTTCGAATGCCTGTGGATTGTCGACTTCCCCCTGTTTGAGTGGAGCGATGAGGAACAACGCCTCATGGCCACCCACCATCCCTTCACCATGCCCAACCCCGATGACATACCAATGCTCGAGACCGCGCCCGAACGCGTCCGCGCCATGGCATACGACTTCGTGTGCAACGGTATCGAAGTGGGCGGAGGCAGCCTGCGTATCCACGACGGTGAACTGCAGGAGAAAATGTTCGAGATTCTCGGCTTCACCCCCGAGCGCGCCATGGCACAGTTCGACTTCCTGATCAACGCGTTCAAGTACGGAGCGCCGCCCCACGCCGGACTGGCTTTCGGCCTCGACCGGTTCGTGTCGATTATGGCCGGCCTCGACAGCATCCGCGACTGCATCGCGTTCCCGAAAAACAACTCCGGACGCGACGTGATGCTCGACGCACCAAGCGCCATCGCCCAAGAGCAACTTGACGAACTCTACATCGACCTCGACAATGACCGACTGCGCGCCCTTAAAGGTTAGCCAAATCGCCGCCGCCATCGAGCAAGTGGCACCACTCCGCCTGCAGGAAAACTACGACAACGCCGGACTGCAGGTGGGCAACCCCGAGATGAACGTCTCAGGCGTGCTGCTGTGCACCGACATAACACCCGCCGTACTCGATGAAGCCATCGCCCGAGGAATGAACATGGTCATAAGCCACCACCCGCTCATCTTCGGCGGACTGAAACACATCACAGGCGCAACCTATATTGAACGCGTCATCACCCGAGCCATCAAGCACGACATCGCACTCTACTGCGCCCACACCAACATGGACAGCGCCGCCGGTGGCGTGTCGTGGCGAATGGCAGACAAACTCAGCCTGACCGACGTTGAACCCCTCGACCCCAACCCCGAGCACCCCACCGCCGGCCTCGGCGTGGTGGGAAACATCAAGCCAACCACAGGAAACGAGCTGCTACAAGACGTGAAACGGGCATTCCGCTGCACCTCAGTCAGATACAGCGGAACAACACAGACCGCCGTCACCCGTGTCGCGCTCTGCGGCGGATCAGGGGCATTCCTGATCGACAAGGCCCAACGCGCGGGAGCGCAAGCCTTCATCACCGGCGAGATGAAATACCACGACTTCGCACGGGCATACGAAGGCATCCTGCTCGCCGACATCGGACACTACGAAAGCGAGCAATACACAAAAGAAATATTCCGAGAGATAATTCAGCAATTAAAACCCCACTTCGCGGTCGACTTCGCCCGCGAAGAGGCAAACCAGATACACTACTTATAACAAACCCCTATGGCAAAAAAAGATCACGAACTCACCGTAGAAGAGCGCCTCAAAGCACTCTACCACCTGCAAAAAGTGCTCACCGAAGTTGACCGCATCAAAACCCTCCGCGGCGAACTTCCCCTCGAAGTGGAAGACCTTGACGCCACCATCGAAGGCCTCCAGACACGTATCAAGAACTACGAAGAAGAAATCGTAGCGCTCAAACAGGAAATCACCAAGCAGGAAGCCGCCCGCGACAAGTCACACACACTCATCGAGAAATACACCCAAGACCAAGACCGCGTGCGCAACAACCGCGAGTACGAGCACCTGAGCAAAGAAATCGAGTACGAAACCCTCAACATCGAACTGGCCGAGAAGAAGATGAACGAGGCCGCGCGTAAAATCGAGGCCATCCAAGCCGAAATCGAACGCGCCAAAGAGCAACTCGAAGACCAGCAGCACGTGCTCGAGGAAAAACGCAGCGAACTCGAGGAAATCGTCTCCGAGACCCGTCAGGACGAAGAAAAACTCCGCGAGCAGGCCAAGCGCCTTGAAAACAAAATCGACACCCGCCTGCTCGAAGCCTTCAAGCGCATCCGCAAGAACGCCCGCAACGGCCTCGGCGTGGTTTACGTCCAGCGTAACGCCTGCGGCGGATGCTTCAACCGCATTCCACCCCAGCGCCAGATGGAAATCAAGATGCGCAAGAAAATCATCGTCTGCGAGTACTGCGGCCGTATCCTGATTGACCCCGCCCTGGCCGGAGTGAGCGAAGCCGACGCCAAGAACACATAAGGCTCATCGGCCCCGAGCCATTACGCGGAATCGCAGCGCGTGCGCCATAGGAGGAAAGACACCCGCGATTACCACAACCACCCCCGAGAGGCAACCCACCGCCTCCCAGTTCGGGTGGTTTGTCGTATACCTATAGACGATACATTGAACAGATTCATTAATATATCCATTAGAAGTATTTTTCGGTAATCCTAATGTTTCCACTTGCACATTACATTAATTATTTCTAAATTTGCAGAGTTAGAAAATACAGTTCGCAATAAGATTGCTAATCAGGTTTATAAGAAGTGTCGCTAAACAAATTTATCCAAAAATCATTAAATTTAACATTTAAATAAACTTGTTAGTAATTATTACATTTGGTATGCCTACTTTTGGCACAATGAAACCCTAATTTTGCGAATAATTATTTCAAAGAACTCTCAATCATGACTATATCCCACTTAAAACAAGTTGGCGACCAATGGATTATCCAGGAGAACGATGAGCATCAGCGTGGTGTTGCCGAGCGGTGTGCCCGGTTTGCCTCTGAGTTTGGTATGGCCGATTGGGGACGCGTATTGGGCTTGTTGCACGATGTGGGAAAAGAACTTCCCGCCTTCCAGCAATATATCCGCCGCGAATCGGGTTACGACCCCAATGCAATCGTCAACGGACCACATCAACATGCCTTCGTAGGGGGCTTGGTCGCAAGACAACTGTTTTCCCCACAGCATTCTTTGCTTTGCAACGCTTTAATGGGACATCACCGGGGATTATACAACTGCAATGAAATGGTCACCAAATTAAACGAACCAATCCCCGATTCAATAACAATCCCCGACATTGATGTTCCGTTGACCTTTCCGGCTGAATGGGAAGGGAAGTTGCAAACTTCCGACTTCCACGCTCTTCAGCGTATGTTGTTCAGTTGTCTGGTTGATGCCGATTTTCTCGACACCGAGGCGTTTATGCAACCCGAACAGGCTGCCCTTCGCGGGGGGAGGGCTTCTCTTGACGATTTGCTCAAAAAAATCGAACAGCACCTTAGCCATATCAAACTGCACAGTGAAGACACCCATGTCAATCGCGTCAGAAACTATGTACAGGAACAATGCCGTAAGCAGGGTGCGAAGCCACGTGGCTGTTACAGTTTGACCGTCCCCACCGGCGGAGGAAAAACCTTGTCGTCGCTCTTATGGGCTATGCGGCATGCGGTTGCCCACAGATTGCAGCGCGTCATCATCGCAATCCCGTACACAAGCATTATCGTCCAGACTGCGGCAACACTCAAGAATATCTTCGGCGAGGAGAATGTGCTCGAACACCATTCCGAGTTCGACAACCGGACCATCGACAACGATGAACTCAAACAAGCCATGAAATTGGCAACAGAGAATTGGGACTATCCCATTATCGTCACCACCAACGTCCAACTGTTTGAGTCGCTTTATAGCCATCGCACTTCGTCTTGCCGGAAACTGCATAACATCGTCAGCAGTGTCATTATTCTCGATGAGGTGCAAACGCTTCCGTTGAACCAGATGCAGCCCATTGTCGATTCGCTCAACACGCTGCACCGTCTGTTTAACGTTTCCGTACTCTTTACTACTGCCAGCCAACCCATACTCTCGGGCGAAATCATAGGGGGTAATCCGCTTGTACGCTTCAGCGCTTTGCCCCATATCACCGAAATCATTCCCTCGAAGGCTAATCTGCACGAACAGTTGCGCCGCGTCGAGATATCATTCGACTCCACTCAGCGAACCTACCGCGACATCGCCGGCCGTATTGCTCAACATGAGCGAATCCTCTGTGTGGTCAACACTCGTCGTGATGCAAAAGCACTTTACGACCTGTTGCCGCAGGAAGGCCTCACAATTCACCTGTCGCGTATGATGTGTCCCGAACACGTGAGAGAGGGTATCGAGAAAATCCGACAGGCGCTCACCGACCCCGGGCAGCGGGTGATTCGCGTCGTGACAACACAACTGATTGAGGCCGGTGTCGATATCGATTTTCCGGTCGTGTTCCGGCAGGAAGCGGGACTTGACTCGGTGTTGCAGGCCGCCGGACGCTGCAATCGCGAGGGAAAACTCGAAATCGGACACACTTGGGTGTTCAGCCTTCAAGCCGAAAGCAAACTTCCCCCGGGCTCCATCACAAGAGCCAACGACGCTCGAATCAACCTCGGTAAAGACCGTGACTGGTTGGCCCCCGAAACGATGACCGCCTATTTCAAACAACTTCAATCGCGTTACAACACTTTCGACTCCAATCAAATGGCCGAATTGCTCCACAATCCAAGCCCCCAATTCGAAACCGCCTCAAACGCGTTCCGACTCATCGACGACTATACCATTCCTGTTGTTGTCACCATCGAGGAAACCCTGCCTTTAATCGAAAAACTCAAGCAATCGGAACCCACAGCCGATTTGTTCAAGCAACTGCGAAAATACAGTGTCGCAGTTCGAAAACGCGATTTCGACACCCTATGTCGAATCGGTGCTGTCAATCAAGTCAACGACCGACTCGAAATCTTTGTCCTGCACCCCGATTGCTATAAACGCGAGACAGGGCTTACGACCGACAATGTCTGGATCAACGAAAATTTAATCATCTAATATATATTAACTTATGGAATACTACAACAAGGAGTTTTGCCTCGAGGTGTGGGGCGACATCGCATGCTTCACCCGACCTGAATTCAAGGTCGAGCGGGTGAGCTACGACGTGATCACACCCTCGGCAGCGCGAAACATCTTCCAAGCCATTTTCTGGAAGCCTGCCATCCGCTGGGAAGTGTTCAAGATTGAGGTGCTCAACCCGATCAAGTGGACTTCCGTGCGGCGGAACGAAGTGGCCTCGGTGGCTTCGACACCGGTTTTCATCGAACAGAAACGGCAGCAGAAAAACACGCTTATGCTCCGCGATGTGCGCTATCGCCTCTGGGCCCGCCTGGTCTTTATCCCTATGCGTGAACGCCAACCGGCCGCCACTCCGGTGGCTGTCCCGTCCATCTTCGGCCAAACCCTCGACCCTGCCTCACGCAATCCCGTCATCGACAGCGAAGAGGCCGATCTGCTCACCATCCGCGCAGACGAAAACCCCGGTAAGTACAACGCCATGTTTGAACGCCGCGCGCGGAAAGGACAATGCTTCACCCAACCCTACCTCGGCACACGCGAGTGCGCAGCCTCGTTCCGCTTTGTCGATTTGGAGCACGAGACACCCTCACAGGCGCCAATCGCTGATAGCCGCGACCTCGGCTATATGCTCTACGACCTCGATTTTGAGTCAAATCCCCGAAAGCCCGAACGGATGTTTTTCCACGCAAGAATGCAAAACGGCGTCATTATTGTCCCACCAAAAGATAGCGAGGAGGTAAAGAAATGATACTCAAAGCCCTATGCGACTACTACGACCGTAAACGCGATGCTATGCCACCTTTCGGCACCGAACTTAAAGAAATCGCCTACATCATTGTTATAGACCGCGACGGAAAATTCGTCCGCCTCGAAGACCGGCGAATCGACAATCGTCATGCGCAAACATTTATAGTGAAACGCAGAGTTATTCGTTCGGGTCAGAACTGGGTTCCCAATTTCTTGTGGGATAATAGTATGTACGTGTTTTGCTATTCCGATAAAAAAGGTGACAACGCTCCAAAATTCCAGGCCTTTAAGCAACTGATTAGCGACACGCTCAGCAAAGCCCCTGGCAATCCCGACCTAAATGCACTCGCCCGTTTCTACAAGCAAACACCCGAACAAATCCTTGCCGCCCTGCAAACCGACTCTAAATGGAACGACATTGCCGCACACCTCAACCAGAGTTATTCATGGTTTTCATTCCTTATCGACGGAGAGAGCGAGATCCTCGCACAAAAGGCTGAACTGATTGAACTTGCTCCTCCGACAGGAACCAATAAAGGAATATGTCTTATATCGGGAGGAAAAGATAATCTCGTCTTAATTTCTGCCGCCACACCCATTGTTGGAGGAAAATCAAACGGGAAACTGTTGGCTTTTCAAACCAAGTCCGGTTACGACTCATATGGGAGAGAACAAGGTGAGAATGCCCCTACAGGCGAGCAGTCCGAGTTCAAATATTCAACTGCACTCATATCAATGCTTGCCGACGGTTCAAGAAACAAATTCAGAATCGGTAATCGCACCTTCCTTTTTTGGGCATCAACAGATTCCGATTCAGGCGTGAAAATTGAAGACGGTCTGTTCTCCTTATTTGGTTTCGCGCAAGACAACCCCGATGCCAATATCGAAGAAGTGAGAGACACTTTCAAATCCATCTACAGCGGAAAACTGGACACCAACCTTGAAGACCGGTTCCACATACTCGGCCTCGCACCAAACGCCGCACGTATCGCTGTCAGTTTTTGGTCAGAAACATCTCTTCGAGATTTCGCCGAAAAGATACTCCGGCATTTCGAAGATATGGAGATCATCGATGGTCGAAAAGACCCGAAGCCTTATGAGGGTCTTTACGCGATGTTGGCGGCCACTGCGGTCAACGGTGATGTGAAAAACGCCTCACCCAACCTACCCGAACAAATTGCTAAAAGCATCTTTCAAGGCTTACCCTATCCTTTCACACTCTATATACAGGTACTTAAACGCATCCGTGCACAGCAAGATGTGTACATCACCCAAGCCGCGATTATCAAGGCTTACCTGAACCGACTTAAAAACAATAACGATAAACCCCTTACAAACATGTTAGACACTCAAAACACCAACCAAGGCTACCTCTGCGGACGACTCTTTGCCGTGCTCGTCGCCATCCAAGAACGGGCAAACGGAATCTCGACCATCCGCGAGCGTTACATCAGCGCCGCCGGTGCGACACCCGCCGCCGTCTTCCCGACAATCCTCAACCTCTCTGTCCACCACAGTGAGAAACTCAACGAAGGCTCGAAAGTGTACTACGAGAAACTCAAACAGGAGATCATCGACAAAATCGAGAGTGCGGGCTTCCCCGCCCATCTCGACCTGCATGACCAAGGGCGCTTCATCGTCGGCTACTACCACCAGCGACAGGAATTATTCCGCACCAAAGACGCGCAAAACGAACAAAACAAGACCAACTGAAATTATCAATTTCTAAAACAAAAAAGTAACTATTCAGCGATTACCAATTCATTTGAAAAATCAGTTAGATTGCGCACAAGGCGTTAAAAAAACAAAACGAGATATTCAGTAA
>CACYCT010000166.1 GCA_902772965.1 uncultured Bacteroidales bacterium | reverse complement strand
TTCAGTTGCGTGACATGCGACGCCTGATGCAGTCTTATGGTGTAAGCGAGGTGACGATGGAGAGCACGTCGGTTTACTGGATACCCACGCGTCCGGTGCGGCTGCGGCATATGGAGAGTCAGCGGAAGATGCGCTGGTAGATAAACTCCGTCGCGCCGAGGTGCGACTCGATGTAGGAACCGGCGACACTTCCGGCGCGCTGCAGTTGGTCGGGGTCGCTCATCAGCCGGTCCAGTGTGGTGTTGAACTCGTCGGCGTTCTTCACGCAGAAACATCCGCCGATGGCGATCAGGTCGTGCGCCTCGCGGAATTTGCTGTAGTTCGGCCCGATAATCACGGGAATGCCGTAGACGGCGGCTTCGTTGATGTTGTGGATTCCGGCTCCGAATCCGCCGCCCACCATGGCGATGTTTCCATACCGGTAAAGCGACGAGAGCAGTCCGAAACTGTCGATAATCAGGCAGTCGAGGCCTGCGGCCCGCTCGGCGGTGGTGAGGCTGAACAGTCCAGCCGGACGCGTAATGTGCCCCATGATGGAGAGCAGGCGCTCGCGGTCGAACTCGTGCGGAGCGATGATGAGTTTCAGGTTCGGGTGGGTGTTGAAGTATTCGATGGCGAGTTGCTCGTCTTCCGGCCATGAACTGCCGAGAATCATGGTCAGCCGCGCGTTCGAGGTGAACCGGTCGATAACGGGGAATGTCCGCGCCTGCTCGCGCACGTGGGCAACGCGGTCAAAGCGTGTGTCGCCACTCACCTCCACCTGGTTGATACCGATGTTTGCCAGCAGTTGCCGCGAGGCCTCGTTCTGCACAAAGATGGTGGTGTAGCAGTTGAGCATCCGGCGGAACATCCCTCCCCATGACTTGAAGAACATCTGCTTCTCGCGGAATATGGCCGAGATGATATACGTTGGCACCTGGCGGCGCCGCAGTTCCATCAGGTAGTTGCCCCAGAACTCGTATTTGACGAAGATGGCCATTCGCGGCTTTATGATGTCGAGAAAGCGGTTGACGTTTCCGGGCAGGTCAAACGGCAGATAGCACACGGCGTCAACCTCGCCGTAGTTTTTCCTCACCTCGTAACCCGACGGGGAGAAGAACGAAAGCACAATCCGTGCGTCGGGCTGACGTTGGCGAATCATCTCTATCAGCGGCCGGCCTTGCTCGAACTCACCCAGCGACGAGGCGTGGATCCAGATGTAACCGCCCTCGGGGTTGAGTTTGCGGCGCAACTTGTTAAACGTACGCGCCTGTCCGCGTAACATCAGTTGCGCTTTCCTGTTTCGCAGCGATGCCACACGCACGCCTGCGCGGTAGGCCGATATGCCAAGGTTGTAGAAAAAGTTCATGGGTGTGATTGTGTCAGTAGATGTCGCGCAGTTTTTTCCCGTCGAACTGGCGTGATTTTATGTTGTCGAGGTTGATGTAGAACCGGCAGGAAACTTGCTGCCAGAATCCGAACGTTCGGTCGGTGGCGTGGAGCGAGATGCCGAGATTGAGGTCAACGAAAGAGGTTTGCACGATGTGGGCGCGCAGGTCGGTTCGGCTGTAGAAGTGGTCGGTGTAGTACGTGTCGCCGAGGTTGAGTTGGCTGCCGAAGCGCGGATAGAGCGGGAACAGGTTGGCTCCGGCGTAGATGTTCTGCTCGATGTCGATCCATTTGTAAAGCCATCGCGCCGCGGCGGTGAAGCCTGCGGGTGTGTGCCATTTGTCGTCGACCCGCGCGCGCTCGAGGTTGATGACCGCGCCGGCGCTGATGTCGAGTTGATGTCGCCCGGCGCTGTGGCTGAACCCGATCAGGGGGTTGATGGTGATGTCGTCGTTGACACCCTCGCCGTCCGGCGCTTTGCGGCGCTTTGCGAGGTGGTTCAGGCGGAACCAGCCTCCGGCCCACCAGCGGGTTGCCAACCGGTATTGCCCGAAGACGGTGGCCAGGAATGCCTCCCTCTGACGCTCCGACTGCATCTGCCGCCAGTCGAGGTATGCGCTGACCGATCCGCGGCGGCCGTGGTTGTGAACGAGAAAACCGCGGATACGCCGGTCGGTGTAGTTGAGGGAGTCGGAGCGCAAGTAACGCGGCTCTTCGGGGAGGAACGTGCGCGGAATGGCTCCGATGGCGGCGGTGAGGTTCCCGCGGCTGAAGGCGTAGTAGATGATCGGGTCAACGTGGTGTCCCCGGCCGTCGTTGTTGATGGGCTGATACCACTGCACGCCGCCGCTGAGTTGATGCCGCGCCCCGGAGCGGTCAATCCGGATTCCCACCTCAGGCTGCAGCCGTGTGAACAGGAAGGTCTGGTCGGGCCGCAACGCATCTCCGCCCTCACGGTTGTTGAAGGTGATGTTGGCGTCGACCGAGGCGGTGAACTCCTGTGCTGTTGCCGCGGCGAAAAACAGGAACGCTAAGAGAAATGCGAGCGCGGGGCGGTTCATTCGGCGGGCTGGATGCTTTCAATGCCGCGGCGCAGGCGCGCGAGGGTTTCGTCCTTGCCGAGCAGGGAGGTGATGTCGAACATGTGCGGTCCGGTGCACTGTCCGACCACGGTGAGCCGGAAGGCGTTCATCACGTTGCCCATGTGCAGGTTGTTGTCTTTAATCCATTGGATAACGACCTCTTCGGCGTGCTCCGACGTGAAAGGCTCCACGTTTTGCAGGATGTCGCACAGGGTGGTGAGTGTTTGCGGCGTGTCGGCTTTCCAGCGCTTCTTGATGTCTTTTTCGGCGTAGGTCTGCGGGGCTTGGAAGAAGAAGTCGGCCTGCTCCCAGAGTTCTCCGGTGAAGTTGACGCGGCTTTTGACAAGACTGATGACCCGGCTGATGTATTCGTCGCTGAAGTGTTCGGGGTTGTCCACGTGCTGAGCCAGAATGGGGCGGAACAGCCGCGTGAGTTCGGCGTCGCCGGTGGCGCTGATGTATTCGTGGTTGAACCACTTGGCTTTCTCGAAGTCGAATTTCGCGCCCTTTTTGGAGCAGTGGTCGAAACTGAAGGCCTCGATGAGTTCTTTCATGGAGAATATCTCGCGCTCGTCGCCGGGGTTCCATCCGAGCAGGGCAAGGAAATTGACCACAGCCTCGGGCAGGTAGCCGCGCTCGCGGTATCCGGTGCTGACGTCTCCCGTCTTGGGGTCGCGCCATTCGAGCGGGAACACGGGGAAACCGAGGCGGTCGCCGTCGCGCTTGCTGAGTTTACCCTTCCCGTCGGGCTTGAGCAGCAGCGGCAGGTGGACGAACACGGGCATGGTCTCGGTCCATCCGAGTGCCTCGTACAGGAGCACGTGGAGCGGCGCGCTGGGCAGCCATTCCTCGCCGCGAATCACGTGGCTGACTTCCATCAGGTGGTCGTCGACGATGTTGGCCAGGTGGTAAGTGGCGAGGCGGTCGGCGCTCTTGTAGATCACTTTGTCGTCGAGCACCGATGAGTTGATCACCACGCGTCCGCGAATGAGGTCATCGACCACCACGTCGCGTCCGGGCTCGATTTTAAAGCGCACCACATACTGGTCGCCTGCCTCAATGCGCCGCGTGACTTCCTCGGGCGCGAGGGTGAGCGAGTTGCACATCTGCATTCGCGTGGATGCGTCGTATTGGAAATTGGCCACCTCGGCGCGCTTGGCCTCGAGTTGTTCGGGTGTGTCGAAGGCGATGTATGCGCGGCCGGCATCAAGCAGCTGGCGCGCGTATTGTCCGTAAAGTTCGCTGCGCTGGCTCTGGCGATACGGCCCGTACGCTCCGCCTTGCCGCACGCCCTCGTCGATTTCGATTCCGAGCCATTGCAGCGACTCATTGATGTATTGCTCGGCACCCTCGACGAAGCGGGTGGAGTCGGTGTCTTCTATGCGCAGAATCATCGTTCCGCCGTGCTGGCGGGCGAAGAGGTAGTTGTACAAAGCGGTACGCACACCGCCGATGTGCAGCGGTCCGGTTGGTGAGGGGGCGAATCGCACGCGAACTTTTCTTTCCATGTGGGGTATGTTGGGTTGTTGGTTGTTAAGCGTGAGGAGCGTCATCTGCTCCGTTTTCGGCCTGCAAAGTTACTACTTTTCCGTGACACGTCAAAACCGGCCGGCATTTCCGGAGTTGGCGGTACGGGATAAGGAAGAAGTCGCGTCCGTGCAGGTGGGGATGCGGGATGGTGAGGTTGTCGGTGTTGACAGTGATGGGTTTTCCGTCGGGTCCGTCGGCGGCCATGATGTCGATATCAATCAGGCGGTCGGCGTAGGATCCGTCGGGGTTCCGGTGGGGGCCTGAGCCGAGTCGCCGCTCAACCGATTGTGTGAAGCGGAGCATCTGCCCGGGTGTCATGCCGGTGTCGACGGCCACGCCGAGGTTGACAAAGGTGTTTTCGCTACGGAATCCCCAGGGCTGGCTCACGATGGGCGGGGTGACTATGCAACCACCCGTGCCTGCGCTCAGGGCGGCGAGGGCACGGGTGATGTTGCGCATCGGGTCGCCGAGGTTGGACCCGAGGTTGAGGTAGTAGCGCATCAGAGGGTCTTTTGCACTTCCACTTCCTCGAAGGCTTCCACGAGGTCGCCTTCCTGGATGTCGTTGTAACTTTGGATGGAGAAACCGCAGTCGTATCCGGTGACCACTTCCTTGGCGTCGTCTTTGTGGCGTTTGAGGGAGGCGAGGGCTCCGGTGTGGATCACGATGCCGTCGCGGATTACGCGCACTTTGCAGGTGCGTTTGAGTTTTCCCTCGGTGACCATAGCGCCGGCGATGGTGCCCACCTTGCTGATGTGGAACACTTGGCGCACTTCGGCCGTTCCGATGACTTCTTCCTTGACGTCGGGCGAGAGCATGCCTTCCATGGCGCTCTTGACTTCCTCGATGGCGTCGTAGATGATGGAGTAGATTCGGATGTCGACGCCTTCCTGGTCGGCCAGACGCTTGGCCGCGCCGGAGGGACGCACCTGGAAGCCGATGATGGTGGCGTCGGATGCCGCCGCAAGGGTGACGTCGGATTCGGTGATGGCACCCACGGCTTTGTGAATCACATTGACTTGCACCTCATCGGTCGAGAGTTTGATTAGAGAGTCGGAGAGCGCTTCGATGGAGCCGTCGACGTCGCCTTTGACAATCACGTTGAGTTCGTGGAACTCGCCGAGCGCGATGTGACGGGCGATGTCGTCGAGGCCGCGGCGTTTCATGGTGCGCAGTCCGAGTTCGCGCTGGAGTTGTTCGCGCTTGTTGGCGATCTGCCGGGCTTCCTGGTCGGTGTTCATGACGTTGAATTTATCGCCTGCGGTGGGCGCGCCGTTGAGGCCGAGAATGAGCACGGGGGTGCTCGGTCCGGCTTCGGTGATGCGCTGGTTACGCTCGTTGAACATGGCCTTGACCTTACCGAAGTGTGTTCCGGCGAGCACGATGTCGCCCATGCGGAGTGTGCCGTTGTCGACGAGCACGGTGGCGATGTAGCCGCGTCCTTTGTCGAGCGACGATTCGATTACCGAGCCGGTGGCTTTGCGGTTGGGATTGGCTTTGAGGTCGAGCAGGTCGGCTTCGAGGAGCACTTTTTCCATCAGTTCCTGCACGCCGATGCCTTTCTTGGCCGAGATGTCCTGGCTCTGGTATTTTCCGCCCCATTCCTCAACGAGGTAGTTCATTGCCGCGAGTTCCTCCTTGATTTTGTCGGGGTTGGCGCCGGGTTTGTCAATCTTGTTGATGGCGAACACGATGGGCACGCCGGCGGCGGTTGCGTGGCTGAGTGCCTCAACGGTTTGCGGCATCACGCTGTCGTCGGCGGCGACGATGACGATGACGATGTCGGTGACTTTCGCTCCGCGGGCGCGCATGGCGGTGAACGCGGCGTGACCGGGCGTGTCGAGGAAGGTGATGCGCCGTCCGCCGGGGAGTTTCACGTTGTAAGCGCCGATGTGCTGGGTGATGCCACCGGCCTCGCCGGCAATCACGTTGGTGTTCCTGATGTAGTCGAGCAGGGAGGTCTTTCCGTGGTCGACGTGTCCCATCACGGTCACCACGGGCGGACGTTGCTCGAGGTCCTCGGGATTGTCCTCCTCCTCGTGAATGGCTTCGGCCACTTCGGCTGAGGTGTACTCGGTCTTGAATCCGAACTCTTCGGCGACGATGTTGATGGTTTCGGCGTCGAGACGCTGGTTGATCGACACCATCACACCGAGGCTCATACAGGTTCCGATCACTTGATTCACCGGGATGTTCATCATCGCGGCGAGGTCGTTTGCGGTAACGAACTCGGTGAGTTTCAGTGTCTTGCTATCAGCCATTGCCTGACGTGCCTCTGCACGCTCGCCCTCGCGGGCGGCTTCGCGCTTGTCACGCCGGTGCTGAGCACCGGTTTTGGGCTTTTTGGTGGTGAGTTGCGCGAGGGTTTCTTTCATTTGGCGCTCCACGTCTTGCTGGCTCACTTCGGGACGCAGGGGCTGGTGCTTCTTTTTCTTCTTGGAAGGCTGTTCGCGGTCTTTGGGCTTTTGCTGTTGCTGCCCGCGGTTGCGGTCGGCAGGTCCGCGTTCGACGCGTTCTTGGCCTTGCTGTTGCGCTTCGGTGCCGGCTTTGTCGATGTCGACTTTCTCTTTTCCGATGCGTGGGCGCTTCTTCCGGCCGCGTTTATCGCCGCCTTTTTTGGCCGGACGGGTGGTGGTGTTGAGTTTGTCGAGGTCGATTTTGCCTACGATGTTGATTTTCGGTGCGCGGTCTTCAGTCGGGATGGTGAACACTTCAGGCTCGGTCGGTTCGGGTTGCCTTGTTTCCGGCTCGGGCTCGGGTTCGGGCTTGACTTCCGGTTCGGGAGCGGGGGCAGGCTCGGGCTTCACTTCCGGTTCGGGCTCGGGTTCGGGCTTGGCTTCCGGTTCGGGAGCGGGGGCAGGCTCGGGCTTCACTTCCGGTTCGGGCTTGGGTTCTGGAGCGGGAACGGGCTCGGGCATGGGCTCGGGCTTGACTTCCGGTTCGGGAGCGGGTTCAGGTTTGGCTTCCGGTTCGGGTTTATCGACGATGGGTCTACCTGTCGCGAGGTCGATTTTACCTATGATGACGGGTTTCTGACGCGTGATGCGTGAGGTTTCGGCTTCTTCGGGTTCAGAGGTGTGCTTGGCCTTTTCTTTCTCTTTCTGACGCTCGGTGGCGATCCCGTCGGATTGTTCTTTGAGTTTCTTATCGGGCAGGAATTGGGCGACGAGCATGTCATAAATCTCGTCAGAAATGCGGGCGTTGATGTTGGTATCGATTTCGATACCCCGTTTGCGCAGAAAATCCTGGATTGTCTGCACACCCACATTGAGGTCTTTGAGTACTTTGCTTATCTTGATTGGCATACGTTCGTGTTTGAGTGGAGTGTTGTTTTTGGATAGGTCTGTTACGGTGGATGAAGATAAGGCCGGAGCGGGTTGGTTTGGTTATGGTTCGAATTCTTTGCGGAGAATTGCGATCACGTTGTCGACGGTGTCTTCCTCGAGGTCGGCTTTCTCTACAATTTCGTCGCGAGGGATTCTCAGAACGGCTTTGGCTGTGTTGCAGCCGATGTTTTTAAGCGCTTCGATTACCCACTCGTCGATTTCGTCTTTGAACTCGTCGAGGTAGATATCTTCTTCCA
Source organism: uncultured Bacteroidales bacterium (assembly GCA_902772965.1). Taxonomy (GTDB): domain Bacteria; phylum Bacteroidota; class Bacteroidia; order Bacteroidales; family Muribaculaceae; genus Sodaliphilus. The sequence goes on along the minus strand of CACYCT010000166.1, from coordinate 1,976 downwards.
CCTGGTCTTCGATGTCGCGGTAGACGTCGATTTCGTATCCGGTGAGGATGGTTGCCAGTCGAATGTTCAGTCCGCCTTTTCCGATTGCGAGGGAGACCTCTTCGGGACGGAGGAAGACTTCGGCGTGCTTGGTGTCGGCATCAAGTCGGATTGATGATATCTTGGCCGGGCTGAGGGCGCGCTGGATGAGCAGTTGGGGGTTGGAGGTGTAGGGAATCACGTCGATGTTCTCGTTGCGCAGTTCACGCACGATGCCGTGGATTCGGGCACCTTTCACTCCAACGCACGCGCCTACGGGGTCGATGCGGTCGTCGTAACTCTCAACGGCGATTTTGGCGCGCTCTCCCGGCACGCGTGCCACGGCGCGGATCGAGATCAGCCCGTCGTGAATCTCGGGCACCTCGAGTTCGAAAAGCCGCTGCAGGAACACGTCGGACGTTCGCGAGACAATCACCTTGGGGTTGTTGTTCTTGTTGTCCACGTTGTGGATCACGGCGCGCACGATGTCGCCCTTGCGGTAGATATCGGTGGGAATCTGCTGGTCTTTGGGCAAGATGAGTTCGTTTTTCTCGTCATCGAGCAGGAGCACCTCGCGCTTCCACACCTGATACACCTCGGCGGCGATGATTTCGCCTTCAAGGTCTTTAAACTTGTTGTAGACAGCGTCCTTCTGCAGGTCAAGGATTTTGCTCGAAAGTGTCTGGCGCAGGTTCAGGATAGCGCGGCGGCCGAACTTGGTGAAGTCGATTTTACGCGTGTGGTCCTCACCCACTTCGCAGTCGGGGTCGTCGTCTTCGCGCGCGTCGGTCAGGCCGATCTGCGTGTTGGGGTTTTCCACTTCTCCGTCGGGCACCACTTCAAAGTTCTGGTAAATCTCGAAGTCGCCCTTGTCGGGATTGACAATCACGTCGAAGTTATCGTCATTGCCGAACATTTTGGCCAGCACGCTCCGGAAGGACTCTTCAAGCACGCTGATCAGGGTCGACTTGTCGATATTCTTGAGTTCTTTGAACTCCGCAAACTGGTCGGTCATGTTAACCGTTTCTTCTCTTCTTGCCATTTGATTATGGTGTTAAAAACTGATAATACATTTTGTCTGCTTCACCTGCGCATAATCAAGTTCGACGGCTTGCAAAACGGTAGTCGGCCGCTTTTGCCCGTCGGGCTTGACGCGTGTGGGCACTTTAAGGGTGAACTTTTCGCCGTCGGCCACGGTGATGACGCCTTTGAGCCGGCGGCCGTCGGTGGTGGTGACCTCCACCTCGTTGCCGATGTTCTTCCGGTACTGCCGGGGCACAATCAGCGGGGCTGAGATTCCGTAACTGCCAACGGTGAGCTGGTAGTCCTCCTCGTCGCGGTTGAAAGCGCCGAGCACGGCGTCGTTCACGGCCACGCACTGGTCGATGCTGATGTCGGTGTCACTGTCGAGCCACACCTCGATGATGTTGTCAGCCGTGATGGTGACCTCCACGAGGAACAAGTCGGTGCCTTCGAGCGCGCGCTCCACCACTTGAGTTAGTGCTTTCTTGTCGAGCATGATGTTGCAGCGTGAGATTTATAATAAAAACGAGGAAGCGCCGATGCCTCCTCTGTTCGATTTCGCAGCGCAAAGTTATAGCAGTTTTACCATTATTTATATAACTGTCAACTATATTTAACATGTAAGCGTATATATTTATATATTTTTAACTCTTTTCAGCCAATATGCGCTGCCGACCTGCGGCAATGGGGAATTGCGCAACCACCACGCATACGGAAGATACAGGACACCTTTGCACATTAGACCCCGGCAGCGCCTTGTCAATGCGGTTCTGAATTAAGATTTAGCCTCAACGGGTATAAAAAACAACGGAAACCCTTGTAAATAAAAGGATTTCCGCTATTTTTGTAATATTCAAATTTGTGCAGAAATGAATAAAGTATGTACCGACTAATTCGGAAAATGAGATACTATCATAAGTTAATAGTTTTTATAA
>CACYCT010000165.1 GCA_902772965.1 uncultured Bacteroidales bacterium | reverse complement strand
TGCCTGAAAATTTTGAAGTGCCTGTAAAGCCAGTGTGAATCGGCTCTTCAGGCACTTCTTATCCTGCAAAATGACCAATAGGCCTAATTTTACGCGTGTGAATTTGCACAAACCAGTATTTCCTTTGGAAATCCCATTCCAATCCTATAACTTCGCATCATTAAATCGGTATCATATGAAAAACACTCAAACACTTTCCATCGGGCGAATCTTGCTGTGGATGTTCGCCTTTTTGATTCTCTACCTGCCGCTGTTGCTGATAGTGATTGGTTTGGCCGCGGCTATCGTATGGGGCATTATCTCAAACATTATCTCGATAAGTGACGGAGATTCTGTCGCCGGACCGTTTTTTGTCATTTTGGCGCTTCTCGCCGCGGGCTTCTTTTTTGCGTGGCCATTCCTCAAGGCGGTGTTTCGGCCGTTTTTCTCCTTGCTCCAGCCCATCGACCGCTCGAACTTGACTGAGATCACTCAGGCAGACGCACCCGAACTTGTAGAGATGATTCACACCATCGCCGCTCAAACCGGAAACCGGAAACCTAAGCACATCTATCTGTCAAACGAGGTTAATGCCGCCATGTTTTTCGACATGCGTTTCATCAATATCTTCCTGCCTATCCGCAAGAACATTGTCATCGGAGTAGGCTTACTCCACGGCACAAGTCGCAACGAACTCGCCAGTGTGATCGCACACGAGTTCGGTCACTTCGGGCAAATTAACTTGCGCTGGAGCTCCGTAGTGAAAATCCTCAACGCCATGATTGGCAACATGATGTCAATTAATACAACGTGGAACGGGCTCGTCAACTCACTTATGAACGGAACGGGGTTGACTTCGCTGCATTTCGTTCTTTGGGCTTTGGGAAAAATTGTCGGCTATGTACTCTATGGCCTCACAATAGGCTACACATGGCTGATGGAGAGAATCTACGACAAGATCCAAATGGCCTATACCACCCTCTGCCGCCAAATGGAATTCGAGGCCGATGCCGTGGCCGCAGGCGTGGCCGGGGCGAAAACGAGCATTTCCGCGTTGTATAAAATGGGATTTATCGCATATCGGTATGAAATTTTCCAACGCTTCACGCAACGTCTTGCCGGCAAGGGAACGCTCGTTGACGATTACTACGGCTCTTTCATCATGCTTGACAACTATCTCAGCCGGCTCTCCGGTAAGCGTGTCAGTCCGGACACGCTCGCCACAACTTGGCCCAATAGCACTGTAGAGGCGAGTCTCGATTTTGAGGCCATCTACTCGACTCACCCTTACGAGACAGCACGAATCTCCGCACTTGAGAACAATCCGACACCGCCGGCCATCACATTCAACGGCGATGCCAGGTCGATACTGAGTGATGCCCTTTGGGCGAAAATGGGACAAAACGCCTGCGCGGCTCTCGAATCACTGGACTTAAACAACTCCACCCGCAAAATCAGCCGGGAAGAAGTTAAGTTCGCTATCGAAAAAGACTTCTTCTGGTATCGGTTCGCAATCTACCTGCAACGCGATATCATTCCCTTCGACGTGGACACGCTAACGCCCGACGGAACGCCCTTCAATCCCGATGACAAAACCAACCAGATGGCCATAGCCGAATACACCGCCGCCCTAAACGACTACAACAACGCCGAGGCCATCCTTTCACTAACCGACAAATACAAGTTCGTTACATACAAAAATCAGACCATCCGGTCTACCCAACTCCCCATAGACACAATCAGGGAGCACTACGAGCGAACTCGGGAACACGCCTTACAAGTTGACCTCCGCCTCGCCCGGTTTGCCATGGCACGCAATACCGACCCCGAAGAAGTCAGAGCAGCCTACCGACTGATCTTTTACGTGCAGCGATACATCAACTACCTTGACGAGAATCTCACTCCGGCACTGAATGCCGCTCAAGAACATTTAGGTAAGTTCAGCGGAAACCTCAATGAGCACCAATGGGATAAAATAACTTCGCTGCTTATTGACGTCAACGCTGCCGTCTATCGCTGCGCATACGAGCAACTTGACCCGGACTTGTTCCAAAAACACGCGTCAAACGAGGCGATTCTACTTTTGAATGAATACGGCGAGCACGGGTCATGGTTGTTTACCGGAAACCAAATATCAGGTGACAGCATCAATTTTGTTTTCCAGGTCGCGTCCATGCTTCGCAACGAACACATCAACATCGGCAACGACGCCAGAATGACGGTCGTATACGCTCTTTTTTCGGGAGAGGAAACTATGCCGATATTGGTGAGCAAACTATAACAGACGCGATCTGCGTGACTTCACGCGTAAGGTGGATTCTGTAAATTCAAACTGGTTGGAGAAATAGGCAATCCCGGTTGAGATTCTCCTTTAGCCTTATCACTCACCGTTTGACGGTGGTTTTAAAACCAGCCTCGCCCCGCGGGTTGACGGGACGAGGCTGGTTACATGGAAATAGTCTGTTGTGACTTGTTATTTGTTGCGGTTTTTGATCAGTTCGTAAGCGGGATCGACGGGCGCTTCCTGCACGGGGGTGGCGATGTCGACTTCGGGCTTGACGTGGTCGCCGGCCACACGCTTGAACGTGCCGGTAAAGCCTTCACACTTAAGCGTATTGGCGTTGATGATCGAGATGTCGGCAAAGTCTTCGCCGTCGTCAACGTAGGTGCAGATCAGTTTGCGTCCCTGCAGGGTGCCTTTCACGGCGCGGGTCTCGCCGCGCTCGTTCTTGTGCTCACCGGTGGCGACTCCTGTGGCGGGGTCGAAGTTCAGGGTGAGGTAGTCGGTAACCGTGCCGCCGATACCGTCGGAGTAACTGTTGGCGAAAGTTCCGTTGAATTGAGAAGAGTCAAAGGCGGCAGCGGTAGTTGCCTTGGCAGATTTGCGCGTGGCTTTCTTGCGGGCTTGCGCGTCAGCGCCGGCCACACCGAGAAGCATCACGGCCACCACCAGAATAATGAGTTTCTTCATCGTGATTTCGATTGTTTGGTTTCCTGCCTACACCCTTTCAAGCGGCTCGGCGATTTCTTTTGTGGGCTGCAAATGTAGTGCTTTGTTTCTGTTCACGCAAATTCTGTGCCAAAAAATGGGCAAAAAATCGGTGAATTTGTCAGTTTGTCCCTTAAATCGTTGGCCAAATGGAGAAAAAAAACTAATTTTGCGCGATTTTTACAACGAGAAAAAATAACGAAGAATGTTTACACCTACTAAAAAAACCATCGCGTTGGCCGACGGACGTGAAATCACGCTCGAAACCGGCAAACTTGCCAAGCAAGCCGATGGAGCTGTTGAACTGCGACTGGGCAACACCATGATTCTTGCCACAGTCACCTCGGCAAAGGATGCCGACGACGGGGTCGACTTTATGCCCCTCACCGTGGAATACAAAGAGAAATTCTCGGCATTTGGCCGCTTCCCCGGCGGATTCACCAAACGCGAAGGACGCGCAAGCGATTACGAGATTCTCACCGCACGCCTCGTTGACCGCGTGCTGCGGCCGCTGTTCCCCTCAAACTACCACGCCAACACCATCGTGCACATCATCATGTTCTCCTCCGACGGTGTTGACGCCCCCGACGCCCTCGCGGGCCTCGCGGCTTCGGCCGCCATCGCCGTGAGCGATGTGCCGTTTGAAGAACCCATCGCCGAAGTGCGCGTGGCGCGCATCGACGGACAATTCGTCATCAACCCCACCTTCGACCAAATCAAGCAGGCAGATATGGAACTTATGGTAGGTGCAACTTACGACAACATTATGATGGTCGAAGGAGAGATGGACGAAGTGAGCGAAGACGACCTCATCGCCGCACTCAAAGCCGCGCACGAGGCCATCAAGCCCATGTGCATAGCACAAAAGGAACTGGCCGCTGAACTCGGTGTGGTTAAGCGCGAATACTGCCACGAAGTTGACGACGAGGACATCAAGACACGTCTGCGCCAGGAGTGCTACCCGAAGTGCTACGAAGTGGCGAAAGCCGGATGCGCTGACAAGCAATGGCGCAACGAGCAGTTCGACAAAGCCCTTGAGGAGTTCATCGAAACCATTCCCGAAGAGGAGCGCGAAGAGAAGATGCCGATGATCAGCCGGTACTTCCACGACGTGCAGCGCGACGCCGTGCGCCGGTGCATCCTCGACGAGCATATCCGCCTCGACGGACGCCAAACCGACCAGATACGCCCCATCTCGTGCGAGCCCGACTATCTGACCTATCCCCACGGATCGGCACTGTTCACCCGAGGCGAGACCCAAGCCCTCGCAACCGTCACCCTCGGAACGCGCCTCGACGAGAAACTCGTTGACGACGTGCTCCGCCACGAGAACGAGCGCTTCCTGCTCCACTACAACTTCCCCGCGTTCAGCACCGGAGAGGCACGCGCACCCCGCGGCGTGAGCCGTCGCGAAATCGGTCACGGCAACCTTGCCCACCGCGCGCTCAAACGCATGATTCCCGACGACTTCCCCTACTGCGTTCGCGTGGTGAGCGACATCCTCGAGAGCAACGGTTCCTCCTCGATGGCAACCGTTTGCGCAGGCTGCATGGCCATGCTCGACGCCGGAATCAAGATGAGAAAACCCGTTGCCGGAATCGCCATGGGACTCATCACCGACGAGGGCAACGTCAAGCACGCCGTGCTTAGCGACATCCTCGGCGACGAGGACCACCTCGGCGATATGGACTTCAAAGTCACCGGAACCGTTGACGGCATCACCGCCACACAGATGGACATCAAGTGCGACGGACTGCCCTACGAGGTGCTTGAGCAGGCACTGCGCCAGGCGCGCGATGGCCGGCTGCACATCCTCAACCTGATCAACCAGGCCATTCCCGAAGCCCGCGAGGACTACAAGCCTCACGTGCCGCGCATCGTCACCATGAGCGTCGACAAGGAATTTATCGGCGCCATCATCGGCAAGGGCGGCGAAGTGATTCAAGGCATACAGGAAGAGACCGGCGCAACCATCACCATCGACGAGATCGACGGACGCGGCGAAATCGAAATCTCCGCCGCCAACGCCGACAGCATCAACGCTGCCCTTGACCGCATCAAAGCCATCATCGCCGTGCCCGAAGAGGGAGCGGTCTACACCGGCAAGGTGCAGTCGATTCTCGAGTTCGGAGCCTTCGTTGAGTTCATGCCCGGACGCGACGGTCTGCTGCACATCAGCGAAATCAGTTGGGACCGCCTCGAGAACATGGAGGCCTCCGGACTGCACGAGGGCGACGAAGTTACCGTCAAACTCATCGAAATCGACAAGAAAACCGGCAAGTTCCGCCTCTCGATGCGCGCCCTGCAAGAGAAACCCGAAGGCTACGAGGAGCCTCGCCGCGCTCCGCGTCCGCCCCGCCGCGACGGCAATGGCGGTGGCCCGCGCCGCGACGGCGGCAACAACCGCGGTCCGCGCCGCGATGGCGGTAATAACCGCGGCCCGCGGCATTAAGCCCCAAGCATACACCCATCCATCGCCCCGAAGCCAACACCGGCCTCGGGGCGATTGTCATTCAACACCACCGCACCCTCACACCACCGCACCCTTACGCGGAAAAAAGCACTCGCCGGCAAGTGTGTCCACTTGTCGGCGAGGTTGATGCGTGTAGGCGCTGTTGAGCGGCTTACTCGGCTGCTTCCTCAGCGGGAGCGGCAGGCTGCTCGGCCACGGGTTCAGCGGCGGGCTCTTCGGCTGCAGGCTGCTCGGCGGGAGCGGGAGCGTTCTCTGCCACAACGGTGACGGGGATTTCCACTGCCACTTCCTTGTGCAGGCGAATGGTGGCCACGTATTGGCCAACTTGCTTGATGGCCTCTTTCAGGCTGATAAGTTTGCGATCCACCTTGTGTCCTTGCTGCTCAAGGGCCTCGGCGATTTGGATGTTGCTCACCGAGCCGTAGATGGTTCCGGTTTCGGAAACTTTGGTGGTGATGGTCACGGCCACGCCTTGCAGGGTTGCGGCCACGGCTTCGGCGTCGGCTTTGATTTTGGCGATCTTGTGGGCGCGTTGACGCAGGTTTTCGGCCAGCACTTTCAGCGCCGAGGGGGTAGCCAAGATGGCTTTTCCTTGCGGAATGAGGTAGTTACGGGCGTATCCGTTTTTCACCTCCACGACGTCGTCTTTGTAACCGAGGTTGGCAACGTCTTGTGTAAGTATGATTTTCATAATGTGGTAAGTCTGTTAGAGTAAAGAAATGTTTGCTCGCGAAGTCGGGTTGCGATTATTTCATCAAGTCGGCCACGTAGGGCAGCAGTGCGAGGTGGCGTGCGCGCTTAACGGCTTTTGCCACACGGCGTTGGAACTTGAGAGATGTGCCGGTGATGCGGCGGGGAAGGATTTTGCCTTGCTCGTTGAGGAATTTCTTGAGGAACTCGGCGTCCTTGTAGTCAACATACTTGATGCCACTTCTTTTGAAACGGCAATATTTCTTTTTCTTTGTGTCTACCGACAGCGGGGTGAGGTATCGGATTTCGCTTTGTGTCTGTGCCATGTGATGTTCCTCCATGTTTTATTCGTTAGTGGCTTCTTCTGCGGCGGGAGCGGCGGGCTCTTGTGCGGCAGGTTGTTGTTCAGCGGCTGCGGCGCGTTTCTGACGGCGTTTGAGGGCGTATTCGGCCGCATACTTGTCGAGCGCGAAAGTGAGGAATCGCAACACTTTCTCGTCGCGACGATAGGCGGTTTCGAGTTTGGCGATCAGCGTCGGCTCTGCCTCAAACTCAATCAGGTTGTAGAAGCCGGAGGTCTTCTTTTGAATCGGGTAAGCCAACTTGCGCAGGCCCCAGTTCTCTTCGTTCACAATCGTGCCCTCGTTGTCGAGAATCACCGATTTGAACTTTTCTACCGCTTCCTTCATCTGGGTGTCAGACAAAACGGGAGTTAAAATGAAAACGGTTTCGTACTTGTTCATAATACGTTTTAAATTAGTAAATTAAGTTTTGTGCCCAAATTGAGCGCAGCAAAGGTACAACTTTTTTCCCAATCACGGCACTTTTACGGGTAAGTTTTTTTCGTTTTTTTGTCCCCGCTCTCGGTCTGTTCATTTATTCGAACCGTTCGACAGGGACAGGCCTACGCTGAAGATCAGGTTCAGGTTCGACAGTGTGCCGCTCAGGTCCCAGTCCTCGTGATATTCGTCAGCCGGTTTGTGGTACCACACCTGCATAGGATATTTATTGGGCTTGCCCACGGGCTCACGGCCATTCTCCAGCACCACCGCGGGAACTCCATTTTTCACGAAGTTATAATGGTCGGAGCGGTAAAACCAGCCGTCGGAGTTGTCATCATCGAAATAGATATACCTCCCTTGAGCGGCGGCGGCAGCCACATAGTAGCGGTCCAGGACGCTCTCACCGCCTCCGAGTATCACCACATCGCGCGTCAACTCGGCTGGGCCGATACTCTCAAAATTCAGGCAGGCAACGGTCTTGTCCATCGGCACCGCAGGGTGCCCGCAGTAATACGCCGAGCCGAAGAGGCCGCTCTCCTCCGATGAGGGGAAGAAGAACACCAGGTCGCGTTCCGGCCGGGGCATTTGGGTGAACTTCTTGGCCACAAGCAGCGCGCCGGCCATACCGGAGGCGTTGTCGGCCGCGCCGTTGTAAATCGTGTCGCCGCGCTCGTCGGGTTTCCCGATACCTAAGTGGTCCCAGTGGGCACAGAACACCACGGCCTCACCGTCACCGCCGCTCCCGCGAAGAATGCCGCACACATTTCGCGTCTTCTGAATGTTATAGGTGACATTCATCTTCACATCTCCCTTCACATTCAGCGGAAAACTCCTGAATCCGGGCTTTTTCGCCGCGGCCACAGCCCGGTCCATATCCATACCGGCGGCCTGAAACAGTTTTTCCGCACCGCCCTCACACAGCCAGCCTCTGACGGTCAAATCGTTGGCATTACGGGTGTCGGAGTTATAGATGCCGAGGTTGTCGCTCAGGTGGCCATTCACGCACACGTGCCAGCCGTAACCGGCCGCTGCCGTGTTGTGGAGCACCAGACAGCCCGCGGCGCCCTGGCGCAGCGCCTCCTCAAACTTATACGTCCATCGGCCGTAGTAGGTCATATTGCGTCCACGGAAGAGGCCGCTGTCGTAAAAGCCCGGGTCGTTGACCATGGCAATCACTATCTTGCCCCTCACGTCAATACCCTCGTAGTCGTTCCAACCATATTCGGGGGCATTGATGCCGAAGCCGCAGAAGACGTACTCCGCCTTCTTCAAATCAATTTTACCGGTGGCGCGGGTGGTCCAGGTAATCACATCGTCGGGATAGCGGAGCGACGCTTTCCTTTTCCCGCTCACGGTGAACCCGCCGGCCGCCGGCTTGGCTGTAACCGAAATGATATCAAAAGGTTGAAACCAGTCGCCGTTGAAGCCCGGCTCCATGCCCAACTCGCGCAACTGCTTGGCAAGGTAGTCCACCGTCTTGTCCTCATAGGGCGTCATGGGTTTCCGTCCGCCGAACTCGTCACCGGAAAGCACCCTGATCCATTCTCTGAGCAGTTGTTCGTCACTCCCGGTTTGCAACCGCTCCCGCGTGATTTGCGCGCCGGCTCTTGCCTGCCCCAAAATGACAAGGGCAATAAGCGTTATAAATACTTTGGCATTCATTCGTATCATTTTTTTCCTGAAATCCGCACCGCCATAACTCGACTGAATGTGTCTGAGGCACAAAGGAGACTCAGAATCCGGCCATGTCGGGGAGGCCGCGTCCGGCGGTGCTAAAAAACGAAGCGGAATCCCGACAACACCAAGCAAAGGTAAGCAAAAAAACTGAATCCGTAACAATCTGTGCGGGTTATTTTTGTATCTCAGCGTGGTGTGGATATGAATTGTCTCTGTAACCGCTATTGATTCATGATTTCGGGATGCACGGATATGTACGAGAAAATAGAGATGACCGCATACAGCACCATAAGAATTATGCTGAACGGAATGAGGGCCACAAGCAGCCGCCAGACGGTGTTCCAGTAACTGTAGCCCGTCAACTGCCTGATTGGGATGACAGCAAGTAGCGCGGCAACCAAGTCGAAGCGGGCCTCAGTCTTGAAGTCGAAGCACAGCAGTGAGGGTATAATGGTTAAGACCAGAATCATATTGGCGATATAGACCATTGCCACGAAGCACTCGGAGAAGCGAAGGTCGGGTATGGCGGGACAGTGCCGGAACAGAAGATAAAATGGTCCGGAAAAAATCAGCAGACTGAGCAACGCCGCCAACTGGTTGTTCTCCCCGACTTTGTTCTCAATGGCATATAGTGTTTTGTTGGCGGCAATTTTGGCATCTCTCCTTTCCAGGGTGAGTGTTTTGTCGGCATTTGCTTCGGCCTGCATTTTCCGGGTATATTCCTTTTCTTGCTCCATATACAACTCGAAGCGGTTGATACCCTTAACATTCAAGCCCGTATCTATAAGTATCCCCAGGGCGCAGATAAGGAAGAGCATCTTGAACGGTGGAAAATATGCCATCTGCATACCCCGCAGATAGTCTCTAATCATGTAGCCCGGCCGCAGAAATATATCGCGAATGGTGCGGAACATGCCGCGGTTGCCCAAACCCCACACGTCAATGAACAGCAAAAAGGCGTTCTTGAACGAGTAACGCCCGATTTTTGATGACTGACCGCAACGTGGACAGTAATTACCCACATACTGCTGGTCACAGGTTGGACATACGTGCTCAACGCTCGACATCGGTTTCACGCGATGAGGAACATTCTGCCACTGACGGAATCGCTTGTATCTCTTTCTGTTATCCTTTAATAATCTGGAAACAGGCTTTATTCTCGGTTTTTTCATTGCAAAATAATGGTGGGATGCCAGCTGGCCGGAAGGAAGGTCTGATCGGGCTGTATCTCGGTGTGTGGCGCCGACAGAGGCGTTCCTTTAGGGGCGACATGGAACATTTGAAGAATGACAGTTTCATTGCGATTGCTTTCGCTATGGTGCATGGTGCCACCCAAGTTTTTCGCCAGAAGGGAATCCATATCCAATGGCGTTAATCTCCGTGTTTTCCCGCGGAATTGAGGGGAGTTGGACTGCACCCCAACTTAGCGAAGTGCGCATCTTTTCGATGGTTTTCACATCTGCCATATCGTTATAATTCCTTTTAAACGGCAAAAGTAGTGATTTTTTGCCAAATAAACCTCCTCTTTGCTTTAATTTCTCGCAACGCTCCGGTGTGATAGGAGCACCCTGCGATCTTGTGCCAATATCGGTTTGCCGTACGTCGGGAATTGCACTCACCCGCGACCGTCAGGCTTCGAAGATACCGGACGAGGGAATCGACGGATTACCCCATACGACACGCATGGTTTTTTATTCGACTACTCCATAGCCGTTCATGACTTCGGTGCAAATCCACAACTGCCCAAACGATTCGTTTAGAGTCTGTTTTCTATTGTAATAATCCAAGACTCAACGGGTAAAAAAATGCTCTCCGTGGTTGTGGAGAGCATTTTATGAGTGAAAGGGGCAGAGTGGTTACTCCGACTTCATCTTGTAGAACGAGCGGTAGACGAAGTACAGGCCGATGGCTACGAACACCACACCAATCCACGGGGCCATCTCGCGGAATTTCTCGCTGATGGCGATTTCCATAGCCAGCACGCCGAAGAGGGTGGTGAACTTGATGATCGGGTTAAGCGCCACCGAGGACGTGTCTTTGAACGGGTCGCCGACGGTGTCGCCCACCACGGAGGCGTCGTGCAGTTCGGTGCCTTTGGCTTTGAGGTCGACTTCGACCACTTTCTTTGCGTTGTCCCACGCGCCGCCGGCATCGGCCATAAACACGGCTTGGAACAGACCGAACACGGCAATCGCGATCAGGTAACTCACAAACAGGCACACCGCCGCCTCGCCGCCGATGCTCTCGGGCGACGACAGGCAGGCGAAGCCCAACGCGAAGCAGAAGATGGAGATGAAGATGTTGAGCATTCCCTTCTGGGCGTAGTTGGTGCAGATCTGCACCACTTCCTGCGACTTGCTGATGTCGGCTTTCTTGGGCGCGTTGGGGTCGAGTTTGATATTGTCGCGGATGAAGGCCACGGCGCGGTTGGCTCCGGTGGTGACGGCCTGCATCGACGATCCGGTGAACCAGTACACGACACATCCGCCGAGGATGAAGCCGAGTATGGTGTACGGATTGAGCAGGTTGAGCACCGATTCGGGGTTGATGCCGAGCGTCTGCTGAATCATCAGGATGAGCGAGAAAATCATCGTTGTGGAGCCTGCCACGGCTGTTCCGATGAGCACGGGTTTGGCGGTGGCCTTGAAGGTGTTGCCGGCGCCGTCGTTGGCCTCAAGATAGTATTTGGCTTTTTCCCAGTCGGGTGTGAAGCCGAAATCCTGTTCAATCTCGCGGGTGGCGGTTTCCTTGTCGTCTTCGATGAGCGAGAGTTCGTAGACCGACTGCGCGTTGTCGGTCACGGGGCCGTAACTGTCAACCGCGATGGTCACCGGGCCCATGCCGAGCATACCGAAAGCGACCAGACCGAAGGCGAAAATGGAATAGTACTGGCCGAAGATGTGCCCCATCTCGAACTGGTTGCTGGCCAGATAGGCGAGCAGCATAAGCAGGAAGAACACGAACCCGGTCCAGAACGAGCCGAAGTTACCCGACACGAGGCCGCTGAGGATGTTGAGCGACGCGCCGCCCTGACGGGAGGTGTTCACCACCTCTTGCACGTGGCCTGAGGTGGGCGAGGTGTAGAGTTTTGTGAACTCGGGGATGAGCGCGGCTCCGAGTGTGCCGCAACTGATGATGGTTGCCAATCCGAGCCAGTAGCTCGCGCCGAGGTCTTTGAGCAGGACGTAACTGGCCGCGAAAGTTCCGACGATAGAAAGGATTGACGTGATCCAGACGAGGCTGGTGAGCGGGCGCTCGAAGTCAAGGTCATCGGCCTTGCCGTAACGCACGCGCGAGATGGCGTTGTTGATGTAATAAGCCAGAACCGAGGCCACCACACCGAGAATACGCATCACGAAAATCCACACCAGCAGGGTCACCTGATATTCCGCCGGCACGGCGAGCAGGATGAACGACACGAGCGCCACGCCGGTGACGCCGTAGGTTTCGAATCCGTCGGCGGTGGGGCCGATGCTGTCGCCGGCGTTGTCGCCGGTGCAGTCGGCAATCACGCCCGGGTTGCGCGGGTCGTCCTCGCCGATTTTAAACACCACCTTCATCAGGTCGGAGCCGATGTCGGCGATTTTGGTGAAGATACCTCCGGCGATACGCAGCGCGCTCGCGCCGAGCGACTCTCCGATCGCGAAGCCGATGAAGCAGCTTCCCGCCAAGTCGGCCGGCATGAACAGCAGAATCACGAGCATAAGCACCAACTCAACGCAGATCAGCAGGATGCCGATACTCATTCCGGCCGTGAGAGGGATGTTGAGCAGGTCGAGCGGGTGACGGCGAAGGGCAGCGAAAGCCATGCGCGAGTTGGCGTACGTGTTCATCCGCACGCCATACCAGGCCACCAGGTAAGACCCTAACACACCCACCACCGTCCAACCCAGGATCAGAGCCACTGAGCCTAAGGGCATGCCCTCGAGGACATAAAAATACAGCAATACGGCCAAACCGATAAAGGCGAACAGAATGCCGAGGAATTTACCTTGCTGCTTGAGATAGGTGGAGCAGGTTTTGAAAATCACATTGCCGATTTCGAGCATCGACCGGTGGGCTTTGAGTTTCCGAACCTTTACAAACTGGTAATATCCGAAGAGCATACCGAGAACCACCACCAAAAAGCCCCAATAGAGCACTTTGGTTGCGGGGTCGGAGGCGAATCCCTCGGGCATTTTCAGGTTTGCCTCGCTCGCAAGGAGCGACGCCGGAAGCATCATTGCCAGCAGTGCAGCAAATGTTTTTCTCATTTGGTGAATAATTGTTAAGATTGGTTAGTTGAATTTATTTGTAAATTATTTTTTTGCAAACAATTAGGGACAAGGCATAGCGTTTTGCCCTGTTTTGAGCGGATAAAAGTACCGCTTTTTGCCCGAGTGGCAAAATTTTGCGGCAAAAATATACTACCAGAGAGACATTATTCACATGTGTTAACAATTACTGCTCCGGGGGCAATGCCTCTACGGCCCGCAAAATCCGCGCTCCGTGTTGCCCTACCCTTTATATGCCAGGGCGGCGCCGAGGGCGGTGCAGTACTGCGCGTGGACGGGGATGTGGAAGCGCACGCCGTACAGATCCTCGATAATAGGGAATGCCTCGCGGCACTCGGGCACGCAGGTCATGTTGCCGATCATGACAAAGTCGGAAATGCCTCCGGGCAGCGACTGTGACAGCACGGCGCACGAGCCGATGGTTTCCACGACCATGTAAATCAACCCTTTGGCTATGTCGGCCTGAGTGACGTTGGCGTTCTTGACCTTGCCGAAGAGCGAGGCGGTGGCGTGCAGGGGAAGTCCCTCGAGGTGGGTCTTGCTGATGTCGCCGATGGTGAGGTTGACGTTGGCCGTGTTGCCTTGCGAGGCCATTTGAATCACCTCGTCGACATTGCTTGTTCCGAGCAGGAGGTGGGCGAGGCCTTGAAGCGTGCCGCCGCCGATGGAAGCGCCGCCGATGTGGCGAATGCCGTTTTCATCGACGCGGACCAGTGTGGTGCCGGTTCCCATGCTTACAACAATCAGCCGGTCAAGCCCGCTGTCGAAACGCGCTCCGAGGCCGTCGGCCTGAAACTCGTCGACTTTTGTGGTGGGCAGGCCGTAGATGGGTGTGGTCACGGCCGAACTGCCCACTCCGGTCACCATCACGTGCTCGATATCACCGAGTTCAATCGAGTTGTCGTACAAAAACTTGCCGAACGCGCCGAAGAGCGATGTGATGGGGTCGGCGGCGGTGATAAACATCGGTGACTGCACTTCGCCGTCGCGCAGGCCGACAATCTTTGTCGTGCTCCCGCCCACGTCTATTCCGATAACTAAAGACATATGTTATGATTTGAATTAGAAAAGTCAATTATTATGGCCGCAAAAATACACCTTTTTTTCTGTTTGGGAAAATAAGCGGGCATTTCTATACGTTATAATTTAAAAGCACCCTACTTTTACGGGGCGCGAACAAGCAACGTTATACCGCAAATATCATTGACCGCGTGACCGATATCGACATCACCATCGTCATTGTGAATTTCCGCGTGAAGTACTTTCTCGAGCAGACACTTCGCTCGGTGGAGCAGGCTCTGGAGGGTTTGCGCGGTGAAGTGTTTGTTATCGACAACGCTTCGGGTGATGACTCAGTTGAGCACTCGAAAGCGCTCTTCCCGTGGGTGAAGTTCATCTGCAACAAGAAGAACGTGGGTTTCGCCCGCGCCAACAATCAGGGCATCAACGCCGCCCGCGGTGAGTTCACGCTCATTCTCAACCCCGACACGATAATCAGTCCCGACTGTTTGCGCAAGCCGATTGAGTGGCTTCGCGGCCATTCCGACACCGGAGCCGTGGGCATACGCATGGTTGACGGAAACGGGGTGTTCCTACCCGAGTCGAAACGCGCCTTCCCCACGCCGTGGGTGGCGTTCTGCAAGATTTTCGGCCTGTCGGCACTTGCGCCGCGGTCGCCGAAACTCGCCAAATACCACCTGCGTTACCTTGACGACCGGCAGCCGCACGAGGTGGACATCCTCTCGGGCGCGTTTATGCTTTGCCGAACCGACCTGCTTAAGCAAGTGGGCGGTCTGGACGAGGACTTCTTCATGTACGGCGAAGACATCGACTTGAGTTACCGGCTCGCGAAAGCCGGACTGCACAACCAGTACCTGCCCTTGGAGATGATTCACTACAAGGGCGAAAGCACCAAAAAAGACACGATGCGCTACGTGCGCGTGTTCTACGAGGCGATGCTCATCTTCTACCGCAAGCATTTTCCGCGCTATCACTGGATTGGCTATCCGATTGTGAAAACCGGTGTGCTTGTGCGCGCCGGACTGGCGATGTGCCGCCGCGCCCTGGGCAAACTCATGCCCTCGCCCTCGCTCCATCCCACCGAAGCTCCGTGGGTGATCCTGAGCCGGAACAGCGGCGAGGTGACCCTCGCAACCGGTATCAACCACTACAAAACCGCCATCCCCGAACAAGGCATGGCACGCGTGCTTATTGACGACAGCACATACTCCTACGCCGAAATCATCAGCATCATCGCAGACAACAGCCGGAAAGGCGTCGAGTTCCATATCTATTCCCACCGCAACCACTTCATCATCTCGCCAAAAATGAGTCAGGTATGACCCTGCTACACAACCAGACACTCAGCCTGCGCGCACTCGAGCCAACCGACCTCGACTGGCTTTACGACCTTGAGAACGACACCGCCCTATGGCTGCCCACCAACACACCTGCCCCCTTCTCAAGGCAAATACTCTACGACTATCTGCAGCAATACACCGGCGACATCTACACCACACGTCAACTCCGCCTCGCCATTGAAATCACCGCCGACAACACACCCGTCGGGACGGTTGACCTTTTCGACCTTGACCCGCTGAACAACCGTGCCGAGGCAGGGCTGTACATCAGCCCCGAACACCGCGGCAAAGGCTACGGCCAAGCCGCGATTCAACTGCTGTGCGAATATGCCGAGCGGCACCTCGGACTGGCGCAAGTGTACGCTTTCATAGCCACCGGAAACGCCGCATGTCTGGCAGCCTTCGAAGCCTGCGGTTTCACGCGAGCGGGCGTTCTGCGCCACTGGATTGTGCGCGGCCCCGACCGCTACGATGCCGCGGTGGTGCAGCGCGTGTTCTGATTTTTTTAGTCGGATTCCATAAATTGCCCAAGTCGGGTTGCCCGGACAGTTGCCCCCTACCCGACCGGAAACATCACGTCCCCCTGCCGGAACCCACCTCAAACATTCATGCGAGTGGCCCGGGCGACCGGACAACTCCGGCCATGCGCTCTGAGGCGGTATGCGAAAAAAGCAACCTGCGCGTTGCCGCGCAGGTTGTGTTAAAGGCCACAACGAAGGATGTGATGAAACTCCGAAAAAAACAGGGTTTGAGAGCATCCATATCTTTGTAATCCTCCGGTCCCCCTTTCGGGAGAGCACCATAAGTGGTTGAGGCCCGCCATTGATATGAATACCGGTCTCGGTAGTTCATATAAATTTGAAGAGTATCCCAATCTACTTCGGTGTGGCTGATATTTTCTCGCCTTGGCCTCGCTTGGCCGGCTTTGGTTTTCCACTGCAAATATCGGTAGTTTTTTTGATATACGCAACAGTGGCGGATTAATTGTGGCAAGTTTTTTGTTTTTTTTCGAATCCGGCCTGTGTCATGCCTGAAACTTCACCATTGAATCGGAATTTCTTGAACCCGTATCATTTCCGCTTAAGCCGGAAACCGACTTTCACGTCGTTATAGTTCTCGCTGAGGAATGCCAACGCTTTCAGCGTGTCGCTGGAACTGATGCCGCTCAACAGGCGCATCAGTGCGAGCAGCCTGTCGGCGTCGAAAAGCAGGTGCAGATGCTCGCCTTTGCGCTCCACCTCGGCCGTGACCGACATCAAATGCCACCTGAGCGTGATGGTTCCGCGGTCGGGGTTATAGTCGTATTTTCCCTTGATGTCTTTTCCGGCGACTGTCATGATCCAGATGCCGTCGGTGTCGAGCCGCAGGGAGGTCCAGCGCTTTTTGATTTTCAGTTTCTTATACGCCTTGTTGAGTTTTCCGGTGAGTTTGCTTTTGGCGATGGGCTTTCCCAATTTGCCCAGCACGCTCGCTCCTTGGGCTTGAACGCTGGGAGATTCGTACTGCCACGTGCCGGCGACGGTGTGGTTGGCTTCCCGGCGTTCCTGTCCCGAGTCTACTCCGGTGAGGGTGCGTGTCGAGTCGGGTTGGATTGTGGTTTGACAGCCGTCCCGCGCCGTTGCGGCGGCAAAGACAGCGAGCACACAGAGGGTGGCTGCGAGTTGTTTCATCATGTTCCGGTTAATTTGCGCGGCAAAAGTAATCCATTTCATTGAGAACGGCAAAAAACACTCGCCGTCGTGTCTGTCGGCGAGTGTTGTTATGGTGTGCCAAAAGTGGAGTTTTATTCTGCGGCTTTGGCTTTTTCGACGATGGCTTTGAAGGCTTCGGGGTTGTTCATGGCGAGGTCGGCAAGCACTTTGCGGTTGATCTCGATGCCTGCTTTGTGGATCAGGCCCATGAGT
>CACYCT010000164.1 GCA_902772965.1 uncultured Bacteroidales bacterium | reverse complement strand
GTTGTTGTGGATCAGGATAACGACAACGGGGACAACAAAGACAACATTTTAAACGCGGAAAGGCATTTAAACAACGGATAAAACGGAGATAACTGGATTTGTCGCAAAGTTAATACATGGTTGTGGCAAAGCTCTCATTCCGCCTTGGTCAACCGCATCTCGCAGCGGCGGCAGTCGAAATCGAGGCGGAACCGGTCGGGGCCGTGCAGCAGTGTCAACGGGGCGGGTACGGCTTTTCCGCGGGGCGTGCGCAGGCAGAGACCCAACTCGCGACGCAGGCAGTAACGCGTGGTCATCAACGGCACTTCGGGCGTGACGCGACGGCTCACCTCAAGGGCGGGCGCGATCTCGATCACGCCATGGTCGTGGTAAAACCGCCCGGCAACTTCGTTGGCCACGTTATCGGCCGCCTCCAGGCGGGGTGAGGGGTATCGCGCCGAGGGGTCTTCGGCACGGCGGCGGGAGACCGGCCAGGTGGTGAGCCGCAACTGGCTGAGCATCTCCACCACCTCGCGCCGCAACCGCGCCAACACCGACGCCGGTATAAACCACTCAGGCAACACCTCGGCCTCACGAAGGACATAAATCGTGTCGCCAAGACGGCCCAAGAGGTCGGTTTGCCGCCCGGTCTGTGGTTTCTCGGCCTTGTCCAACGGCCCGATGTCGACGCCGTGCGTCACCCGGCAGCCGCGCTCGTCGGTCAGGTCAATCAGCAGCCGGCCTTGCTCCGGCAGGTAGCGCAGCCGCGCGTCGAGGGCAATCACGCGCCGCGCGCTGTCGGCACTCAGCAGGTCGGTGAAACGCTTGTCAAACGTGCGATACATCATCGTGCCCGCGGGCAAGGCCACACGCTCACGCAGCACTACCCTACCCTCAGCGGCCTGATTCACACGAACGCCTTGAAATTGTCCATCACTGTCAAAATAACTCAGCCCGTCGCCGTTGGCAAGCGCGGTGCCGGTGTCGACGGTCACGTCAAGACCACGAACGGATTTCGCCTTCCCTATCGGCTCGCCGAGCGACTTGGGCGTGGCCGTCGAGGCCATCGTGCTGCCGTTGGCAGGCTGGCGGTTGGTCAGGAAATAGGTGGTGAACGAGCGGTTGAAACTCTTCACCGGGTCGGGCGTGAAGGTGAATGTTGATGTTCCGGCCGAGGCGCGGCTGTAGCGGTCGGAGTGGTCGGCGATAATGCGGTCGAAGGCACGCCGATAGTGGGCCACAACGTTTTTCACGTAGCCCGGCTCTTTCAGCCGTCCCTCAATCTTGAACGAGCTCACGCCCGCCTCGAGCATGGCCTCAAGATTGCGCGTCTGGTTCAGGTCGCGCAGCGAGAGCAGGTGTTTTCCGCGCTCGAGCACGCGTCCGTTGCCGTCAACGAGGTCGAACGACAGGCGGCACATCTGCGCGCACTCGCCACGGTTGGCGCTCCGGCCTTTCACGGCTTGGCTCAGCCCGCACCGGCCGCTGTAGCACACGCACAACGCCCCGTGGACAAACGCCTCTATCGGCACCTTCACCGCCGCGCGGATGGCCGCGATCTCGTCGAGGGTCAACTCGCGGGCCAGCACCAACTGCGAGAACCCCACCTGCTCGAGGAAACGCGCCTTTTCGGGCGTACGGATGTCGCACTGTGTGCTGGCGTGCAACTCGATCGGCGGCACGTCGAGCCGCAGCAGCGCCATGTCCTGCACAATCAGCGCGTCAACTCCGGCTTGCCACAAGTCGGCCACAAGCCGCTCGGCGCGCCGCAGTTCGTCATTATATAATAAGGTGTTCACCGTGGCGTACACGCGCGCGTTGTACTGATGGGCAAACTCGGCCACGCGCGCCACGTCGGCCACGTCATTGCTCGCGGCGGCCCGCGCGCCGAAGTCCGACGCGCCCATATACACCGCGTCGGCGCCGTGGCGGATCGCCTCCATCGCCGTGGCGGCATCGCGCGCCGGAGCCAGCAACTCAATCTTGACTCGCTTATTCATGCCGCAAAAGTACAAAAAAATCTGAAGAGTAGCCCAAACTTTCCATTCACTCCGACCACTACGATTAGTCCGAAAGAGTTTATGTTAAAAATCCTTATCGCACCTAAAATTATCTTATTTATCAAAATCCACACCTTGCCGATTCGGCAAAAAGCAGTAATTTTGCGAGCCGATTATGTCCAAACCAACCCGAATCGGGTCGCGCGCAGCGTATATGGCCATGCGTTGCACGTGTGCAAGGTTCATTTAGTTAACTATTAATCAGGAAATTAAAAAAGTGGATACTTTAAGTTTCAAAACCATCTCGGCGAAAGCCGAAACCGTTCAGAAAGATTGGGTGGTAGTCGATGCCACTGATCAGGTTCTGGGCCGTCTGTGCAGCAAGGTTGCCAAAATCTTGCGCGGCAAGTACAAACCCTGCTTTACACCCCACGTCGACTGCGGCGACAACGTGATTATCATCAACGCCGACAAAGTCGTGCTCACCGGAAAGAAGTGGGACCAAAAGCTTTACGTCCGTTACACCGGCTACCCCGGCGGACAACGCTTCACCTCTGCCCGCGAAATGATGCTCAAGTCGCAACGCCGCGGCCTCAAGAGCGGAATGCACCCCCTGTTCCTCCAAGTGATCAAGGGCATGCTCCCAAAAAACCGCCTCGGAGCCAAACTGCTTCGCAACGTGCACATCTACAACGGCAGCGAACACCCCCACGAGGCACAGCAGCCCAAGGTTATCGACATCAATAAACTCAAATAATCAGGACGGAATATGGAAAAAATCAATGCAGTAGGCCGCCGTAAAGCCGCCATCGCCCGCGTCTACGTCACCGAAGGCAACGGCAACATCACCATCAACAAGCGCTCCCTCGAAGAGTACTTCCCCAACCCCATCCTGCAATTCATCGTCAAGCAACCGCTCAACACACTCGAAGCCGTAGAGAAATACGACATCAAGGTAAACCTCAACGGTGGCGGTTACAAAGGACAAGCCGAAGCACTCCGCCTCGCCATCGCTCGCGCGCTGGTGAAAATCAACCCCGAAGACAAGCCCGCGCTGCGCCGCGAAGGATTCATGACCCGCGACCCGCGCGCCGTCGAGCGTAAGAAACCCGGACAACCCAAAGCACGCAAACGCTTCCAGTTCAGCAAGCGTTGATATGCAAACCCGTCGGGACTGGAAAACAGACACCAACCTGTTCGCCTACCCCACCCCGACACAGCAAATCAGAGTTTAGTATCCAAATCGTGTGGACTCACACTGAGAACTGCGGTGGCTACCACGCGATTGACAAAGACGAACGTAAACAAAACACAACACAATGCAAATCCCAACTTTCGACCAGCTACTCGAGGCAACCTGTCACTTCGGTCACCTCAAACGCAAATGGAACCCGGCAATGGCTCCCTACATCTTCATGGAGCGTAACGGTATCCACATCATCGACTTATAC
Source organism: uncultured Bacteroidales bacterium (assembly GCA_902772965.1). Lineage (GTDB taxonomy): Bacteria > Bacteroidota > Bacteroidia > Bacteroidales > Muribaculaceae > Sodaliphilus. The sequence continues at coordinate 25,285 of CACYCT010000164.1, read as the reverse complement.
AAAACCCAAGCCAAGCTTGAAGACGCTGCAAACGCTATCAAGAACATCGTTAAGCAGCCCGGCAAGAAGGTGCTCTTCGTAGCAACCAAAAAACAGGCCAAACAAGTCGTTGCCGACCGCGCCACCTCGGTGGAAATGCCATTTGTGATCGAACGCTGGCCCGGTGGAATGCTCACCAACTTCCCCACCATCCGCAAAGCCGTCAAGAAAATGGCCGCCATCGACAAGATGAGCAAAGACGGAACTTTCGACAACATGTCAAAGCGCGAACGCCTGCAAATCACACGCCAACGCGCCAAACTCGAGAAGAACCTCGGCTCCATCGCCGAAATGAACCGTCTGCCGGCCGCCCTGTTCGTGGTTGACGTGATGAAAGAACATATCGCCGTGGCCGAGGCAAACCGCCTCGGAATCCCCGTGTTCGCCATCGTCGACACCAACTCCGACCCCGACAGCGTCGACTACGCCATCCCCGCCAACGACGACGCCTCGAAATCCATCGACATCATCCTCGCCACCCTCTGCGAAGCCATCAATGAAGGCATTCAAGAGCGCAAAATGGCCGGCATCGATGAAGAGGAACCCGAAACCCCGGACGGAGAAGAGGCACCCCGCCGTGAACGCCGCCGCGCACGCCGCCGCGTGAGCGAGGCCAACGCCGAGGTCAAAGCCGAAGACGCTCAAGCCGAGGCTACTGAAGCCGAAGCCGAGCCCAAGGCTCCCGAGGCTGAGCAAGAGCCCGAAACTCCCGCAGCCGAATAACAACATGCATTTGTCCCCTCAACCCAAAATCGAGGGGACAATTGCAAAATACAACTCATCAACAACCACAACTACCCTAACACCTAACCAAAATGGCAGTTACAATTAACGACATCAAAAAACTGCGCGACATGACGGGTGCCGGTCTGAGCGACTGCAAGAAAGCACTCATCGAAAGCGACAACGATATCGAGAAAGCGAAAGAACTTATCCGCAAACGCGGACAGGCCATCGCCGCCAAACGTGAAGACCGCGACGCCGCACAGGGCATCGCCATCGGTAAAAGCGTGGGCGACTTCGCAGCCATCGTGGCACTGAAATGCGAAACCGACTTCGTGGCCAAAAACGAGAAATTCGTCGCACTCGCAAAGGCGCTCCTCGACCTCGCCGTTGAAAAACGCGCCAAAAACATCGACGAACTCAACGCACTCACACTCAACGGAAAAACCGTTCCCGAAGCCATCACCGAACTCAGCGGTATCACCGGCGAGAAAATGGAACTCGGCGCTTACGAAAGCATTGAGGCTCCCGCAACGGTGGTCTACAACCACTTCAACGGCATGCTCTCCGCAGCTGTAGGCTTCAACCAGGCCGACGTGCCTGCCGACGTGGCAAAAGGCATCGCCATGCAAGTGGCCTCGATGAACCCCATCAAAGCCAGCCGCGAGCAAATCCCGCAGGAGACCATCGACGAGGAACTCCGCGTGGCCATCGACAAGACACGCACCGAACAAGTGCAGAAAGCCGTTGAGAACGCACTCAAGAAAGCCGGTTTCAACCCCTACTACTGCGCAACCGAAGAGCACCAGCAGGAAGCCGTCCGCAAAGGCTACATGACCGAAGAGCAAGTCGAGCAGGCCAAGAAACTCATGGCCGACACCGCCGCAGCCAAAGAAGCCTCCATGCCCGAGCAGATGATTCAACAAATCGCCCAGGGACGCCTCAACAAGTTCTTCCAGGAAAACGTGCTCATGGAGCAGGTTTACGAAGCAGGCGAAAACAAAGAGACCGTCGCACAGTTCCTCGCCAAGGCCAACAAAGACCTCGTGGCCGTCGAACTCAAACGCGTCAACCTCAACGTAGACTAATCCCCCTACCCCATATCGGGCAGCGATCTCCATAACCATAGGAGACACTGCCCGATTTTTGCAAAAAATCATCTAACCAACTAATTACCAATACAATGAAACGATTCTCTCTCTCACACGCGGCCATGGCCGCGACCGTCGCGCTTATCGCGGCCACGGCGACAGCCGCGCCCATCACACCCGAGCAGGCACTTGCGGCAGCACGCGCCGCAACACAATCGGCCGCACACCGCGCACCCGTAGCCGCGCAACTCTCGCTCGCCTACCAGGCACAGAACGAAACCGCCCAACTGGCCGACTACTACGTCTTCAACTACGACAACCAGGCCGGATACATCATCATCGCCGCCGACGACCAGGTAAGCCCCGTGCTCGGATACGTCGACAACGGAAACTTCGACATCAACAACATTCCCGACAACATGCGCGCATGGCTGCAAGGATACCAAGACGAACTCAACTACATCCGCAGCCACAGTCAAGAACCACGCCGCGCCCAGACACTCACCACGTCTGTCGCGCCGCTGCTCAGCACCCTATGGAACCAATCCGCTCCGTACAACAACCAGTGCCCCACCTACACCTTAAATAATAACACCTATCCCACCTACACCGGTTGCGTCGCCACTGCCACCGCCCAAATCATGAACCACCACAAATGGCCACAATCCGGAACAGGCAGCCACTCGTACACCAACAACGTTGGCGGAGCGGGCAACCAGACCATATCGCGCGACTTCGCGCACGCCTACAACTGGGACCTCATGCTCAACAGCTACACCGAATCGAGCCCGACAGCCAACATCAACGCCGTGGCAACCCTGATGGCCGATATCGGCTGCGCAGTCGAGATGAACTATATGTCGAATGCCAGCGGAGCGGCATCACACAACGTGCCTGCAGCCCTGAAAACCTATTTCGGATATGATGCCGACATGACCATCATCTCGCGCAACGCCTTCTCCATCAACGAATGGGAAAGCATTCTCCGCGCCGAACTCGACGCCCGCCGGCCCGTGTACTACTCCGGATCGGCAACTTCCGGCGGACACGCCTTCGTGGTCGACGGATACAACTCCAACGGCATGTTCCACATCAACTGGGGCTGGGGCGGAAACTCCGACGGATACTTCGTCACCACCATGCTCAACCCCAAAGACCAGGGCATCGGCTCTTTCGAAGGCGGATACAACAACACCCAACAAGCCGTTATCGGAATACAACGCGAAGACAACGTCACCAACACGCTCGTCGAACCCTACTGCCACTTCACCCAACTCATCCCCCAAGTCTCGTCCGTGACCCTCGGCTCGTCAGCCCCCATACAATTCTACCGTGCAGGCCTCGAAGGAGCTGAGACCTACGAACACCTATACTGGGGATTCGCCCTTTATAACGAAGAAGAGACCGAGATGATTCAAGGGGTATACACCGTGAACGCCACCGGCATAGAGGCCGGCGGACTGTACAACGCCACATCGGGGTTCACTCCCAACAGCGACCTTGCACCCGGAAAATACCACCTCTACGCCATCTGCACCTCCGACATCTTCAACGGTGAAACACGCTTCATGCGCTCTCCAGCCGGAAAAGCGGAATACATCCTCGTAACCGTGCAAGACAGCACCGCATACTTCTCCACACCCGAAGCCAACTACGACCTCCAACTCAACGGCGAGCAAATTTCATCCTCAGTCGTTTACCTCAATCGACCCTTCCGGGCCACATTCCGCATCAAAAACAACGGCACAGAGGAGTTCTGCGACAACGTCCACGCGCGCCTCGTCCCGACCTCAGGCTCCACAAGCCAATCCTTCACCGAAGTGCAACTCGACATTCCCGCCGGGGGAACATTCACCTACAACGCCATACTTACACCCCAATCACTCACAACCGATCAATCCTACAACGTCTGCCTCTACCACGGCGACACGCAAATCGGAATCCTCGGAGCAGTCACCTTGAGAGCCGAACCCACTTTCGAGATGAGCATTGTGAGCGATGTCACCCCCGCGGCCAGCGAAATGCGCGCCGACCAAATCGAGTTCACCGCAACGCTGAAAACCACATCGGGAATTTTCTCCGGACAAATCGAACTGTTTATCATCAATGAAGCGAGCCGGAGGATCGTTAAACGTATTTATTCCGACTGCTTCCGCCTCAACAGTGGCAGCCAGAAAACCATCACATTCGCCGACGCATTCGGAGGTGAAGTCGGACAAACCTACACCGCCTGCCTGCGCAACCCGCACGCCGAATACGCCAACGTGAACAAACTATGGTCATCCGGAACCACCTTCACCGTTATCGCGCCCGAAGAACCGGCAGTGAGAGGCGACGTCAACGGCGACGGTGCGGTCAACATCGCCGACATCAACATCATGACCAACGTCATTCTCGGCATCTACAGCAAGGCCGACTACCCCGCTGCCGACCTCAACAACAACGGCGAAGTGGAAATCTCAGACCTGAACATCCTCATCAACATCGTCTTGGACAACCAATAACGGGCGGATTACGACACAATCCCACCCTACCCCTCTACAAAGCGGACTTGCTCCCCAAACTTCGGAGCAAGTCCGCTTTACATCCTCAGACAACTCCCGCAACAACCATCAGTCCGACCTCCACCACAATCCCACATTTCAGGAATAAAACCAAATTTCTAATTTTTTAACGGTTGAAATTTACGAATCAACAAGAAATATTTGTAATTTTGAACACTTTCTGAAAAGTACGAACCAAAATTTCGCTATTAACTAACTGAGATACAAACCAATTTGTCTAACTAACCCCTTAAAAACCTCACTCATGAACAGAAGTGTACTATTCGCACTGGCCTTGAGCATGTCGGTTTGTGGGTTTGCCCAAGTTGTCAACGTGGGAGAAGTGACCAAAGTCGACCTCCCGCAAGCGGCAAAGGTGGCGGCCATCAGTCCGCAGGGCGACTATCTGTTGCTCACCTCTGACGCCAACCAAGGGCTGACCAAATTCGACCTCGCTACAGGCGAAAGCTCCGTGCTGACGAAAGCGGCCGGAGCCGGTTACAACGTGAAGATTTCCGACGACGGACAGAACGTGGTCTATCGCGAGAAATCAACCAACAAGGCCCGACTGCAACAAACGGCCGTCCAAAGCCGCAACTTTGCAACGGGAGAAGTGAAAAACCTCGTCAAGCCAACGCGCGACCTCAACGCCGTGGCCATCGAAGGAAACTCGGTGATGACCGTGAACAAGCGCAAAATGCAAGCCAAGTCGCTCGACAGCAACAAGGCCCGCAAAGGCACCGTGCTCTACACCGAGAACTACCAGCTCATGGTTTCCGAAAACGGTAAAGCACGCCAGTTCTCGCCCCTGGGCGCCAACCGGCGCTACATCTGGCCCGCCCTGTCGCCCGACGGAACGAAAGCACTGTTCTTCGTCAGCGGTGACGGCGCCTACGTGTGCAACCTCGACGGCTCGGGAATGCAACGCCTCGGAACACTCCGCGCCGCAAAATGGCTCAACGACAACGTTATCGTAGGCATGAACGACACCGACAACGGCGAAATCACCACAGCAAGCCAAATCGTTGCCGTAAACCTGCAAGGACAACGCCAAGTGCTCACCGACGACAGCCTGATCGCCATGTACCCCCAAGTGGGCAACAACAAAATCGCCTTCTCGACCCGCGACGGCGAGGCTTACATTATTAACCTCAAATGATTACGGCCATGAAGAAGTTATTATTACTCGCTGCCGCCGCAATCCTCTCGGCCGGCATGGTTCAGGCTAAAACCGCCGACGAACTCCGAATCTACCTCAACCCCGGTCACGGCTCCTTCGGCGCCAACGACCGACCGTTGCCCACCGTTGGACACCCCTTCACCGGACAACTCAACTCCGCAGGTACCACATGGATCGACACCGACACGCTCGGATTCTATGAGGGACGCGGAACACTGCCACGCGCTTTCGGTATCGGCGACTACCTGAAAAAACTCGGCGTGAAAGCCGAGAACATCGTTTACTCCCGTCTGACCAACGGACCGTGGCCCTACACCATGCCCAACTCGGAATACGACCCCGGAGCAATCTACAACCGCAACCTCTCGGAAATCTGCGAGGAAGTCGAAGCAGGTAACTTCGACATGTTCATCTCCGACCACTCCAACGCCGCCACCGACGGCACAACAACCAACTACCCCCTCTACCTCTACCGAGGCACCGACACGGAAAACGCCGTTGAGGGAAGCCGCGCCATGGCAGAGACCAACTGGGGATACCACTACATGGATGAACTCGACCCGCAGAACTACTACTCCCGCACGAACATGAACATCCGCGGCGATGTTTCCTTCTACGGATCCGGCTCCAACGCCACACGCAGCAACGGAAAAACCTACTACGGATACCTCGGCGTGCTCAAACACGGCGCACCCGGCTATCTGCTCGAAGGATTCTTCCACACCTACCAACCCGCACGCCACCGCGCGCTCAACTTCGACTACGACCGTCAGGAAGGACGCCGCGAGGCTCGAGGCATTGCCAAGTACTTCAACCTCGGTGAGGTTCCCACCGGCGACATCATGGGTACCGTCAAAGACCTCCACCAGAAAATCGCCGAGAAATACTTCGGATACGCACCCGGAACCAACGACCAATGGCTCCCCCTCAACGGAGCGAAGGTCAACCTGCTCAAAGACGGCAACGTGGTGGCGACCTACAACGTCGACAACGAGTACAACGGAATCTTCGTCTTCGAAGACCTCCAGCCCGGCAAATACACCCTCCAGGCTACCATGGACGGATACAAAGCCCAGGGTGAGTACACCAAAAAGTCGATCAACTCCGAATACGAAGGCCTTGTGGCACTCAGCATGGGTGAGTATGAAGTAGTGGCAAACAACACCATCTACGCAAAACTCTACCTCGAAGCCGAAGACTTCGTGCCCGAAGAGCAGACTTACGAAAACTATCCCGACCCCGCTCAGCCCGGATACCTCGCCATGCCCGACGAGTTCACCATGATGGAAGAGTTTAAGGACAAAGCCGTTGAAGTGCTCGCCGACAAGACCGTCCGCCGCACCCTGCTCCGCGACGGACACCTGTTCGTGCTCGCACTCGACGCCAACAAAGCTCCCTACATCTACCAAATCGACCCCAACACACAAACCGTTGAGGCAACCATCAGCACCACCGGAATCACCGCGCCTGAGAACAACCAAGGCTCCAACGTGCTGGCCATCTCTGACATCGCCTTCACCGCCGACGGAACCCTCCTGGCCTGCAACGCACTGCAGAACCAATACAGCGCGACACAAGTCGCCGAAGGTTTCACCCGCGGAACTTTCCGCGTATATCGCTGGCAGAAAGACATCGACAACGAACTCCCCACCGGAGACCCCGCCGAAATGTTCAGCTCGCAACTGAGCGGTAACTGGTTCAACGCCGATTTGGGTAACTCCATGGCTTACTCCGGCTCCATCAAAGAAGGTAAACTGATCACCTCCGCCGTCACCATCGGCTCGAGCCGCGGTATCCGCACGATGATTTACAACATCGACAACGGAAACCTCATCAGCAGCGCGCGCAACAACCACATCAACGATGACTACACCGCCGTCAAGTATGGTGAAGACTTCCAGTTCGCCATCTCGCCCAATGACGAGAACAGCATCATCATCAACGGCTCCGGAGCAGTTCCCGGCGAATACAAACTCGCCAACGGTGACGGCTCGATCATCATCGCCAACGGCAAAATGAACGCCGCCAACGCCACTGCAACCGGCGTTTCCGTAATCCGCTATGCCAAGCACTCCATCCTGCTGACCAACGACAACGGCCAGCCCAGAATGTACGACATCACCAACGGACTTGACAACGCCAAAGAAATCAACATCCAAATCGAAGCCGTGGCCGCTCCCAAACGCGCTCCCAGCGACGCCGGCGCTCCCTACCTGTTCGCCCACGGTCTTGTGAACGACGTTGACCTCAACGTCTACTACAACACCGCCGACGGAACTATCAGCAAACTCACCACCGAGAACGTCAACCAGGAAATCGTTAAGGGTATCCTCGCCTACGGCCTCGAATCGGTTAAAGACGGCGACGCCTACACCTTCAACTTCAAGGCTAACGACAACGCCCAATCCGGACGCATCATCTTCACCGACAGCGAAACCGGCGAAGTCGTTGGTGAATATCCCCTCACCGACGTTGTGGAAGGCGACAACACCGTCACCCTCAACTACGACCAGATTCCGGGAACCGATGAGCAGAAACTCAACTGGGCCGTCGAACTCACCGGCAAACCCATCTCCACCATCGCCCGCCTGAACGACATCACCGACAACCAGTATGTCTACACCGGCAACCTGTTCAACACCATCGACAAGAGCCCCGAAAGCAAGTTCTTCGGACGTATCTACACCGTCAACCGCATCGCGTCGAACAACGCCAACAACGGTCTGTACGCATACGAACCCGACTGGACCCGCATCAACGAGACCCGCTACAACGGCGGACAGTCGTTCGGCAGCCCCTACCGTCTGACAGTTGACTCCGAGGGTACCATATACATCCCCGACTGGAGCGACCCGCACTCGGGAATCTTCGTGGCCGATCCCGCCAACCTCGAAGGCGAATATACCCAATTCTTTGAGGGAACCCGCGCTAACAGCGGATTGTTCACCAACAACGGTGTCAACGTGGGCGGCTCTACTCCCGGCGTTAACATCTTCGGCGAAGGCGCCAACACCGTGCTCTATGTGTTCAACGAAGACGTTCCCGGACCCTCCGGTAACGGCAACGGCGTGGGTGTCTACAACATCGGACAACCCGACGGAACCATCGCCCACACCTGGGGCGAGGCACCGAGCAACTACTTCGACATCGGCGCATGGATGGCCAACACCAACGGCAACATCGTGGCCGACGGACGCGGCGGCGTATGGGTAGCCCAGACACGCAGCCCAGGCAACAACACCGGCGGCGTGCCCTCACTCGTACACGTCAACCCGCAAGGAACCATCGACCTCAACTCCGGTCGCGAACCCTATGCCGACATGCTCACCGGCTCTTGGGGCTCAGGTTTCGCCATCAACAACGAAGGCAACATCCTCGTTATCAACGACGGTAACGCCACCCTCCAATTCTTCGAACTGACATGGAACGAAAACGATGTGCCCGAACTCAGCCCGCTCTACTCCTACAAAGTGGACTGCCGCAACGGCGACAACGTGTACCAAATCAACTTCGACTACGCAGGCAACCTCGTATGCTCGGGTAACAAACTCGGTATCTACTCCATGCCTACCGACGACAACACCACCCTGACCCCCGCACGCAAAGAACTGCTCATCGAGAAGACCCTTACCGGCGTTGAGAACATCAACAGCGGCAAGACCATCTCCTCGGTCAGCTACGTGAACATGGCAGGTATGGTAAGTGACAAACCGTTCGAAGGTGTCAATGTGGTCATCACACGCTACACCGACGGAACCACTTCAACCACCAAAGTCGTCAAGTAAAAACCGACTGAGACACTTACCCTGACGTAAGTGCCCCCTATCCCCCTCGCGGGCCGCCGACACAGGCGACCCGCGAGTTTTTTGAGGCACACGGAACACCCGATTTGCGCAATTCAGGTATTTTAACTACTTTTGCCCCAAATTTGTTCTCTCAAACCTATGAACCTCGCCAACATACTCCTGCAAGCGCAAGCGATCACACACGACACCATCGCGGCAAAGAAAATACAGGCCGCCACCGACTCCGTCAAAGCCGGGGTCGACTCGCTGGCAAATAAAATCATCAACCCCGACTCGCTCGCAACGCTCACACCGACAAAAGTCGTCGACGAAATCAAATCGTTCGACTGGTCGGGAGTGATCACAGGACTGTCTACACAGTTCATCTCCTTCGCCCTGCGGCTCCTCGCCGCAATCGCCATCTTCTACATCGGCAGGTTCATCATCAACAAAATCCACGCCATTGTCCGGGCCATCTTCATCAGCAAAGGAATCGACCGCTCGCTCGGAACATTCCTGCTGAGCTTCATCAAAATCACGCTGCTGTTCCTGCTGGTAATCACCGTAATCGGCGTGCTCGGAATTGAGACAAGCTCGTTCATCGCCATCTTCGCCTCAGCCGGAGTAGCCATCGGCATGGCACTCAGCGGAACGCTCCAGAACTTCGCCGGAGGTGTGCTGATCCTGCTGATAAAACCCTACAAAGTGGGCGACTACATCGAGTTCGGTACATTCAAGGGATTCGTCAAGGAAATACAAATCTTCCACACCATCATCACCACCTACAACAACGAGCGGATCATCATTCCCAACGGAGGCCTCTCAACCGGCTCAATCAACAACTATTCCGCCGAACCCTACCGGCGACTCGAATGGCGCGTCTCACTGGCGTACGGCGACGACGTGGCAAAAGCGCGACAGGTGATACTTGACATTATCGACAACGACGAGCGTATCGTCAAAACCGACATCGAATCACACGAGCAGGAGAACGAACCCGACACCACACAAGAAACAACAACGCCCGAACAAGAACCGAAGCGGTCGTGGATCTACCGGATTTTCCACCGCACAAAAAACAAAGTCGACGACTGGAAAACCGCCTCAGAATCCATCCATCCGCACCTGCCCAAAATCAGTTACGCGCCAAACGTCAACCTCGAATCCCTGGACGACAGCGCCATCGTGCTCATCGTCCGCGCATGGGCAAAAGGAGAGGACTACTGGGGCGTGCTGTACTCCGTAAACGAGCAAATCTACACACAACTGCCGCAACACGGCCTGCACTTCCCCTTCCCCCAACTCGACGTACACCTGAGCAACAACTAAACAGCAGTGCTTATGAAAATCCACATTCTTCAACCCTACTGCATCAGCGCGCCCGAAAGCGTTTGCCTGCCCGCGCCCGAACAAGCCGACACCGACGACCGCCTGTTTATCGTCAGTTCCGATCAGGCACTTGCGGCCTCACTCGTTGAAGCGCTCAACCAACGACTGCAACGGCGACGCAAAATCACACCCGAAGAGTTCAACGACATGCTCGACGAGGCTATGACCGCACTCGGACAACGGGCACGAATCCCCGACCTCGCGTTCATGCTCATCCAGTCGGCGGGAATCCTGATGGCGCAAATGGGACGAAGCCGCACGCTGCACCTCGACGCAGCCGAGCAGGAAGTGGCCTACGACTCCCGCGACCAGATCATGGACTTCAACGCGAAAGCACGCTCCGAACTCATCACACGCGTCAAGCCCGGCGACTGCCTGCTCATCACACTCACCGACCGCGTCGACTCACGAGCACTCGCGCGAGTCATCGGACGCGGAGACGACACCGAAACCACACAGCACAACATCACCAAAACCCTTGCGGCCAACCGAGACCAAGCCCCGGCAACCATCATGATCTCCATCGCAGACAAAGGCGCAAACCCCTTCGCCACCCTGCCCGACATGAACTGGAAATGGGGCATCGCGCTCATCGCTCTGCTCGCGCTCATCGCCGGTGTGGCACTGCTCTCGCTCAGCGACTTCAAACTCCCGCGAATCAACACCGACAACAAGGAAACGCCAACCACCGACACCACGCGCACCGACACACTCGCCCCGCCGGCCGCCGCCGTGGAGATTCCAACTGAACCCGAACCCGTTGTCGAGTCCGAGCCGAAGCCCAAGACCGAGCCGGAAAAAACCGAAACCAAGCCCGCAACCAAACCCGAACCGACAGCACCGGCTCCAGAGCCCGTCACCACCCCTGAACCCGCACCCGCAACGGCTCAACCCACAACACCCGAACCCGTCACACCCCCCGAACAACCGGCACCAACACCTGCTATCTAAATAACCCCATTTCCTTGCAATCAGGTTGGTTTCACTGAATTTAACGCAGTATAAGAATTGATTTCAGAAAAATTAGTGTATTTTTGCGCTGTGGTAAACCACACCAAATGTGACTATTAATCTTCACAATACACCATCATTTATGAAATCATTCACCAAACTGCTTCTGCTCGCATTGACCTCTCTCGTCGCCGGCAACGCCACCGCTTCGCCCGTCACGGCCGAGCAGGCGCGGCAAGCCGCACGCGAGTTCTTCGCGAAATCCGCGCCGAGAAAAGCACGCGCCGCGCAAAACCTGTCGGCCCTCTCGCTCGCATACGAAGCCAAAACCTCGTCCTCGACCGACTTCTACGTCTTCAACCTCGACAATAACGCCGGTTACGTTATCGCCTCTGCCGACAACGCCGCGCCAGCCGTGCTCGCATACGCCGACGAGGGCACGTTCGACCCCAACAACATCCCCGACAACATGCGCTGGTGGCTCACACAATACCAGCGGGAAATGCAAATCATCAAGGCCAATCCACAAGCCGCCCCGCGACGGCCCATCAGCCTGACAACAAGCGTCGAGCCGCTCGTGAGAACGATGTGGAACCAAGATGCGCCCTATAACAACAACTGTCCCACTTATACCGGTTATGACTATTACGGACAGTCCTACACCGAAAATTGCGCCACCGGCTGTGTAGCCACCGCAGTCGCGCAAATCATGAACTACCACCGCTGGCCCGCCACCGGAACAGGCTCAATCTCCTACTCTAAAGGCGGATACTCGCTCAGCTGCAACTTCGCCCAATCAAACTACGACTGGGACAACATGCTCTACGCCTACGGCTCAAAAGCCACAACGGCACAGAACAACGCAGTGGCAAAACTGATGAGCGACGTCGGTATCGGTTGCAGAATGGAATACGGCCAGTCGAGCGGAGCATACACCTCCGACGCCGTAACCGCACTGAAAAACTACTTCCGGTACGACACCGACCTCTTGATGCTCAGCCGCTCGAAATTCGGCATCAACTCGTGGGAACAGATGCTTCGCGAAGAACTTGACGCCCGCCGACCCATTTACTACGCCGGCAGCGCAACCGACGGCGGACACGCCTTCGTCTTCGACGGATACAACACCGACGGATACTTCCACGTCAACTGGGGTTGGGGTGGCGGAAGCAACGGCTACTTCCTCGTGTCCATCCTCAACCCCGATGACCAAGGCATCGGATCGTTTGACGGCGGATACAACGACGGACAGGAAGTCATCGTGGGCATCAAACCCAACGACGGAGTTACCGGCGGCGACATCCTCTTCGCCAACTACGCCTCGGCCTCAAGCACCTCCTCTTCGGTCAGCCTCGGCAGCAGCACAACCCTGAGAATGAACTCCTTCAAACTCTATGGCAACAAGCGTTGGAGTTCACTCTACCTCGGCGTGCGACTGATGAACGCCGACGAAACCGCCGTTGTGGCACAATCCCCGCAACTGAGCAAATCGTCGCTCACACTCAACTCCACAGCAACAACAGCCTCGATGACCTACACCGTGCCCACAAACCTCGCCGCCGGAACCTACCACCTCTACTTCACCTACACCACCGACTCCGACGACCCGCGCGTTTGCGCCACCACCGGCACCATCTCGCACCTCGTGATGACCGTGGCCAACAACAAGGCCACCTTCTCCACACCCTCAACCGCGCTCCAACTGGTCAACCTCACGCCCAACTCCACACAACTCTACGCCGAACGACCCTTCAGCGTGACCGCAACCGTGAAAAACAACGGAGCCGACTACTTCAACAACTTCACGCTCCGCCTCAAAAAAGGCTCGACAACCCAAACCGGCGACGCATTCAAAGTGGGAATCCCGACAGGCGAATCCGTCACCTTCACCACGCAGATGACCGCGCCCAAATCGACCGGAACATACACACTCGGACTGTATGACAACAACGGCAACCTCATCGGCGACACTCAGAACGTCACCGTCAGCGCGGCCGGAACAACCAACCTGAGCATTGCCACGCGCCTCACACCCAAAGCCACCGTCATGCCCTCCGACGACGTGCAGGCAACCGTCAAAATCAAAAACAACGCCACCACACCCTACATGGGCGTATTCGAGATGTTCATCCTTCCCACCAGCGGAAACAGCATCCTCGGTCAACTCTTCTCCGACGTGGTCACCATCGCCGCCGGAGCCACAGCCACCATCAGTTTCAAAGGCGAGTTCGGAGGCGAAGTCGGAACAAACTACCTCATGCTTATGCGAGACCCCTCAGAGCCAGATAGTTACTACCCTTGGGGCGCATCGTACACCTTCCAAGTGAGCGGACTGCAACCCAACATCGTCAAAGAAGTGCCCGTGATGAACCCCGTTGACGCGTCCACCATCACCGACACCGGTTTCCGCGCCGACTGGACAGCCGTGGACAACGTCACCTCCTATAACCTGCAAGTAGACAAAACCAGCGGCTCAATCGCCACCATCTTCACCGAAACCTTCGCCAAATGCACCAAGTCGGCCACAACGCTGCTCACCGCCACCACACTCAACAACCTCACCGACAACCAAGGCTGGGTCGGCAGTTACGTCTATCAGGAAGTGGGCGGACTGAGATTGGGCTCAACAAGTTATAACGGCAATCTGGCCTCGCCCCAAATCGACCTCTCCGGCTCGGCTGGAAAAGTGGTCGTGCTCTTCGATGCCGTTCCCTACAAGAACGCCACCGGCTGCCAACTCCGCCTGTACACCTCTGGTTACAGCGACTCGCCCGAGGTGGTCAACATCGCCGACAGTATCCAACAGGAATATCGCGTCACGCTCGATTCTGAGGAAGCCGACGCGCAACGCATCACCATCCAGACCGTCACTGCCGGCAAGAACGTCATCGTGAAGAACATCCGCATCTTGAGCGCTGACAACGGCAACTCAATCCTGTTCGAGGGCATTACCGGCAACTCCCACAACGTCACCGGCCTCGAGCCCGGACAGTCTTACAAGTACAAAGTGCAGGCCGTCTACACCGACGAGACAACCTCAGCATGGAGCAATATCGAAACGGTCACGCTCACCGGCTCGGTCACCATCCCCGGCGACGTGAACAACGACGGCGAGGTCAACATCGCCGACATCAACATCATGACCAATGTCATTCTCGGCATCGAAAGCATGGCCGACTATCCCGCGGCTGACCTCAACAACAACGGCGAAGTTGAAATATCAGACCTGAACATCCTGATCAACATCACACTCGAAGCCAAGTAAGCCGGAACACCCGGAATCGATAGAAAAGCCGGAAATCTATAATCTGTAGATTTTCCGGTTTTTCTGTTTTTGGTCTTCTCTATTTCCGGATGGCGTATCTGCTTCCGGGCAGGGTGAGCACGAGGCCTTTGCAGTCGAGTTCCACAAGGGCGGCCATCACGCGGTAGACAGGCATTCCGGCCTGCTCGGCGATGGAGTTGATGTGCATATCCCCACCCGATTTGAGCAAATCCACAACGGTTTGCTGCTCCGACGTGAGTTCGGGGAAAATCTCGAGTTGGGCGGCCTCGTCTATCGCGTGCTCATCCCATCGCATGGCTTTGAGCAGGTCGTCGGCACAGGTGATTGCCAGCGCGCGATTGGAGCAGATGAGTTTGTTGCAGCCCTTTGAGAACTCGTCGCCCACACGCCCGGGCACGGCCATCACGTCGCGGTTGTAACTCGCCGCGAGCGACGCCGTGACGAGTGCTCCGCCGGTGGAGGCGCTCTCGACCACAACGGTGCAGTCGGCCATGCCGGCGATAATCCGGTTGCGCGCGAGGAAGTTGCTCCGGTGAATGGAGTCAAAGGAGCGGTACTCGGTCAGACACATGCCGCCTGAGCGGACGATGGCCGCGGCGTCGTTGCGGTGGTGAGCGGGATAGATGGCGTTCAGTCCGCGCGCCATCACGGCCACGGTGGGTAATCCTGAGCGCAGACAGGCGCGATGGGCGCTGATGTCGATTCCGTAGGCCAGACCGCTCACCACAATCGTATCGGGTAGCCGGCGGGAAAGCCGGTCGACAAAATCGGCCGTCCACGACGTGCCGTAAGGCGTGGCGTGACGCGTGCCGACAACGCTCACCACATGCGCCGCGTTCAGGTCACAAGTTCCGGTGGTGAAGAGCTGACACGGCGCGTCGGGTGCATGCAGCAGCCGTTGCGGATACGCCGCGTCGGTGTAGTAAAGGGTTTTGATGTTGCTGCGGCTGAGGAAGTCGAGTTCACGCTCGGCCTGCGCGAGTTGGTCTTGGCGGTATTTCTTGGAGTAGATCCGGCTGCGCGAGCCGGTGAGTTGCCGCAGTTGCATTTCCGAAAGAGAGAAAAACTCCTCCTCCGAACCCACAACCTCGAGCAGCCGCGTGGCTAAGTCCACCCCCATTCCGCGAATGGAGGCGAAGGCGAGCCGATATTTCAACATCTCACTCACTGCAGCAGATAGGGTTTGAAGCGCTCGCCGCGCGAGAGGCGGCCGTTCTCAATCGCCACAACGCTCACAACCGCCTTGGCCACAAGCGTGTCCGTGCCGGAAAGATACAGGTCCTGACTGAACACAAAACGCACCCCACGCAGATCCACACGCAGTTTGCTGTCCACAACATCTCCGCTGCGGAGCGGCACACGGTAGTCCACCTCAATGCGGTTCACCACCGGGATAATCCCCTCGGCCGCCATCTGCGCGAAGGGGAATCCGCGCTCGACACAAAAGGCGTGGCGCGTGTGCTCGAAATAATGCAGATACACCGCATTGTTGACGATACCCTCGCTGTCGAGCTCATAGTCGCGCACAGCGATCGGGAGCGAGAAAACATAGTTGTCGGTCATCGGCTTAATTGATTCCAAGTACCAGGTTGATAATCATGTTGATGTCAAAAATGTCGACCGATCCGTCGCCATTCACGTCAACGCCTTCGCCGCCACCGAGACCCAAAACCATGTTAATTATCGAGTTCACATCGTCAACGTCAATCGAGCCGTCGCCGTTCACGTCACCGTCGGTCATCGGTTTCTCTACAATGGTGCTGAAACCGCTCCAATCGTTGGCGGCACGGTAGAGGTCGGCACTTCCGGTGGGCACGTAAAGGGTGCAATTCCGCTTGTCGACGTTGGCGAAAATGGTGTTGGAGATTGTGGGTGGGGTTTTCATTTTCACTGTCACAGCGGTCAGGGAGGAGCAGTTACTGAATGCGTTGTCAACAATCGTCGCGGCCTTTTCTCCGATGGTGAGTTGCGCCAAGCCGGTGCAACCAAAGAAGGCGTATCCGCCGATGGAGGTCACCGATTTTGGAATATCCAGCGCGCTCAGACCGGTGCAGTAGCGCATTGAGGCATAGCCGATGGTCTTCACAGATTTGGGGATACGAAGTTGTTTCAACCCGCTCATACTTTGGAAGGCGAAGTTGTTGATTGAGGCTACGGTAGCGGGGATGGTGGTGTTATTGCAACCGAAAACGAGGTTGTTCGATGATGTTTTCACAACGGCGTTGCAGTTGTCGCGTGAGTCGTAAACCGTGTTGGCGGGATCGACGGTGATACGATTCAATGCGGAACACTCAAACAGGGCAAAACTTCCGATTGATGTAACCGACTGTGGGATGTTGATTTCTTTCAGCGCTTGGCAATAACTGAATGCGGAACCGCCGATCGAGGTGATGGAGTTGGGCAGGGATATGGCCGTGAGTTCATAGCAATCGTAGAAGGCGCCTTGGCCGATAGCGGTAACGGGATAGTTCTTGCCGCCGTATGATACGCTTTGCGGAATGGTGACATTGCCGCGGTAGAGGTTGCTCGTTACCGAAACCGCCGTTCCGTTGGCGTTTTTGAGATACCACACTCCGTTGGCAGAGAACACCTCACCATACCCCGGGATAATCTTGGTTCCGTCGGGATTACGCATCGGGAATGCGTAGCCTTTGTTTTCGGGGCGTCCGCCGGCGGGAAGCCACGCGTGTCGGTTTCCGTCAGGAGTGGTGTAAATCAGGTCTGCGATTTGGATTGTGGATTCCGCTTCGGGCTCGGATTCTTTGGTGAGGCGAATGCGGCACACTTGAAGCGGGTTCTTGGTGATGGGGGTGTTGGTGGCGTTGGTGGCCACGCAGTGATATACGCCTGTCTCGGCGTTCCACTGAGCGTCCCAACTGAGCAATTGCTTGTTAGTGCCGGAAATGAGGATTTCGGTATCGCTGTCGGGGCTGATGGCAGTGGCCTTCAGTCCTTTGGGCAGGATAATGGTAAATTCCACCTCGGTGAAATTGGGCAGGTTGTCAACGCGGGTGAGTGTCACGGGAAGCCACCCGGTGGACTGTCCGACGGAAAGACCTTTGATCGTGCTCATGTCAAAGCCGAGTGTTGTCTTGAGCGGTTCGGTGAAGTCGGCCTCGGAAATGTTGGTGAACACTTTCCAGTAATTGGCCGTGCGGTAGAGGTTGCCGCTGCCGACGGGAACAATCAGTTTGCAGCTCAGCGGCACGTTCTCGAAGGTTTTGCTGTATGCCGTAGGCGGCGTGACGGCTTTGCAGGTGATGCTCAACAGCCCGCACCCGCTGAAGGCTTCGTTGCCCACGTCGGTGACCGACTTGCCAATCACGGCCTCATTCAGGTTGGGACACTCGCGGAAAGCGGCCACACCGATTCTCGTCACCGAATTGGGAATCTCGATGGAACTCAGGTTGGGCGTGTTGTGGAAGGCGTAGTTGCCGATTTCTTTGACGGTGTTGGGCACGATGGTCGAGCGGCAGCCCTTGATCAGCATATTCGAAGATGTCTTGATCAGGGCGTTACAGTTGTCGCGGGAATCATAGGTGGTGTTTGCGGCATCGACGGTGATGGTGTTCAGGAACTCGCAGTTGTAGAAGGCGGAACTTCCGATGGTGTTCACATTCTTCGGAATCGAGACGGAGGTCAGTCCGGCGCCGTGGAATGCCGACTCGCCAATCGACGTGAGCGCGACGGGGAAGTTGATGCCCGTCAGCGCGCCGCAGTTGTAGAAGGCGCGGTCGCCGATGGTTGTCAGGGCTGTGCCTAAACTGATGGTGGTCAGATTGTCGCACGAGTGGAACGCCTCGCTGCCGATGGAGGTGACACCGTTGCCGACACTTACGCTTCGCAGTCCCTTACACGATTGGAACGCGTTATTGCCGACAGAGCGGATCCGGCCGGGAATCACCACATTTGTCAGTCCGTAACACCCTTGGAAGGCCGATGTTCCGATACTTGCGGCGCAGTTGCTGTTGAACGTGAGCGTCTTCATTGCCGAGCATAGGTAGAACGCGCCGTCGCCGATGGTTGTCACCGAGGCGGGAATCGTCACGGCCGACAACGCTCCGCACTGGCGGAACGCGTCCGCGCCGATGGTCGACAGCGAGCTGCCGAGACTTACGCTTTGCAGAGAGGTGCAACTGAAAAAAGCCTTATCACCAATAGTTTTCACCGAGTTGGGAATCTCCATCGCCGTCAGCGACGTGCAGTCGTAAAAAGCCTCCTTGCCGATGGTCACCAACGAATTGGGAAGTGTAATCTGGCGCAATCCGGAGTTTTCAAAGGCGGACTCTCCAATCACGGCGACCGAGCCGGGAATGGTGATGGTCAGCATTCCTTTACAGCCGCGGAACGCGTGAGCGCCAATCTCAGTCACGTTGCCGGGAATGGAAATGTTGTTCAGCCGGTCGCAATACGAGAACGTGGAGGAGGGAATTTTGGTGAGCGACGACGGCAGTACGGCACTGTACATGTTTGAGCAACTGCTGAACACACCCGACCCGAGGAATGTCACCGAGTTGGGCACCGTCACGCTGCTGAGCATCGAGCAATCGCTGAAGGCATCATTGTCGATCGACACCACCGAGTTGGGAATCGTGATCTCCTGCAAATCGGTCAGTCGGCTGAACGCGCTTTTTCCGATGTGGGTTAGCGTATTGGGGAAGTTCACCTTCGCCACGCCGCGTGAGGCCAACGCACCGTCGGCAATCACCTTCGTACCCTGACGAATGTCCACTGTGGTGTACGACGGCATTGAGCCGCGCCAGTAATAGAACACATTACCGAGGTATACCGGACCGTCGGGCTGGCTGCTGTACCAAGCCGTTTGGTAGAACGCCTCGCTTCCGAGCGAGGTCACCGAGTTGGGGAAATTGATCGTGGAAAGGGCGGAACAGTAATAAAACGCTCTCGAGCCGATGGTTTCCACCGAGTTGGGAATCGTCACGGATGTCAGGGTCGAGCAGCCGCTGAATGCCGAGGCGCCGATGGTGGTGAGCGTGCTCGGGAATGTCACGCCGGCAAGTTGCTTACAGCTGGCGAACGCGCTTTCGGCGATGCCCTTCGTGCCCGATTGGATGCTCACCGTTGTTCCGGCAGGCATCGAGCCTTTCCACCGGTAAGCCACACGGCCGGCATATACCACGCCGTAAGGCTGATTGGCATACCAACGCGTGTTCTCAAACGCGTTTTGCCCGATGTACAGCACGCTGGCCGGCACGGTAATCTCGGCCAAATCGGTGCAACCTTCAAAGGCATACGAGCTGATGGTTGTGACGGTATATGTCTTTCCGCCGTAACTCACCGTTGACGGAATGGTTACACTACTGCCGAGGCTCGAGTAATGCGGCGAGTTGTTGTTCTCGGCCACTACCGACACCGATCGGTTATCACTTTTGATTAAATAACAAAGTTGCCCCACCTTGAAGTCGTAGGCCCCGGCAGAGGTGGCTATTAGCGCGAGCATGAGCGAGATTATCGCGGGAAAGAATCGGTTTTTCATATGATATCAATCAATTTAAGTAGGAGTTAGATTTGCAAAGTTAGTCTAAAAATCTGAGAAAAAGTGAATTTCAGGGAGAAAAATAATCGGGAGGGAGACGGAGTTACCGGAGTTACCGGTTTATCAGAACCCGGAATTCACTTTCAAGCGACACTTTTTGCGCCTATCTCCGCATTTTTCACTAACTTCGCAACGTAATTGCAAACACAATGAGTAACTGCCTCCAAGTTGAGAACCTGACCAAGTCGTTCGGCGCCGACGTGATTGTCGACCGAATAAGTTTCACCATCGACGAGGGCGAGAAAATCGGCCTGATCGCAAAAAACGGCACGGGGAAATCCACCCTGCTCAACATCATCGCCGGCGTGGACACGCCCGACAGCGGCACCATCACCACGCGCAACAACCTGCGTATCGGCTATCTGCCGCAGGCTCCCACTTTCCCGCCACAGATGACCGTGATGGACGCCTGCCTCGACGGCGACACGCCCGCAGCACGCGCCGTAAGGGAATACGAGCAGGCACTCGCCGAAAACGACAGCAACCGCATCACCACGGCCATACAGGAAATCGACAACCTGCACGCCTGGGACTACGAAGACAGATTCAAACAAATCCTCCACCGGCTCAAAATCACCGACTTCAAGCAGCCCGTAGCGCAACTCTCCGGCGGACAGGTCAAGCGTATCGCCCTCGCCCGGATTCTCATCAGTGAGCCGCAACTGCTCATCCTCGACGAGCCTACCAACCACCTCGACATCGACATGATCGAATGGCTCGAGGGGTATCTGCAACGCGCGTCGATGACCCTGCTGATGGTGACACACGACCGATACTTCCTCGACAACATCTGCTCGAGAATCATCGAAATCGACGACCACACCACCTACTCCTACGACGGAAACTACAACTACTACCTCCAGCGCCGCGCCGAGCGGATCGAGGCCCGCGACGCGCAAATCGAACGCGCCCGGAACCTGCTCCGGACCGAACTCGACTGGATGCGCCGACAACCGCAAGCGCGCGCCCACAAAGCACGATACCGCATCGACGCCTTCCACGACCTCAAGCAGCGCGCACAACGCGTACACGACGCCGGAGACGTGCAACTACAAGCGGGAAACACCTACATCGGCAAGAAAATCTTCACCGCCCACGACGTGAGCCTCCGATTCGGCGACAAGGTGATTCTCGACCGGCTCAACTACACCTTCGCCCGATACGAGAAACTCGGCATCGTGGGTGACAACGGTGTGGGAAAGACGTCGTTCATCCGCCTGCTGCTACAGGAAATCGCGCCCGACAGCGGACACTTCGAGTACGGCGAGACGCTCCGGTTCGGATACTACAGCCAGCAGGGCATCCAGTTCGACCCCGACAAGCGCGTGATAGACGCCGTGCGCGACATCGCCGAGGAGGTGGTCTTCGACGAGAAGAACCGATACTCGGCCATGCAACTGCTCAGCAAGTTCCTCTTCACCCCGCGCGACCAGCAGAAACTCATCGCCAAACTCAGCGGAGGCGAGCAGCGGCGGCTCTATCTCGCCACCGTGCTTATGCGCGCCCCGAACTTCCTCATACTCGACGAGCCCACCAACGACCTCGACATCCAAACCCTCGGCGTGCTCGAGGACTTCCTCGCCAATTTCAAGGGCTGCGTCATCGTCGTGAGCCACGACCGCTTCTTCATGGACCGGACCGTGGACCACACCTGGGTTTTCCTCGGCAACGGCGAGATCCGCGACTTCCCCGGAAACTACAGCCAGTACCGAGCATGGAGAGAGGCGCACCCCGAAACGGCCGAAACTCCCGCCTCCCCCACCCCGCAGCAACGCAAACCACGCACCGACCGCCCCGCGCGACTGACCTACAAACAAAAACAGGAATACGAAGCCCTAACCGACGAAATCCGGCAACTCACCGACGAGATTGCGCGCCTCGACGCCCTCTTCGCCTCCGGCCAACCTCTCGACGACATCGACCGCCAAGCCGAGCGGTACCAGCAACTGCGGCGCGAACTTGACGCGAAAGAAACCCGTTGGCTCGAACTGAGCGAACTGGCTGAGGCGTGATGTGGGCGCTATAGGTGGGTTATATAAAAACACCCCCGAGGCGGTTATTCGCGTCGGGGGTGGTGTATCGTATTCGTTCTTTCGCTTACTTTTCCGATACCTTATTATAACGCTTGTTCAGGCCTTCAATCACCTCATCGGTCACGTCGAAACGCTCGTCGACATAAAGCGTGGCGCTCTTGCGGATCACCATGTCGTAGCCTTTCTCTTTGGCGTAGATTTTCATATAGTTGTCAATCGAGTCGAGCAACTGCGCCTGGGATTGCGCCAGTTCGTTCTGCATACGCTGCTGCATGCCTCCGAGATAGTTCTCGGCGTCGGTTTGCATCTTCTGCAGTTTGGCCTGGTCGGCGTTGAAACTCTCCTCGGTGAGGTATCCGTTGTTCTTGTATTTCTGCTGCATCGAGTTGGCGAACTTGTTCAGTTCGTTGCCCCGCTGTTGCGAAGCGGCATCATACTGGTTCTGCTTGCGAAGCATGGCCTCGTTGATTTCCTTGGCAAGGATGTAGTTGCTCATAATGGAGTCTTCGTCAACGTAGCGGATCGACATCGGCTGGCTGGCCGACTGCTCGGTTTTAGCCGAATTTTTGGCCGGCTTGGCGGGCTTTTTCTCGTTACAGGAAACGCCAAAGAGTAGAACGGCAATCAGTGCCAGCGCGGAGAAACTTCTCAGGAGGTTCATCGGATGTGTGTTGGTTTTTGGTTTTTAGTATCAGTTGTTGTCGTAGAAGTGCTCATCTTGCGCGCATGTGATACCCCGACGCCGCATCTCGGGATTGGAGTGAATGTGGGTGTTCGGAAACCGCCCTCCTTTAACAAAGAAGACACGGACACCTAACAGTGTCACTGCCAAACCGATAAGCAAAATTACGAGCAACAGGAGTTTCATTTGCGCGGATGGTTTTTTTGAAAAGCGTTGCAAATATAGTATTTTTTTGGCGGTCGGTTCAAAATTTTTTTGTACCTTAGCACACCTTTTAGCGAGGTTTTAACAAAATTTCGCCCAACGAAACGATAACTAACACTTTAACCCATTTATATAACCCTAAAAAACTATGACCATCAAAGAACTGAAACCGACCTGCGTATGGCAGATCTTCGACGAGATTACCAAAGTGCCCCGTCCCTCGGGCAAACTCGACAAAATCCGCGCATGGCTGGTCGACTTCGCTAAGAAACACAACCTCGAATACAAAGTAGACGAGGTGGGCAACGTGGCCATGTTCCGCCCCGCCGCCCCCGGTTTTGAGAACAAGAAAGCCGTTGTGCTTCAAGGACACATGGACATGGTGGCCGAAAAAGCCGCTTCCTCCAACCACAACTTCGACACCGACCCCATCGAAACCATCATCGACGGTGAATGGGTGCGCGCCAACAACACCACCCTCGGCGCCGACGACGGCATGGGTCTGGCTATCGCACTGGCCGCCATCACCGACCCCGACATCAAATGCGGACCGATGGAGGCGCTCGCAACCGTTGACGAGGAAACCGGCCTCACCGGAGCGAGCAACATCAAAGCCGACATGCTCCAAGGCGACTACCTGCTCAACCTCGACAGCGAGGACGACGGCGTAATCACCGTCGGATGCGCAGGCGGACTCGTTTCCATCTTCAAGTTCAACTACAAGGAAATCGACGCGCCCGCCGACCGCCTGTACTTCCAGATCAACTTCGCCAAGTTCCACGGCGGACACTCGGGACAAGACATCGACAAAGGCTTCGCCAGCGCCACCAAACTCATCGCCCGACTGCTGTGCACCCTCGGCATCGACTTCACCCTCGCGCGCATCGACTCCGGTAACCTGCACAACGCCATCGCCTTCACCGCCGAAACCGTCATCGGTATCAAACCCGAAGACAAAGAGCGCCTCGCCGTGGCCTTCAACCAGTTCAAGGCCGACATCGAAAACGAATACCACGTGACCGAAAAGGCCTTCGAAATGACCTGCAAGAGCGTCGACGCCCCCGCCAAGGCCATCGATCCCGACACCGCGTGCCGCGTGCTTATGGCAGCCTTCGCCGCTCCCCACGGAGTGGCCTCGATGAGCATGGAAATCAAGGGACTGGTTGAGACATCCACCAACCTTGCCTCCATCAAAATGCGCGGTAACCAACTCGTGCTCGAATCGTTCAGCCGCTCGGCCGTGGAAAGCCGCAAATACGAACTCGTGCAACAAATCGAAACCGTGATGCGCCTCGCCGGAGCCGACGAAATCATCCGCGAAGGCGGCTACCAGGGTTGGGAACCCCGCATGGACAGCAACCTGCTCAAACTCGCCGTCAACAGTTGGGAGAAACTCTACGGTGTCAAACCCGTGGTCGAGGCCATCCACGCCGGTCTGGAATGCGGACTGTTCCTCAAAGCCGCTCCCCACATGGAAATGATTTCCTACGGCCCCACCCTGCAAGACGTGCACTCGCCCGCCGAGCGCTGCCACATCCCCGCCGTGCAGAAAGGCTGGGACTTCACCGTTGAACTGCTTAAAGAAATCGCAACTCTGTAATACAACAGTATCTTAAATAAAGGGACTTCCGCATGAAGGCTTGCGGAAGTCCTCATTTTTTCCGACCTATGGGTCATTTTGCAGGATAAAATCTTCCAGAGCGCCAGTTGTGACAAGCGTTTCGAGCGTTCAAGTTGCTTGAAGCAAAAATTGACGTTTTAAATCGCTCAATGGGTCATTTTGCAGGATAAAATCTTCTGTATTGCCGATTAATACTACCTT
>CACYCT010000163.1 GCA_902772965.1 uncultured Bacteroidales bacterium | reverse complement strand
TGCTCTCACTTGCCGTGACCGCCGGCGCGCAGAGCAACGTCGAGGCCCGCGTCAAGCAAATCCGGCAGGCCTACGCCAACCGGCTCAACCTGATGCAGAACCAGCCCTACGACGACCCTGACATGAAAATGTACCAGATGACACTCTCGTACAAGCGGATGTACCCCGGAACGGGATATTACAACCACAACGACGTGTACTACTGGACCGACGACGAGAACGAGTCGTACATGCTCAAACCTACGCTCTACTTCGTGACTTCGAATTACTCGATGAACTCGAACCTGTACCGGTTCTCAAACGAGTTTCTTTATGACGACCAGACCGAGGAACCGATGTTCATCCTTGTCACCACCGAACTCATGGGCACCGGTAAACGCTCGGAATACCGTTTCTATTTCGACAAAGGCAAACTCATTAAACAGGTTCCCGAGCGGATCGCCCCCTTAGGCGATGACGACCTTGTTCCGTTTTTCGCCATCGACGACAAAGGCCGCGCGTCGGAAAAAGACCTGCTCAACGAATTAGAACGTCACCGTAAACTTTTCCATAACAGCGTGGAAACGCTCACATGGTGACGCGGACAATCCGAAAAAAAGCCCCGCTCAGATTTCGTCTGTGCGGGGCTTTGGTAGTGTTTTATTATGAAAAAAGTTAGTCCTAATGCTAAGTTTGAAGCATAGGTGTTTTATTAGTTCGTTCGGTTATAAGACTGCGTAAATGGGGCAAGGTTTAACCGGATTGTAATATTTAATATCGCTTAACTTTTACGTATTATGAATGCAAAAATAGGTTAACTATTAAGGCAAAAACCGGTAGAATCAAAGACTGCTAAGAAAAAATGCTTATAGTTGCATACTTTGCCGCATTAAGCCGTGCTATCCTTTTGTGATAATAAGTGTGAAAGTTTTCTGTGTTTTCAAACTACAAGAATAGGCATAACGCTTCCTTAACAACGATGTTCGTGAAATCCGAAAAGGAAATCACACCGAAAAATTACATATTATTTATTAATCTTCAAAATAATTAAGCAAAAATATTATGAATATTGAATGTGGGTTCTATAAATGGGTTCTATGAATTCCTGTATTGACTAAAAATCCGCTTTTTTTTGTTGTTGATTGCCAATCATTGTGTAATTTTGCGGTTATAGAATTTCTAATCTAAAATTTGAAAACTATGAAAAAAATTGTATTCGCTTTTGCCTTAGCCCTTTTCGCTATGGCGATGACGGCGCATGAGAGTGCGGTAAAGGTGAAATTCCAGGGAGCACAGCCGGCCATTACCGACTTTGTTGACGCCTATGTCGCTGTCATCGACCGTGATAATGCCGACGAGGAGTGCGTCAACGAGTCGCTCGGCGCGTTCTCGTACGCGTGGAGCCGGTACCGCAAAGGTTTGCCGCAGGAAGAAGGGACAACGCTCACGGTGGACAAAAAGAACGGCTTTGTCAGAATGGTCTGGAAATATGAGGAACATGAGCTCAGGGTCGAAATGTGCTACTGGAACGAGGCCGACGGAAAGCATAAGCTGTTTGCCTGCTCGGTGGCGTACTTTGAGAACGGCCGCTACAGCCCCGGGCAGTTCGACGGCATTGATTTCCTCCGCTACACCAACTCCACCCGGATGCTCACCGCTTGTGACGATCCCGGATTCACCAGTCAATACGGCACTGAAGACGGCGCGTATGTTTGCTACAACTTGCCGCAAACGGGGAAGAACATCACCGTTCAGTATTGGTATCCTAACCGGACGGTGAAGAAAACCCTCAAGTGGAACGGCCGCAAGTTCTCGTTCTGACCTGAGGCATTTATGAGGCGTCTGTTTTGGTGTGTGGTTGTGTTGGTGGCGATTGTCGCCGGAATATTGTTTCTCGGCGCTGATTACCTGCTCGGCTACGCCCTTTCGCCCGATGCCGACCGCACCGACACGGCGAAGTATTACGCCAAGTTGCGCGAGCAGTACCCCGACGTGCTGCCGTGGTTAGACAGTATGCGCGCCGCCGGAATGCTGCGCGACACATTCGCGGTCATGCCCTCAGGCGAGCGTCATTACGCGATTCTGACCGGCCGGCCGGGCACGGAGCGGACGGCGGTGCTGATTCACGGCTGGCGCAACGCGTCGGTGACGATGCTGCAGTTCGCTAAGGTGTTCCACGGCTTGGGCTACTCGTGTGTGCTTCCCGACCTGCACGGCCACGGGCTGAGCGAGGGCGATTCGGTGCGGATGGGTTGGCCCGACAGGCTTGACGTGTTGCACTGGATACGACTCTACGCCACCGACACGATGGTGGTTCACGGCGTGTCGATGGGCGCAGCCACGGCGATGATGCTCTCGGCCGAGCCGATGCCCGGGCGGGTGCGTGACCTGCGGATTGTGGAAGACTGCGGCTATACCAGCGTGCGCGATGAGTTCGCGTATCAGTTGCGGGTGGATTTCGGATTGCCCGAGTGGCCGCTGCTCGATGTCGCCGACGCGATATGCCGGTGGCGTTACGGGTGGAGTTTCTCCGGCAGTTCGGCCGAGGCGCAACTGGGGCGGTGCCGGTGGCCGATGTTGTTCATTCATGGCGACAGCGACACCTTCGTACCCACGGAGATGGTTCACCGGTTGTATTCGGCCCACCCGGGACCGAAGCGTTTGTGGGTTACCCGCGGCGTGGCGCACAACCGGTCGCTCAAACTCTATCCGGCGGCCTATGCCGACACCCTGCGCGCGTTCTTGAGGTGAACCCACCTGAAAAATCAGAAACAATTCATCTGACTTTTGCCTATTCTATCGAGGAACTGCCTAAGTCTGCACCTTACCCCACTTAGGCCGCACTCGCTTCGCTTGCACGCCCAAAGTGGGGTTAAAGAGATGCAACCTCTATCGAGGTTCTTCCCGCACTTTGCGCTACGGGCGGTGCATAATCCACGCTTTGGGTTCGAGCACCTTTATTTTCACGCGTTTGTCGATGTTGTGCACAAATACGGCGGCGAGTTCCTCGTTGTCGAATCCTTTGGCGGCGACGTAGTATTTCCGCTCGGGGCCGCCGAAGAGGATGTATGCCGGCAGGCCTTCTTCGGTGCGCAGGCGGTCGCGGAGGGTTTTGGCGTTGAATTGCTGCTTGAACGAGGCTATGATTACGCTGTAGGGTTGTCCCACGGAGGCGCTGTCGAGGTAGACGTTGGCGGGCATGGTGACCATCCGCAGGGAGTCGCCGGCGATGAAGTGGGTGTTGCGTGTGGCTTCGGCGCGGATTTTGTCGTAGGTTTCTTTTCCGATGCCTTCCTTGTAGCGCTCCATGGCTTTGTCGTAGGCGGCTTTATAGTTTGCCTCGTTGCTGTGGCAGGCGGTGAAGGCGGCCGCGAGCGCGATCAGGAGTGTGATGTGGAGGATGGATTTCATACGGTGGGGGGATTGGGGGTTTGTTGTTTGTCGGCCAACTCGATGACCTGGGCGTGTGTGATGTTTCCGTTGTCGAGGGTGAGCGTAACGAGTGTTCTCACCTGCTGCCACCCTTGCCGACCGGCCGCGCCGGGGTTGACGGCGAGCAGGCCGAGTTGCCTGTCGGGAATGATTTTGAGGATGTGGCTGTGTCCGCACACGAACAGTTTGGGCCGCCACAGGTCAAGTCGATTGCGTATTCCGGGCGCGTAGCGTCCGGGGTATCCGCCGATGTGCGTGAGCACCACTTTGACACCTTCGGTTTCGAACTTGTCGATTTCGGGCAGGCGTCGCCGGAGCGACTGTCCGTCGGCGTTTCCGTAAACGGCGCGCACGGTGGGGCACACTTGCTCGAGGCGGTCGAGGATTTCGTCTGAGCCGATGTCTCCGGCGTGCCAGATCTCGTCGCAGTCGGCGAAGTGGGTGGCATACCGGTCGTCCCAGCAGCTGTGGGTGTCGCTGATGATTCCTATTTTTTTCATCGGCTTAGAGATAGGATGTGTAGTGTGATTTGGTTTGTCGGCTTTCGCGCAGGTGGTAAACGATGTTGAGCAGAGGCCGCCACAGTGCGAGCAGTGGGGCGGTGAACCACAGTCGGGGCGCCTGCAGGGTGGTGAATGCTCCGTTGAAAGCCCACGATGCCAGGGGCCAGATGAACAAGATGACTGCGGCGGCGATGGCGGTCACGGCGAGGTTGGTGGGGTTGAGGGCGATGGCGGCGAGCAGGCATATCGGCGCGAGCCACCACAACAGGCTCATCAGCGCTTGTGTCCGGAAGGGCGCTCGGCGAATGAAGCGCGAGGTGAAGTCGCGCCGCATTTTGAGCAGGCGGTGCGTTCGCGGCAGGTTTTCGTAATGCACGCTGAGTTGGCTTTCCGGCGCGAGTTCAAGGCGGGTGTTGTAGGCGTTGGCGATTTGCGAGATGAACACGTCGTCCTCGCCCCAGATCAGGTTCATCGACTCGGCGAATCCGTTGTTGTCGAAGAAGAGTTGTTTGCGGTAGGCGAGGTTGTCCGACGTGCCCCGGTAGGGTTTGTTTCTGATTGCGCTCAGTGTCCATTGTGTGGCGGTGGCGACGGAGTCGAAGATGCGCATCCGCCGTCCGGCACGGTGGTCAAGGTCGTACTCGTAATGGCTGTATCCGAGCACGATGTCGGTTCCGTCGACAAAGTTCCGCCCGATGGTTGCGAGCCATTGGTTTCCTGCGGGCCGGCAGGTGGCGTTGGTGGTGAGCACGATGTCGTATTGCGCGGCTTTGATGCCAATCATGATGGCGAGTTTCTTGCGCGAGAGCGTCCGGGTGGAGTAGGGCGCGAAGGTGAAGTGCAGGTTGGGGTGTTCGGCCTTCATCTCCGACAGCATGTCGGATGTGGCCTCGGCGGCGGAGTTGACGATGACAATCACCTCGAATTCCGCGTCATACTCCTGGCTGAGCACGAGCGGGAGGAATCGGGCGAGTTGGTCGGTTTCACCGCAGGCATCGACGATGACCGAAATCGGCGGCGGGGTCACGGCATAGTGCCGTTGAGCCTGGTCTTGGCTGATGAATCGACGCAGTCTTGCCGAGCGGGTTGCCTGCCAGACGATATAGGTTAGCGCGGTCGCCACTGCCACGGCGAGCAGGGCGATGGTGGAGATGGACAGGTTGAAAGAGAAAAACACCGGCATAGTAATCGACATTTCAATTCGGCAAAGGTAGCCATTTTTGTTGGAATGACGGTTGTGTCCATTCAGAAAAAGATTTGCTCGATAATGAATCGTGTGGGTGTTATGGTGTTTTGTGGGTAAGCCGGGAACGCTCGCCGACTTCTATACAACGAAAGACGTGAGTATCACCGCCGACAATGTCGCCACCATTTATTATACTAAAGACGATACGCAGTATTTGTCGGAAACGGCGGCTGCCACCACTAAGACCATACTTCCGGCACCCGATTCTGGGTGTCGACTCCCTGGCGTCAGTATACCGGCCCGATTACACACTCCTCCGGCGCTTCGCGTTAGGGGAGAAACTGCTAACGCGGTGAGATTCACCGGTTTTTAGTATAGGCAAGTCCTCTATATCAGCGACAAGTTGCGCGGTTGGTGCGTACAGGGGGATTTTGGGTGATGTTCACTTGGGCGAGCTGGCGGCTTTGGCTTTTTTCAGCCATCGGCCGGAGCGGAGGCGGATGAGGAAGATGCTGCCTCGGAAACAGAGTTCGATGCACATCGCCGTCCAAACGCCTGTCAGTCCCATCGAGCCGACGAGCAACACGGCCAGTGACAGTCGAACGGCCCACATGCTCATCACGTTCATCCAGCAGGGTGTCATCGTGTCGCCCGCGCCGACAAACACGCCGTAGGTTACAATCGCGGCGGCGAAAAGCGGTTCGGCGAAGGCTTCTATGCGCAGACATTCGGCGCCGAGGCTCACCACCTCGGGCACGGGCGAGAGGATACTCATCATCAGCGGCGCGGCCATGTACAGGAACACGCCCATCAGCCCCATCACAGCCATTCCCATGGCGACGGTGATCGTAGCGAAATGGCGTGCGAGGTATCGCCTTCCGGCGCCCACCGACTGCCCGATGAGTGTTGTCGCGGCGTCGCTGATGCCGTATCCGGGCATGTAGCACAGGCTCTCGGCGGTGACGGCGAAGGCGTTGGCCGCGATGGCGATGCTGCCGAGCGGGGCCACGATGGTGATGATGGCGATGTGGGCCGTGCACAGAATGACGTGTTGCAGTCCCATGGGGAATCCGATGTTCCATGCCTGGACGATGGTGGTTCGCCGCGGGCGGAACGAGCCGGAGTCCTGGCGCAGGTTGAGCAGCGGCTCGCGTAGGAGCAGGTAGGCCGTCATGAGTACGCACACCACCAGTTCGGCCGTGATGGTTCCTATCGCGGCGCCCATAACGCCGAGTCCCGCGCCGGGCATTTCAAAGGTGATGCCGAACAGGGTGAGTGTGCGCGTGGGAAAGATGAGCAGGAAGTTGAACACCACGTCGAGCACGCACATCAGCACGTTGAGCATACTCGGCACGCGCATGTTTCCCGCGCACCGGAGCATGCTTCCGGCCAGCATTTCGAGCATCAGGAAAGGGGTGCCCATCATGAAGATGGCGAAGTATACCGTCGCTCCGGGCACAATGGCGTTGTGGCCTCCGAGCCAAACGGGAAGGTGCGGGCTGATGATTACGCCGGCGAGCGCAATCAGGATGCTGAACAGCAGGCAAGTGAGTATAGCCTGCCGGAGTACCGAGCGGGCGTCTTTATCGCGGTTGCCGCCAATCATCTGGGCCACTTGCACGGAGAATCCCGTCGCCACGGCCGAGCACACGCCTCCGAAGAGCCATATCGACGACGACACCAAGCCGATTGAGGCCGAGTCGTCGGCGCCGAGGCGGCCCACCATCGAGGCGTCGATGTATTCCATCACGATGGTTGACAGTTGCGCCAGCATTGCGGGCACACTCAGCCTTGCCGCGAGCGAGATCTGCTGCCGCAGGGTCATCTGCCGACCGTCGCGGATCATCGCCAGAAGCGAGTCTTTGGCCGAAATAGCGTCGGTGTTTCCTGTTTTCATCAGGGAGTGTTCCGGATGAATTGCTCGTATTCTTCGGGCATGATCAGCAGCGATCCTATCTCGCGCCGGCGGTCGTCAACGTAGATGTAGCGGAGTTGCCGCCGCTCGGCCATGGC
The DNA here is from genome assembly GCA_902772965.1 of uncultured Bacteroidales bacterium. GTDB lineage: Bacteria > Bacteroidota > Bacteroidia > Bacteroidales > Muribaculaceae > Sodaliphilus. Next base: position 8,400 of record CACYCT010000163.1, on the reverse strand, counting down.
GGTGGCGAGCAGGGTGTCGGTGATGTGTGCCTCTTGTCTGGCTTTCATCCACTCGGCGCGTTTAGTCTGTACAAACAGGGGCACTTCGACGGCGTCGCGGGTGAGGTATGGCACGATGATGGTGAAGGTGATGGTTGCGGAGTCGGGCAGATCCACGGCCGAGATCTGGTCGTTGCCGGCAGCGGGCAGGGGGTGGCGCTTGATGGTGTTGTTGGCCGCGCGCACAAGTTGTCCGGTGGTGGTCAGGCGTGTGGTGTCGACTTTAAACTTGATGTTTTCGAGCAGGCGTCCCACCACATTGGGTTGTCCCTGTTGCCGTCCGGTGATGACAAAGAGTGTTCCGAATCCGACGTTGGCGGCCATGGCCGTGCACAGATAGCGGTGTCCGTTGGCCTGCTTGGCGAAGTGCACGCGCCGTGCCGGGAAGCCGAGTAGGGTGGTGTCGGCCGGTTCGGAGAAGTCTTCGGCCTGGTGGCAGAAGATGTCGGCGCGCCGGATTACCTGGCTGTTGAGGTAAGACGCGGGTGTGAAAGGGAGGTCAATGTAATCCACGCGGGCAAGGTCGATTGCGATGCGTTTTGCGTCGGATCGAGAGAGCATGACGCGTGTTCCCATTCGTCCGAGGGCGTTGGGGTCGGAGTCGATTTGCCAGCTGTCGTCGGGCGTGGCCATCGAGAAGTATGGGTTGTCGACAGTCGCGGCCGAGCCGGCGAGCGCGGCGGCGAAGCAGAGCAGGAGGATAAGTTTTTTCATAGAGTTTAACTGTGAAGCGGTTTGAGTCGTTTTGGTTCGCCTACGATCCATAGTATGTCGCCGGGTTGGAAAACGAGGTCAAGTTGAGGCGTGAGATATTCTTGTTCGCGCTCTACCGCCACGAGCAGGGCTTCGTAGTCTTCGCGGAGGCGGGCTTTTTTGAGGGGTTTTCCGATGATGGGCGATTGTTCGGAGATGGTGAAGTGTGTCAGTCGCACGTTATCGGTTGATGATGGCGCTTCGGCGAGCGACGAGGCTTCGACAAGGGGCAGCATTCGCTGTATCTGCTCGTCGTTTCCGATCACTCCGAGCACATCGCCGGGGAAGATGCGCATTTCTCCGGTCGGCACGGGGTAAAGCCGTCCGCCGCGCTGGATGTTGACAAGATTGATGCCGTACTTTCCGCGCAGGTCGGCGTTTTTTAGCCGTTCGCCGATGAAGGGGCAGTCGTGTCCGACGGTCATATAGGCGAGGTGGAGGTCGCTCACGAGGGTGTTGTCGCGTCCGGTGCGCCGGTTCTCGCGCACGTTCACGTTGCCGATGAATCGCTGCTCGACGCGCTTGATACGCTCGCGCAGCAGCGGGGCGAACACCAGGGCAATCAGTGCGATGATGGCCATCGACACCAAAATGGACACCTGACTCGAGAAGGCCTCGTAACTGTACAGCACCGACATGATCAGCGACTGTGTGATAACCAGACTGGTTACCCACATCACCACAATCGGGACATATGACACATTTCCCGACTGCTCGACGAGCATGTTCCGCTCTCGGTTGCGCACCGCCGGCGAAAGGATGCCGTACAGGAACGGCGAGATTGCCAGCAGGGTCACTCCCGCTCCGACGAAGTTGCTCCATCTCGGGTTGAATATACTGTCGAAAATCGGGTCAAGGTAGGTGTTGCTCAGGAAGGTGATCGCGATGATGACCACGGTGTATAGCACGGTGCGGATGATGTATCGCTTGATGACGCGGTTCCAGATTTGGCGTGCCTCGCTCATTTCGTTTTGTGAAGCCGACTCGCTGTAGCCGTTGAGCAGGCGTGTCCACTTGGAGGGCAAGACGCGCTCGAGCATGTTGTAGACCCCGTCGGCGCTTTTGATGAAGAAGGGTGTGGTGAAGGTTGTGATCACCGACACGGCCACGATAATGGGGTAGATGCTCGGCTCAAGCACTTTCAGGCTCATGCCGAGCGAGGCGATGATGAACGAGAACTCGCCGATCTGCGTGAGCGTGAAACCCGATTGGACGGCGAGTTTGAGCGGCTGACCGGTGGCGAGCATGCCGAATGTGCCGAAAATGATCATACCCACAATCACTACCACGCTGAGCAGGGCGATGGTTCCGGCGTTGTCGGCAATCACTTGCGGGTTCACCATCATACCCACTGAGATGAAGAACACCGCGCCGAACAGGTCTTTAATCGGACCCACGATGCGCTCAATGCGCTCGGCCTCGGCTGTTCCGGCCAGAATCGAGCCCATCACGAAGGCTCCGAGCGCCATCGAGAAGTCGCTCTTGACGGCGAAAACCGCCATCGAGAAGCACAATCCCATCGAGATGATCAGCATCATCTCGTCGCTGATGATTTTGCGGAATCGCTTGAACAGCGTGGGCAACAGGTAGATACCTATCACAAACCACTGGATCAGGAAGAACGACAGTTTGAGAATACTGCTAAGCATCTGGTCGCCCTGAACGGTTTGATTCACCGCCACCGACGAGAGAATCACCATCATCACCACCGCGAAGAGGTCTTCCACAATCAGCACGGCGAAAATCATGGGCACAAACCGTCGTTGCCGCATACCCAAGTCGCTGAGTGCCTTGATGATGATGGTGGTTGACGACATGGAGATCATGCCGCCGAGGAAGATGGCGTCGATGGCCGGGAATCCGAGCAGTTTGCCCACGACAAAGCCCAGCCCCATCATGCCCGTGACGATAATCAGCGCCGTGATCACGGCCGATCCGCCCACATTGAGCAACTTCTTGAAACTGAACTCCAACCCGAGCGAGAACAGCAGCACGATGATACCGATCTGGGCCCAGAACTCGATGTTGGCCTCGGTTGCCACCGAGGGGAAGAAGGCGAAGTGCGGACTGGCGATGAAACCGGCCACGATGTAGCCCAGCACGACGGGCTGCTTGAGCATTTTGAAGATGATTGTCGCCACCGCGCCGAGCACAAGAATCAGCGCGAGGTCAGTGATGAGGCTGTTGATGTCGAAAGATTCCATAAGTCAGGTGGTTATTCCATTTCGTTGGTCAAGGTGATTGAGATGGCATCAACGGTCGCGTGCAGTTGGCCGAATAGGGCAGGGGTGTCAAGTGTTCCTTTGGCGCGCACGAGAAAGTTGACGGTGGTGACCTGGGCATCGTAGTCGTATTTCACCAGCGTGTCGTTCACGCGCACACCGAAGCGCCGGATCGCTTCTTGCGCCGGCGACAGGTCGTCGATGATTCCCCGGGCCTTGACGCGTATGATTCTTGCCTGCCACGAGAAACCGGCATGGCGCTCAATGCGCTCGATGTTGACCAGGATGAATATTATCAGCATCGTGGCCACAATGGCGATGATGTACATGCCCGCCCCCACGGCCAGTCCGATGCAGGCCGTCATCCAGATTCCGGCGGCGGTTGTCAACCCGCGCACGGAGCCTTTCATCTGGATGATCGCTCCGGCTCCGAGGAACCCCACTCCGCTGACCACTTGCGCGGCGATGCGTCCCGGGTCACCGTTTTTCAGGCCGAGGTAGACTTGCGGAATGTAAATGCTGATGAGCATGGCCAGCGTGGCACCCATGGCGATGAGGGCGAATGTGCGCAAACCGGCGATTTGCCCTTTCAGACGCCGCTCGAGGCCGATGACGGCGCCGAGTGTCATCGAGAGCATAAGTTTGGCCGCCGCGCCGGCCGCGGTGACGTCGGAACTGAGGATGTCGGCCCAAAGGCTGGAGAGGAGGCTTTGTTCCATGGCGGGTTAGCGGTAGCGGTCGCTGAGGTTGTAGATGGCGGTGAAAATCTCGCGGTCGGCCTCGGTGAGTTGGATGCCCCGGCGTGCCATCACACGCTCGGCGATGGCGAAGAAGGTGGGCAGCGGAACGGTTTTCATTCCCGATGCGCCGCCTTCCTGGAACGAGGCCACGAAGTTGCGCACGAAGCCCGCGCCGTGGATGTTCACACCCACGCCGAGAACGGTGGCTGTGTTGAGCATGCTGTTGACGCCGGTTTTGCTGTGGTCGCCCATAATCAGGCCGCAGAACTGCAGGCCGGTGCGGACGAAGCGTTGCTCGGAATAGTTCCAGAGTTTTATTTCGGAATAGTCGTTTTTAAGGTTAGAGGCGGTGGTGCCGCCGCCGATGTTGCACCATTGGCCGATTACGGCGTCGCCGAGGAAACCGTCGTGGGCTTTGTTGCTGTAGCCGATCATGATGGTGTTCTCCACCTCTCCGCCGATTTTGCAGTGCGGCCCGAGGGTTGTGGCTCCGTAGACTTTTGCTCCCATGCGCACCTTGGCGTGCTCACACGCGGCGAATCCGCCACGAATGCACGCGCCTTCCATCACCTCCACGTCGCGCCCGATGTAGATCGACCCTTCGCGCGTGTTCAGGAACGCGCCTTCGACCGAGGCTCCCTTTTCGATGAAAATGCGCTCCGGCGGGCCGATTATGGTGTTGGTCGGGGAAACGGGTTGCGAGGCGCGGCCTGCGGTGAGGTGCTCGAAGTCGGCCTCAAGCACGGCGGCGTTGAGTTCAAACAGGTGGTAGAGTTGGGTCACCATTTGCGGGCGCTCGTCGGGGTAGACAATCCGGGCGAAATGCCGGTTGTCGAAGTCTTGCGCGCTACCGTTGAAGGCAATCAGCTGCTCGCCCTGCATGAGTGCCTGTCCGTGCTCAAGGGCAAGAATCTGTCGGGCGAGTGCCGGAGTGGGGATCACGTGGCCGGCCACGAGCAGGTTGTTCCGGCGCGCGCGGATGGGGTATTTCCCTTTGAGGTAGGGCACGGTGAGGTAACTGTAATTGGCCTGTCCGAGCATGGCGCGCCACTTCTCGTCGATGGTGGTTATACCCACGCGCAGGTGCGCCACCGGGCGGGTGTAACTCAGCGGCAGCAGGTTTCGCCGCACTTCGGTGTCGTCGAAGATGATGATATTCGGTTTGGTCATTTCTTTGTCTGTGAGGATTTGCGCACAAGGCGTTCGTATTCAGGGTTTCCGTGCAGCAGCAGCGACTGGTAGCGTGCCTTGTCGTCGAGCACGGCGCGTGCGGCCTCGAGGTCGGGATTGCGGTGGTTGATGATGATGGTGTACGCGCTCGGGTCGGCATACACGTCGCGTGCAATCAGTCCTTTGATAATCAGTTGGATAAGGTTTTTGCTTGTGTCGTATTTCTCCTGGTCGAATTTCACCTTGTCTTTCTCTCCCAGGGCGACAAACCGCTTCATGTCGTTTTCGGTGAGGTCGAAACCGGCGTCGAAGTCGGCCACGGTGGCGTAGCGTGCTTTGATGTCGGCGCGGTGGCGGTCGACGTATTCGATGGCGAACTGGTTGATCAGGCCTTTGGCCATCAGGTCGCGGTAGTACGTTGACCACTCGGAGGTGTCCACGGGCACGAAGATGTCGGGCATGATACCGCCGCCGCCGTAGATGGTTCGGTGGTTGTGGAGGGTCTCGTAGCGGAGCGAGTCGTTGAATTGGATGCTGTCGAGGCTGTAGTACTCGCCGGATTTATAACGGTCGTTGAGGTCGTCCTCGTATTCCTTTTTGTGCCCGCGCTCGTAGTGTTTCTGGATACAGCGTCCGCTGGGGGTGTAGTATCGCGCCACGGTGAGCCGCATCATCGAGCCGTCCTCGAATCGGATGGGGCGCTGGACGAGACCCTTGCCGAACGTGCGCCGGCCGACAACAACGGCGCGGTCCCAGTCCTGCATCGCGCCGCTGAAGATTTCGGCGGCCGAGGCGGAGTATTGGTTGACAATCACGGCCATGGGCAGGGTTTTGTACCGTCCGTTGCCGTGCGCGGTGGCCTCGTTGCGGGGCGATTTGTCGCCCTGGGTGTATACCATGAGCTGTCCGCGCTCGAGAAACTCGTTGCACATTTCGATGGCCGCGTTGAGGTATCCGCCGCCGTTGTCGCTCAGGTCGATCACCACCTGCCGCATGCCCTGTGCGGTGAGCGCGTCGAGGGCCTCAATCATCTCGTCGCAGGTCTTCGCGCCGAAGCGGGAGATGCGGATGTAGCCCGTCTGGTGGTCGAGCATGTACGACGCGTCAACACTGTGGATGGGTATTTTGTCGCGCGTGATTCGGAATGTTATCAGTTCGGGGGAGTTGCCGCGCTTGACCTGTACGGTCACCTTGGTTCCCTTTTTTCCGCGCAGGCGTTTCATGATGTCGGTGTTTTTCATCTTCACGCCGGCGATTACGCTGTCGTTGACGGTGACGATCCGGTCGCCGGCGAGGATACCCACGCGCTCGCTCGGTCCGCCCGGGGTGGTCTGAATCACGTAGAGCGTGTCTTGCTTCATGTTGAATTGGATTCCGATTCCGCTGAACTCGCCTTGCAGTGGCGCTTCGAGTTCCTTGGTCTCGTTGGCGTCGGTGTAACTGCTGTGGGGGTCGAGTTTTTCGAGCATGCCGCGGATGGCGTCTTCGGTGAGTTTGTCGTTGTTCACCGTGTCGACGTAGAGCGAACTGATGGCGTATTGGGCGTTGAGCAACTTGTTCAGGTGTGCCGGCATTCGCTGAGCGTGCATGTTTGCGGCGCAGGCAATCGTGAGCAGCAATGTCAGCCCGAGTGTGATGGTTCTATTCATTGTTTGCGCGTTGGGGTTCAAATGGATTTCGATTAAACACGCAAAGTTAACGCTATTATTCCATTTGGATTGTTAATCGTGTGTTATAAAACCAAAAAACGGGTTTTCCGCCGGACGCAGTCCGTTTTTTTCGGGTTGATGGTTTGGTGGATTAAAGCAGATGAGTCGCCTTTGGGTGCAAACGTCTACACCGTCAAGAAGTACAATTCCGCAGTCGCTCGTGCCTCCAGTGTTTTAGCCTTTATGACACGCTGAAATGAAATTTACTCGCCAAATTCGTAATTCGTTAAAGGCATAGACGGCTTCGCTATATGTTGTCCCAATGGGTTTTATTGTCAAAACTGAGGAAAATGCCTTCCGTGTCGAGGGCAAATTCCAACTGATAGTTCTGCAGCATTGCTGAGTTTCTCGGAAATGCGCGTGATGTTACAACATGGCAACTCAGTATCACAGCACTGTCGAATTGAATCTTTGGTTTTAATTTTTCGGAAAATATGCGTAAAGTGTTTTTCAATTGTTTTGTTGCTTTATCGAAATTCTTTTTGGCATTGCGCTCTGCATTGGTTTTGAACTCAACGAAGCGGAATTGCCTCTGGTCGAATAAGGCGCAGTCGGCGATACCGCCCTCTATGCCTGTCAGCAATTGCCTGTCGATGGCAAGAAGAACTATCTCGCGTTTGTTTTTGTTGATAACCGATAGAGCCTTATCCGCAATGTCGCGGTCGGTGGTGAAACGGGAACATTTGGCATTATCATCATCAATAACCAATAATACTTCATCACATTTGGCTTTCCAGCATTGGCTAAATGGCCGATGAACGAACTTTCCAGTAAACACTTCGTCTAAATGCAGGCGGTCGATGGCGATGTTTCCGGTTGCCATATCTATTTCTTTAGTGTTTTGATGTACAACTTCACAAGTTGGTTGAACTCTTCGCCGATAGTGTCAGATATGGAATCCAACTCATTTTCAGACACCAAACCAGTCCGTTCTGAAATCAGATTTCTGCAATATTGCTCACCGTCAGGGTTGAGGAAATACACAACCACCGAATCGGGATTCACCACGTAGCTCGGGTCTATAATCTTTTCCGATTCGTTGCGGACTTGCTCTGAATGATTAAGTCTGTATGCCAGCATCAACACGTTCAGGCACGACAATAAATATGGGCTATGGGTTGTAAGAACAAAACGGTTCTCCACATTGCCCGATAGTCGTTGTGCGAAGAATCCGAGAATCTCTCTCTGGTTCTCGGGGAAAAGATTTTGTTCGGGTTCTTCCACGACAAAGTTATTGAATGACCTCGTTTTCAATGCATAGTCTATGACCATTAACATGGGCAATGCTGATTGCAGTCCCGAGGAGCAAGCACTTAACGGTAATTGTTTTTCTTTGTTTATCAGCTCAATCCGTTCTCTCCCTTCCTTTTTCACGAATTTAACGCCGAAGAAGGGAATCTCGTAAGAAGAAAACGCTTTTTGCGCTTTCTCAAACAGGCTCATATACTCCAATAGGGGTTTCGACAACGGGATTTGATGAAGCAGAATCGAGGCCAACGAGTCGGACAGATTTCCCACCAGGTTTCTTTCTGCCAAAATATACAATCCCATTCTGCTGTTGGCCTTAAGCAGATTCTGTGTGTGAGGGTCTGTGGGATTGGCTTTCAGTCCTGTTTTGTCCAATAAAGTCTCCGACGATAGGGTAATAATGTGCTCCAATTCTTTAATTATCGAATCCGTGTCTGTGGAGGCGTGTGGTTTTATGCTGAATTGTCCGTTATCGAAAGAGATCGTAAACTCACCATTCATATAGGAAAAGGAACTGTT
>CACYCT010000162.1 GCA_902772965.1 uncultured Bacteroidales bacterium | reverse complement strand
TTTGCCTGAAAATTTTGAAGTGCCTGTAAAGCCAGTGTGAATCGGCTCTTCAGGCACTTCTTATCCTGCAAAATGACCAATAGGCCAATTTTTTCTGCCCCGATTTCTCCGTTTTATACACCCCAATCACCCCACAAAAGTCCTCCCTATCGTTTTCCGATAACGCAGAAACACCCTTCTGAGGGCTTGATTCCGATTTTTCTGAGCAAAACGGCAAAATTGGGGAGAATGTGCTTATCTGTTTGTTTAGTAGTTGTTTATGTGTTGTTTTGGGCTTGTTTAATTATCTGAGATTTTTTTGCGTGAAAAATCGGTCGAAAAGCCTTCGGAAAACGTCAGGAAATCGAGTTGAGGACCCGATTGGGCGTTTTACCATGAATTACCACAGGTGGTTTGGCAGTGTAAATTCGCAAATTCAACCACCCATTTACGATTGAGGTGGGGTGGATTTTGAAATCCACCGCGCGATTTGCGAATGATTTTCGCGTTCAGCATCGCAACTATTCGAATCAAAATCTGAAATTCCCAATCATACAGTTTACAAAACCAGACAAAACAGCGATTAACATTTATTTATAAACAATATAACCAACTAATAACCAGCCTAATACAATTAAAAATAATAGCAATGCTTTAAGATTTTTGTCGTTTTTCGACAAATCAATCTGCCGACACTTGTTTTATGCTTGATAAATCATTGAAAACGGCTCAATTAACGCATAAAACATCAACTTTACTTTAAGTTGAATTTTTAGTGTTTTGTAAATATGTCTCGCGGTGGTGATTTTCAGTTTGGAAAGAAAAATTGGCAGATTTTCGTTTTAAAATTTGCGTAATCCAAATTTCCGTTCTAAATTTGCAATCCGAAAAATTTAGAACCGCAAAGAGATGTTTGCAAATGCACGCCCGATTTTTCTGACTTTTTCTGCCCTTTTCTACCGTTTGGAAAATGGTATCAGTTTTGAGCCATCTCAGAACGTTGTCAGATCGGTTGGCGTGAAGATGAAAATGTCACCAGTTTTTTCTCCGTTTTCGATAGAAAATTTTCTGGCTGATTTTCTCGGCAAATTTTCTTGAGTTCCGATTCCGAGTTTTTCGACCTGACAGATGATGACACTAAAACAAAGTTTTGCTATGTGGAAATATGGGACACAAACCGCTATCCTGCGCTTGTCAAATATTGACAAGTCTGTTCCGACATCTGTCCATATATAATTAATGTGTAATATAGAAGATTTGATTATGGATACACCGCCGATTGCCAAACGACTGAAAGAGTTCTTCTCGCGTTACGGGATACTGGTTTCGACTTTTGCCGATTCGTGTAACATTCCTCGTCCGTCGCTTTCCCAGTTGCTCAATGGCCGCAACAAGAAGGTGAGTAATGAGGTGTTCGAGAAGATTCATGCGGCCTATCCCGAGATCAACATGACTTGGTTGATCTTCGGCGAAGGTGAAATGTTGGTTCCAAATGCGAACTTATCGGCTGCCGGCGCGGCTGTTCAAGTGGATGAGAAGACCGACTTTGAGCACTCCTCCGGTTCTGATTCTGAAGAAGAGGTTGGCAGGATAAGTTTCGTTGACAGTGACGAGCGTGAGTCGCATTTACCCTTGTCTTCACAACGTGAGCGTCAAACCCGTCTGGCCGAAGAGGTGGCCTTGCGTTCCGCTCAGGTTGCGATGCGTCAGGCGCAATCCGGCGGTGGTACTTCCCCGGCCGAGCGCCAGTTGAAGAGTGTGATCACGATATATGTGTATACCGACGGCTCGGTCACGGTTACGCAATCCTGAGAATCAAGGAGATTAGGGATATTAAGGACTTTAAGGGCTTTAAGGAGGGTGCGTAGGATGCCGAGAAGTGAAGCTTGAGGCAAAGGCATTCTATCCAATTGCCTTGGTGTGGGAAAGTGCCTGCCATCGCCGTCGCCAGGCGCACTGAAGAAAGCGATTGGTTGCCGCTATTGGTTGCTTTTATTTGTTGCCCCGGATTGTGGGCATTCGCTCAGTTGTCCATGAGGATTTGGCCGACGGAGGTGAGGTTGTGTCGGTTGAGGTAGTCGGCGATGTAGTCGACCACTTCGGTGCTCACTCGGGGGTTGATGAAGTTGGCCGTGCCGATTTCCACGGCGGTGGCGCCTGCGAGAAGGAACTCCACAGCGTCGCGCCCGTTCATGATACCACCCATGCCGATGATGGGGATGCTAACCGCTTGGGCTGTCTGCCACACCATTCTCACGGCTATCGGCCGTATGGCGGCTCCGCTGAGGCCACCGGTGACGGTGGACAGGATAGGTCGCCGGCGTTCGGTGTCGATGGCCATGGCGAGGAAGGTGTTTACCAGAGAGAGCGCGTCGGCTCCGGCCTGTTCTGCGGCGCGGGCGATGCGCGTGATGTCGGTCACGTTGGGCGAGAGTTTGACAATCATCGTTCTCGGCCACGCCTGCCGGCAGGCTTCCACCACACGGGCGGTTTGCTCGGGGTCGGTGCCGAAGGCCATGCCGCCCTGCTTGACGTTGGGGCAGGAGATGTTCACCTCGATGGCGTCGATGCGCTCGAGCGGGGCCAGACGGCCGCACACGGCGGTGTAGTCGTCGATGGTGGATCCGCTCACGTTGACGATGATCCGTGTCTCAAGAGATGTCAGGGTAGGGTATATGTGGCTGATGAAGTGGTCGACCCCTTTGTTTTGAAGTCCCACGGCGTTGAGCATGCCTGAGGGTGTCTCGGCCATACGGGGATAGGGGTTGCCCTGGCGGGGGTTGAGTGTTGTGCCTTTGACGACGATGCCACCGAGGCGGTTGAGGTCGACAAGGTCGGCGAACTCGTGTCCGTAGCCGAAAGTTCCTGAGGCGGTGAGCACGGGGTTTTGCAGGTGGAGGTTGCCGATATGTACGCTGAGGTCTACCATTTGAGTCGATTGATGTTAAAGACGGGTCCTTCGGTGCAGACGCACACATTGCCGTTGTCGGCGGTGTCTTCTACGCAGCACAGGCATGCTCCGAGGCCGCATGCCATGGTGTTTTCGAGGCTTACCTCGCAGTTTATGCCGTGTTGCCGTGCGATGGAGGCTACGGCTTTCATCATCGGCAGCGGACCGCAGCAGGCGATGTGGTTGAAGTCGGAGTTCATGATGGGGTGCGAGGTGACGGGTCCGTGGTGTCCGAGTGTTCCGTCGTCGGTGGTGATGAAAGTCTCTGCGGTTTGGCGGAACAGGTCGAGTTGCAGTATGTCGGCCGCGGAGCGCGCTCCGAGCAGGAATTTCACGTCAACCCCTTTGACGGTGAGCCGTTGTCCGAGCATAAGCAGAGGTGCCACGCCCACGCCGCCTCCGATGAGCAGCACGCGTCCGGACACGTTGGTCGAGAATCCGTGTCCGAGCGGGAGCAGGATATTCAGCCGGTCGCCCTCGTTGAGGTCGCACAGGGTGTTTGTGCCCGCTCCGGCGCGCCGGATCAGCAGCCAAAGTTCCCGGCTGTCGGCATAGTTCACCGACAACGGACGCCGCAGGAAGGCGCTTTTTTGCCTCGGCACCTCCACTTGCACAAACTGCCCCGGCTCGATGGCCGGCATCGGGCCGCGCTCGGGCCGCAGCCGCAGGTTGGCGTAGTTGGCGCCGATGCGGATGGCCTCGCGGACGGTGAAGTTCATCAGTTGTTTCATATGCCCACAAAATTACTGCTTTTTTTCGACTTGCCGATGGTGTGGGGCGGTTTTTTAGCGTTTTTATCGAGATGATTTGGCGGTTTCGTATTTTATTATTATTTTTGCGGAAAATACCGGACTGATATGAGAGACCGACCTTACATAAGTTTTGACTGGGCGCTGAAACGCCTGTTGCGCGACAAGGCCAACTTTGACGTGCTGGAAGGATTTCTGTCCACCCTGTTGGGTACCACAATCACGATTAAGGAACTGTTGGAAAGCGAGAGCAACCAAAACCGTGAAGACGCTAAGCAGAATCGTGTTGATATGTTGGCGAAGAACAGCAAAGACGAGTTGTTGCTGATCGAAGTTCAGGGAGAAACGGAGTACGCGTTTTTCCAGCGAATCTTATTCGGCACATCCCGATTAGTGTCGGAATATATCGATAGCGGTCAGAATTACGATAACGTAAAGAAAGTGTACTCAATCAACATTGTTTACTTTGACCTCGGTCAGGGAAAAGATTATGTGTATCACGGGAAGACAGAGTTCCGCGGAATCCACCTGGACGATGTGTTGCGATTGTCGCCGTTCCAGAAACAGAAGTTTCAGGTAGAAGAGGTATATCAGTTGTATCCGGAGTACTATATTCTGAAAGTGAACGACTTTGATCGTTGGTCACGCACTCCGTTGGATCAATGGTTGTATTTTTTGGCAAATAGTGACATTCCT
>CACYCT010000161.1 GCA_902772965.1 uncultured Bacteroidales bacterium | reverse complement strand
GTGTAATCAACGTCGAACAAGTGCAGAACACCGATGTCACTGTAACTAACGTTGCCACAATCGAAGCCGGCGGACACAAAGGTGTGGACATGGGTGGAGAAGAACCCGAAATGGCAATCATCGACATCGATGACTCGGGCAGCCTCACCGAGCCCGACATCATCATCGACCTCAGCACAGGCGCGAGCACTACCGTGGGCGAATATGTTGCACAAGTCGAGGCACAACAAAACCACCCGGACTACACGCATGCCGCTTACGAGCAAGGCGAAGCCGCACCGGTCGACGACACACCCGTGTCGGAAACCTACAACTCCACTATTGAACCGACTACGGAACCCGGCTTCAACGACCCCGGCGCCGACATGGCGACCGACGTCGACGTCCACTTCGTTTAACATCATTATGCGTTGCGCGGGTGTTCGCTCCCCCCGAGTGCCCGCGTAACGCACCTAACCAAAAATCTATACGCATGCAAGAAGTTCAAACTCCCTGTCCGGGCTGCGGCATAAGCCTGAAGGTGCCCAACCCCAACAATGCCGATGCGATAAACTGCCAATGTCCCAAATGCGGCAAGGCTTTCAAAGTCGTCTTCCGGGGGCAGGCGGCACCGTCTTCGGCAGGTCCCGAGACCGTTCTCTCAGGCGACCGGCAGACAGGCACGTCCCAAGCCGCGAACGACGGAGCGACCCAGCTCGGCGGACAGCCCTCGGGCGAAGCGACCGTGCTCCGCGGACAGAGCGGCGCCACTCACGCGCAACCCCGTCTCGTGTGCCGCGGACGCGAGTACACCTTGCAGACGGGTCGTAACATTGTAGGGCGCAAATCCACACAGAAACCCGCCGACATCATGCTCGACGTCGACGACCAATACATGAGCCGCCAGCACATCGCCGTCACCATCACACGGCTGGCTAACGGCACTATCTGCGCCATAGTGCAGAACTACCGAAACACCAACCAAACCCACGTAGCCGGACAGCCGCTCGCAGCGGGCGAGGAAGTGATTCTCAACCACGGCACCACCATCAAGATGGGCGACACCGAAATCGTTTACCGACAAAAATCCTGACCGATGAAATACAAACTCTATCCCCCGCAGGCCGTCTACGAACTCGGCGGACGCAAGAATCAGGAAGACAGCATCTTCCCCGCCTTGGGCACCGCAACGCCCGACGACCGCCTCTTTATCGTGTGCGACGGCATGGGCGGCCACGAACACGGCGAGGTGGCAAGCGCCACCGTGGCGCAGGCGATGAGCGAATACATCCGCCGCAACCACCGCGCCGACGAGCCTTTCACCGACACCATCCTGCTCGACGCCCTTGCCGCCGCCTACACCCTGCTCGACGCGCGCGACACCGGCGGACAGCGCCGCATGGGAACCACCCTCACCTTATTATATCTGCACCGCGGCGGCGTCACGGCAGCCCACATCGGCGACAGCCGTATCTACCACCTGCGCCCCGCCACAGGCGAAATACGCTACATCTCGCGCGACCACTCGCTCGTGACCGACCTCTTCCAAGCCGGCGAAATCACCCGCGACGAAATCAACACCCACCCGCAGAAAAACGTCATCACCCGCGCCATTCAGCCCGGCTGCGACATGCGCGTGCAGCCCGACATCGTGCACATCGCCGACGTGCGCCCGGGCGACTACTTCTACCTCTGCTCCGACGGCATGCTCGAGCAGATGACCGACGACCGGCTCCTCCGCCTCGTGGCCGACAACACCACCGACGAGGAGAAGCGCGAAGCCCTCGTCAACGCCACCGTCCTCAACCTCGACAACCATAGCGCCTATCTCGTGCACGTCGCCTCGGTGGAGCGGGAACTCGGCGACGACGCCCTGCCCGACGATGAAGACACCTCACGCTTCAACGCCGTGAACCTCTTCAGCCGGAGCGAAAGCAAAGCCGAAACTTCAGCCCTCGCAAAAGCCGAACAAGCCTACGACGTAATCGTAGTGGAACCTGAGCCCGAGCGCCCGGCAGCACCACGCCGATCGCTGCTCCCAATCTACTTCGCCGCCGCCTGCTTGCTCGCCCTGCTTGCCTTCGCAGGATATAAATTCTTGTACCAACCGCACACAACCGAAGCGCCACAAGACACCACTATCTTACAACGCGAAGCCCCCAACAAATCAATAAACTCTGCACGACCGATTCCTATTGCTACGCCTCCCAAAAATGTCAACAATGGCGATGGAGCCGGTCAACAACCTCAAACACCGCCGAAAGAACCCGACAAAAACACTTCTTCCGACAAATCTGCCGACAAACAAAAAGACTCAACTGCTCGGAAAATAAACGCGGCAGTAAAAGAGGAAATTGGAAAATAGAAGGCAGATAAAAACGAAAAAGGTACAAAGCAAGCTGATGAAATAAAGGAAGCAGTAAAGGGAGAGAAACAAGAGAAAACGGAGAAAAAGGAAAAACCCGAAAAGCAACCTCAACAAGGTCCTGACAGCCCCACTCAGGGCACGAATCTACCCAAAATCGAGCATATTTCGAGATAACACCTCATATGGAAGAAATCAACCAATCAATCATACTCCCCGTTGGGGCAAAGCTGAACAGCCGCTACCGCATCGAGCGCCATCTTGCCTCGGGGGGCTTCGGCATCACCTATGCCGCCATTGACGAGTTCGGCGACCGCGTCGCCATCAAAGAGTTTTTTATGCGCGGTGTCAACCAGCGTGACGAGGACAGCACCACGGTCAGCGTCAGCAACAGCGAGAAACGCGCTGAGAACGACCGGATGCGCGAGAAGTTCCGCAAAGAAGCCATGCGCCTGCGCGGGCTGAAGAACGAGCACATCGTCAAGGTGCTCGCGTTTTTCGAAGAGAACGGCACGTCGTACTATGTGATGAACTACATCGACGGCGAGTCGCTCGCCCGCCGCATGGAGCACCTCGGCGGCTCGCCAATGACGGAGCAGGAGGTGCGCTCCATTCTCAACGATATGCTCGAAGCCCTCGACGAGGTGCACCGCAGCAACCCGCCGCTCTACCACCTCGACATCAAGCCCGGCAACATCATGGTCGACAGCCGCGGCAGCGCCTACCTCATCGACTTCGGCTCCAGCAAGCAGACCGACGCCGGCTCCGGCACATCGTCGCTGGTCACCCTCACGCCCGAATACGCCCCCCTCGAACTCATCGAAGGCAGCGCCGACAAGTTCGGACCGTGGACCGACCTCTACTCGCTCGGCGCCACCCTCTATCGCATTCTCACGGCTCAGAAACCACCGAAAACCAGCGACATCAGCGACCAAGGGACTGCCGCCTTCCACTTCCCCGATAGTGTCAGCCGGCCGATGCGCGAGCTGATACAGTGGATGATGCAGCCCACTCGCGCCAAACGCCCGCAATCCATTGCCGAAGTGCGCCGGCGCCTCGGCGAGAACGTTTCCAAACTCGAAGGCGACGACGAAGAAACCCGAGTCGGAGGATTTAGCCATTCCGACCACTCCAATTTAACCCCAATCAACCACGCCAAGCTCCGCGCTTGGGCAAAGGACCCCAAAAACAAGGATAAGCAGTTCTTTATAAGACGTTTCGGAACCAAGACCTACTTCCCGGGCGAACTGCTTACTGTCAACCTTTTCGAAGAAGACGAGGTCCGCCCCAACGATAGCATAACTGATTATCAAAACCTCGGCGAACTCGTTAGCAACTACAAGCCCTCCCGCTTCAGTTACTTTGCCGCAACCTTCACATTCATCGTTTTCGCTCTGCTGATACTGATACTCATCATCTTAAGCAAAACATCGGAAGGCGGCGATGATAGTAATGAAATCAAATATGTCACTGAAAAGAGAATGACCACAAAGACAGCGACAACGCCCTATGATCAGGGGTATAACAATCGCGCTGCCTCATCTTCGTCATCTTCGTTGGGGAATCGCACTTTTACGGTTGGCGGCGTGACGTTTACGATGGTCGCCGTCGAGGGCGGCACATTCACAATGGGTGCCACCGCCGAGCAGGGCAACGATGCCGGTAGAGCTGAAAAGCCGGCACATAAAGTTACCTTAAGCAACTACTATATCGGTCAGACCGAGGTGACGCAGGCGCTGTGGCAGGCGGTGATGGGCAGCAATCCCAGCCGAATCACCGGCAACCTGCAGCGCCCGGTGGAGCTCGTGAGCTGGGACGACTGCAAAGAGTTCATCACTAAGCTGAACCGGCTGACGGGCGCTAACTTCCGCCTGCCCACCGAGGCGGAATGGGAGTATGCCGCCCGCGGCGGAAATAAAAGCCGCGGCTACAAATACTCCGGCAGCAACAGCCTTGACGCTGTGGCGTGGTATGACGGCAACAACGGCGGCACTATGCATCCCGTTGGCACCAAGTCACCTAACGAATTGGGCTTGTACGATATGAGCGGCAACGTGTGGGAGTGGTGCCAAGACTGGTACGACAATTATAGTAGCGGTTCGCAGTACAACCCCACCGGTCCTACATCCGGCTCCTCCCGCGTGTTCCGTGGAGGCAGCGAGTTCGACGCCGGGCACTGCCGCGTGTCGTTCCGGGACGGCTACTCGCCGTCGCACCAGATCAACCTCCTTGGCTTCCGCCTCGCCCTTTAGTTTCCACCCTTCATAAATAAAAAAAGAAAACAAAAACATTAACCGTTGTTTGAGTCTTCGGGGGCGTAAGCCCCACAGGGCTCGCCCCGAAGCTCAAACAACTGCGCAATCAGATAAGCAAACTTAGATTATTCAAAAAAACGCAATGAAATGCTCTAAATATATAGTTGTTAGCCTAATAACGGTTTTGGTCGTTCTGCTATTACCTGATTCGCTGACAGCCCAAACAAACAAGGGCACGAGCAAAAAGCAGAAGCCCAAGACGGAGCAGGTGAAGCCCAAACCGGAAAAAACACAAACAAAACACCCTCAAAAGACTCCGACCGAAAAGTGGAAAGAGGACAATAAGGAAAACATGAAACGCCTAAAAAACGGTGAAAAAGTGGTAATGAGCACCATAAAACACGAAAGACCTTTGTTGCATCCCAAAGACATACATAAGAAAATCCAGAATGAAGACTACATCGTTTTCAGTGACGAAAAGGGTGCCGTGTATGGATGGGACAAAAACAACCGTAAATATTTGGCGGGAATACGCCACATTTTCGCATTTTTCGGCTCACAGTTCAAAATCTACTCCCTGAGAATCGAATATCCTGGAGAAAAACAG
>CACYCT010000160.1 GCA_902772965.1 uncultured Bacteroidales bacterium | reverse complement strand
TCAACCTCAAAACCATGCCGAATGTCGGGACTTCATGAGGCGAACAAACAGACATCATGAAACAAATTGTCAAACTCCTGACC
Organism: uncultured Bacteroidales bacterium; assembly: GCA_902772965.1. GTDB lineage: Bacteria > Bacteroidota > Bacteroidia > Bacteroidales > Muribaculaceae > Sodaliphilus. Next base: position 5,294 of record CACYCT010000160.1, on the reverse strand, counting down.
CTGATGTGCCGCAAAGCCCACCTTCCGGCGGTCATGCTTCTGGCACTGTTGAGCGGCCTGTCCGCCCACGCCGACGTGGTTATCAACGAAACCACCTTCCCCGACGCGAACTTCCGCAACTTTATCCTCAGCCAATCCTACGGCCAAGACGGCGTGCTCACAGACGCCGAAATCGCAGAAGTGGATTCAATCACGTGCTCAAAGAAGGAAATTGCTTCTTTGGAAGGAATAGGCAATTTTACAGCCATTAAAAAATTAATTTGTGATAACAACCAACTTATCTCTCTTGATTTAAACACGAACGTTTTCCTTGACACACTGTATTGTGAATTTAACAAACTTACAATGCTTAATATCAGCAACTGCACTGAACTCATTTTCCTTAGTTGCAGCTATAATCAATTAACAGTTCTTGATGTGAGTAACAACATTACCTTAAAGGAATTAGATTGTGGTAACAATCAGTTATCAGACCTTGATATAACTAAAAACGCAGCACTAATCGAACTAAGTTGCGGCAAGAACTGTCTAAGTAACATTGACTTGAGCGACAATATCGAATTACAATCGCTTGATGTTTCACGCAATCAACTATCATCTTTAGATATCAGTAAAAATCCACAAATAAGTGATTTGAATTTTTCATTTAACCAAATTTCAGAGATTGATATAAGCAAGCAAAGCCTTACTAGTCTCATTTGCAGTAAAAATTTACTAACTACACTCGACTTAAGCAAACAGACGAAGCTTGATCAACTTCACTGTCATAGTAACCATCTCACAGAACTTAATCTAAGTGCTACCTCCTTCTTATCGAGGTCACCTCAGACGTTAGGTGCTCTTCTCTCGTATGGGTACCAAACCCGTAATCTTATCGCCGAGGCGGCAGTAACCGCTGATGGCGAGCGCTACTACTACCTGCGGCTTGACGACAACACGGATAATGACCAACCCATTTGGTCACGCATGACCGAAACAAACTTCGGTGGCGTGGAATCAAAATTTGATCCATCACGTGTGCTTGAGTGGACTTCCGGCGGAACAATTATTGAAGGTCAAAAGCGTGTGGCCACCACATCCGAAGCGGTTGAGCCTCAAAATGTGAAAGGCAAAATCTTGCTGCTCACAAACGCTATCGAAGATCCCACCAGCAACACCGCTTCTGGTTCTGTCACTTATACATATGACGTGAAATGCCCTATAACAACTGAGTTTATTACAATTAATAAGGATTTCACCCTCAACTGGACCGCGCCGATTCCTAACAATCCCATCACCGCGGTTACAGACCTGCGCGATGGCCGTGCAAAAGTGAGTGTGACCTACACCAACCTCGCCGGACAATCGAGCGACAAGCCCTTCGACGGCATAAACATCGTCACCACACGCTACAGTGACGGAACCACCAACGCAACCAAAATAATCAAATAACCAATCCCGACAACAACCACATATCAAGCGCCGCCTCGCAAACCCGAGACGGCGCTTTTCGTACAGAAACCATTTTTAACCGAATGCGGGAAATGCCATCTCAATGAACCGCCATTTGCGCAACTCAGGATAATTGAGTAATTTTGTCGCGTAAAGATGGAACAACTTATTGCGATTCTCAACGACACCGCATGCTCGTTGGTGGTTGAAAACAACGGCGAAGTGACCACGTACTCCAAAAAGGGCGTACGCGACCTGATCTGGCTGCTCGACAACGAGCCGTGGCGGCTTTGCCGGGCGCGGGTGGCCGACAAGGTGGTGGGTAAAGCCGCGGCAGGTCTGATGGTACAAGGCGGCGTGAGCGAGGTTTATGCCCCGGTGATGAGCCGACTGGCCACTCCCCTACTCGACCACGCCGGAATCCATTGGAGAACAGACCGATTAGTTGACCTGATTATTATCCCCGCCGGCGACACGCGTTGCCCGCTGGAGCAAATCGTCTCGCCGGCGCGGAATGCCCGTGAAGTTGAGCGACTGCTTCGCGAACACTTTGAAGCCATGCGCAACGCCAACACCGCAAATCAAAATCAATAACCATATGCAAGCGACAACTGTAAAACTCTACTCTATCGGCTACCGTGAAATGCGCGCCTATATCATTGCGGCGCTGTTTGTTGTGGGCAACATCGTTTTGCCGCAACTGTGCCACCTGATTCCGCAAGGCGGACTCATCTGGTTGCCCATCTACTTTTTCACCCTCGTGGCTGCATACAAATATGGCTGGAAGGTGGGACTGCTCACCGCCGTGCTCTCGCCCGTGGTCAACCATCTGCTTTTCGGCATGCCCGCGGCGGTGATGCTTCCGGTCATCCTGATGAAGTCCACACTGCTGGCCTTCATCGCCGCGTTTGTGGCCCGGCGCGCGGGAAGCGTATCACTGCTTCTTATCCTCTGCGTCGTTTTGGGATATCAAGTGCTCGGTTGCACCATTGAATCCATCATTCACGGATCGGTATACGCCGGAGCGCAAGACTTCCGGATGGGACTTCCCGGTATGGCGCTGCAAGTTTTGGGTGGCTATTTGGTAATCAAATATTTGCTGCGGTCATGAAGAAACTCGGATTCGGGCTGATGCGTCTGCCCTTAACCGACGCCAACGACCAAACAAGCATCAACATCGAGCAGACGAAGCAAATGGTGGACATGTTCATCGAACGCGGATTCACCTATTTCGACACGGCGTATCCCTATCATGGCGGAGCGAGCGAGGGCGTGTTACGTCAAGCGGTTGTCGAGCGGTATCCCCGCGAACGTTTCACCGTCACAAGCAAACTGCCCTGTTGGCTTATCAACACAGCCGAAGACATGGAGCGTATCTTCAACGAGCAACTGCAGCGTTGCGGAATAGAATACTTCGACTACTACCTGCTCCACGCCCTCAACCCCGACTACACTCGCATCATCGACCGGCACGACGGTTGGGGATTTATCGCACGCAAAAAACAGGAGGGACGCATTCGGCACATCGGATTCTCCTTCCACGGTGACTCTCCACTTCTTGAGCGACTTCTCACCGAACACCCCGAAATAGAGTGCGTCCAATTGCAGATCAACTACCTCGACTGGGACAGTCCGGCCGTGGAGTCACGCGTATGCTATGACATTTGCAAGCGCCACGGAAAACCCGTTATCGTGATGGAACCCGTTCGCGGCGGAGCACTCGCTCGCGTGCCGCAGGCGGTGAACGACCTCTTCCGTTCCCACCTTCCCGATGCCAGCGCAGCTTCATGGGCCATTCGGTATGCCGCCTCGCTGCCCGAAGTGATGGTCGTGCTCAGCGGAATGAGCAATATGGAGCAGGTTGACGACAACACCGGTTACATGCGTCACTTTGAGCCACTCACAGAGCAGGAACACGCCATTGTCAATCAGGCGGCCGATTTGATTCGCAACTCCATCGCCATCCCCTGCACCGCCTGCCATTACTGCACCGACGGCTGCCCGCTGAATATCTGCATTCCGGAGTACTTCAATGTCTACAACACGATGCATATGCTCGGAACCGATTACAAAGGCAACTCACAGATGTACTACAACATGCACTCCAAGAACCACGGACGCGCCGGCGACTGCATCGGGTGCGGACACTGCGAGGCCCACTGCCCGCAGGGTATCAACATCATAGAGCAGCTCAAACGCGTGGCCGAAACATTTGAACACTAAATCCATCAGCCTGATCCCATTACCCGCAAGCCCAATGCGCGTGAACTCAAACCAAGAAACGTATAACAACAGAAATTTTAACCCATATTACGTCCATATCAAGAATTATTGCTAATTTTGTAGATTGATTCACGACCACATATGAAATACGTCAACCTGCCCGACAACCGCGTCCGACCGCTGCCCTTCTATCTGGCGATGGAAGAGTATATGGCGCGCTGCAGCAACGAGCCGGAACTGTTTTTCATGTGGCAAGTGGAGCCAACGGTAATCTTCGGCCGCAACCAGCTGATAGAAAACGAGGTGAACCTCGACTACTGTCACCGAAACGGGATTCATTACTACCGGCGCAAAAGCGGTGGAGGTTGCGTGTTCGCCGACATGAACAACATCATGTTCAGTTACGTTACCCACTCCGACGACGTCACCACCACATTCTCGCGCTACACCCATGCCGTGGTCGACACCCTGCGCCGACTCGGACTTAACGCGTCTGACACCGGCCGCAACGACGTGCTCATCGACGACCGGAAAGTGAGCGGCAACGCTTTCTATCATATCCCCGGCCGAAGCATCGTGCACGGAACCATGCTTTACGACTCCGACATGACACACATCGTGCACGCCATCACCCCATCGCGCGAGAAACTTCAGTCAAAGGGAGTGGCCAGCGTAGCCAGCCGAATCACCACCATCAGAAGTCACATCGACATCTCCCTGGCCGACTTCAAAACCCACGTCAAGAAAACACTCTGCGAAGGTGAAATCAACCTCACCGCGGACGACGTTGTTCAGATCGAGCGAATTGCCGAGCCATACTTCTCTCCCAAGTTTATCCTGGGCAACAACCCGCGCTGCAACATCACCCGGAAAGGCCGAATCGACGGCGTGGGCGAACTGATTGCCGAACTCGAACTACGCGCCAACCTCATCACCCATGCCAACATCGCCGGCGACTTTTTCCTCACCGGCGACCTCGACAGTGAACTCATTCGCCGCCTCACCGGAGTTCCCTTTACCGCTGCCGATGTGGCTGCCGCCCTCGATGGCGTCGACCTCGGCAAAGTGATTGTAAACCTTACTACCGAACAATTCATTAACCTTTTATTCAATCCATAAACCTTACTCCAAACTTATGGCAGAAGAAATCAAAACCACCTGTCTGCACGACAAGCACGTTGCTTTGGGAGCCTTGATGACCCCCTTTGCCGGCTTTGACATGCCCATCCAGTACAGCGACATCACCACCGAGCACAACGCCGTGCGCCAAAACGTGGGTGTGTTCGACGTTTCGCACATGGGCGAAGTGCACGTCACAGGACCGCAAGCCGAGAAATTCGTCAACTACATCTTCACAAACGACATCGCCGACGCTCCCATCGGAAAAGTGTTCTACGGCATGATGCTCTACCCCGACGGAGGTACTGTTGACGACCTGCTTGTGTACAAGATGGGACCCAACGACCTCTTCCTCGTCATCAACGCCGCCAACATCGACAAAGACGTGGCTTGGATTCGTGAGCAGGCTCCCGCCTTCGACGTCACTGTGGAGAACCAGAGCGAGCACTACGCACAGCTTGCAGTGCAGGGTCCGGAGAGCGAGGAGACGATGCTCCGCGTGCTCGGTATCGACGCCACCG
>CACYCT010000159.1 GCA_902772965.1 uncultured Bacteroidales bacterium | reverse complement strand
CATCGCTGCGTGCAAATTTAGTGATTTTCTATAAAAAATGACCCATCTTTCGCCTTCAAAAACTTTTTTAAATGAAATTGCCGTGTCAAAAAAAGAGAATTATCGGCAAGAGCGAGGGTGGTTCGCCAAAAAAATGGTAACTTTGCACTGTCGAACCCTAACCCCCGCCTGATATGCCACAATTCTCGGTTATCGTACCTGTCTATAACCGTCGCGACGAAGTCGACGACCTCCTCAAGAGCCTCGTTGCCCAAACACTGCATAACTTCGAGGTGCTTATAGTCGAAGACGGCTCCACCGACCCCTGCGGCGACATCGTCGAGCGATATGCCGACCGGCTCGATGCGCACTACTTCTTCAAGTCGAACGAAGGCCGGTCCATCGCCCGCAACCACGGCATCGACAACGCCGCCGGCGACTACTTCATCTTCTTCGACAGCGACTGCGTGATTCCGCCCGACTACTTCGCCACCCTCACCCGCGCCCTCGACGAGCACTACACACCCTGCTTCGGCGGACCTGACGCGGCGGCCGACGACTTCACCGACGTGCAGAAGGCCATCAATTTCGCCATGACCTCGCTGCTCACCACCGGAGGAATCCGTGGCGGAAAGGTGCAGATGGAGCGCTTTGTGCCGCGGTCGTTCAACATGGGGTATAGTCGCGAGGTGTGGCAGACTGTGGGCGGATTCCGCGAGATGTTCAGTGAGGACATCGACATGAGCACACGCATCCGTCAGGCCGGATTCGATATCCAACTGATCCGTCAGGCGTATGTGTACCACAAACGCCGCGTGAGCCTGCGCAAGTTCGCCCGGCAGACCCATGTGTTCGGCATGTCGCGGATTACGCTGAAGTTGCTTTACCCCGACTCACTCAAGTTGGTGCACACCCTGCCGGCGGTGTTTGTCGTGGGGTGCGTGACGTTGGTTGTGCTCGCGCTGTTTTGGCGTTGGTGGGCGATACTGCCGATTGCGGTGTACGCGCTGATGCTGTGGATTGCGGCGCTGGTCAAGACTCGCTCACTCAAAATCTCGCTCATGGCTGTTGTGGCCTCGTTTGTGCAGCTGTTCAGTTACGGCACCGGTTTCCTCCGCGCGTGGGTGTGGAAGATTCTGCTCGGCCACGGCCGCGACATTGAGCAGGAGATTCAAATGCGCAAAGGAAAATGAACGTAACTGATTTTTACGACCTGCCCCGCCCCGCGTCACATACCCTGCACGAAGATGTGGCCGCGGACGACCGCCCCCGCGAGAAAGCCAAACGCCTTGGATTCACGGCCCTGTCGCAGGCCGAACTGATTGCCGTGCTGATTGGCACCGGCAGCCGTGGCGAGCACGTGGTGGAGCTGTGCAAGCGCATTCTCGACGACCACGACCAGCGTTTCGGCCACTTGGCGCGCCGCGAGTGGATAGACCTCTTGCGCGCCTACAAAGGCATTGGCGAAGTCAAGGCCCTGCAAATACAGGCAGCCCTCGAAATCGCCCGGCGATACCATCTCGAGGACTTCGACAACGACCATCAGATCTGCAGCAGCGCCGAAGCCTACGCCTATCTGCGACCGCGTATGGAGCACCTGACCCACGAAGAACTCTGGGTGTTGCTGCTCAACCGCGGCAAGCGCGTGATTACGCATGAGCGCATCAGTGCCGGCGGCACGGCGATGACCGTGGCCGACATCAAAATGATTCTCAAGCCGGCCGTCAACCATCTTGCCCACGGCATCATCCTCGCCCACAACCACCCCAGTGACACGCTCAACCCCAGTGCGCAAGACGACAACCTAACCGAGCGCGTGCTCAGCGCGTGCCGGACGCTGGAAATCCAGCTGCTCGACCACATCATCGTTTGCCGCGGCAACCGCTATTACAGTTACCGCGACGCCGGCCGAATCTGACATCGCCGCGGCTTCGAGTTTGGTTAATGGCCATTGAAACACGCTTCCGCGTCGGTTGTATCCGGCGCGGAAGCGTTTTATGGTGGCGTTGTTACGCGGTGTTTACAGGTTGGGGTTGAGTTTGCTCCATTCCGCGACGGGAGGCACGATGCCGAGGGTGACCAGTTCGTCGCGCATCTCGCAAAGGTGGTGGTAGGAGGCGTCGAGTTTATCCATTTCCTCGGCGGTTCCGACGGGCATGCGGTAGGTGCAGCCGTTGGTGTCGAGGGTGGTGTCCATAGCCATCATGATGGATTGGTACTTGTCGTTTTTCACGTAGGTACCAGCGGGCCAGCGGAATGCCTCGCCGCCCATGACCGAGCGAATCATCTCAACGGAGAGGTACGACGGGCTTTGGAACGAACTGCGGCCGCGGAGTTCGATAATCTTGGCTCCGCCTTTGGTGACGTCGGTTTTCATCTGTTCCCATTGGGCGTGGGTGAGTTTACCTTCGCTGATGAGGTCGTTGAGCGGTTTACCGTCGATTTTCACCTGCGAGCCGAACACAGCCATCTGTTCGCCGTGGCCGCCATAGGTGGCGCAACCGGTGACCTTGCTTTGCATCACGCCGAAGTGCTTGGCCAGGGCGCTTTGCAGGCGGGTGGAGTCGAGGCCGGCGAGGGTGGTCACCTGCGAGGGTTTCAGGCCGGAGTAGAGCAGGGTTACCAGACCGGTGAGGTCGGCCGGGTTGAAGATAATCACCACATGCTTCACGTCGGGGCAGTATTTCTTGATGTCTTTTCCGAGACCTTCGGCGATTTCGCAGTTGCCTTTGAGCAGGTCTTCGCGGGTCATGCCGGCTTTGCGTGGCGCGCCGCCGCTGGAGATGATATACTTGGCGTTGGTGAATGCCTCGGCTGCGTCGGTGGTGGCAACGATGTTCACGTCGCCGAAACCGCTTTGACGCATTTCCTCGGCCACGCCTTCGGGCGAGAACACGTCATAGAGGCAGATGTCACTGGTAAGACCCATCATCAGGGCTGTTTGCACCATGTTGGAGCCGATCATTCCGGCGGCACCAACAATCACGAGTTTGTCGTTTGTCAAAAATGCCATGTTGTTATGTAGTTTAAATGGTTTGTTGTTTTTTGAGCCAACAAAGGTAGGTATTAAACTTGAATCGCCCAAGTTTTTCCGGCCAAGTTAACACTGATTAAACTTTCTTGGCGGGTATTTGTGGCGGCGCCGGGATGGGTATGGGGGGTGGTTTTGGCTGTGAGCGGCGCTTGACGATAATCAGGACGGTAACAATCGCGGCTATGACGCCGAAGATGGCCAGTCCCACCCATGGGCGGAACACGATCAGCGCCGCGCCCACAACGAGCAGGGTGAGCAGTGTGCCGACGATGAAAGCCACCGCTCCGATGCCGAACGACACCAGCGGACCCAGCACGGGGATGTTCTCCAACGGCCGCCGGAGCCACTCGAATAGGTTTTTCACTCCGCCGATCATCATCAGCCACCCGATTACGCGCAGACACCACGCGAGCATCCGTTGTCCCCATTGCTCGAACTCGAGTGACTCTTCGGGGTTGAATTGCTGTGTGCTCATCCGGCTGATTGTGAACCAGTAACCGTCGGAGGCGCGGAACGGCCGCAGGAATCGGCCGTAGGGCTGGGCCATGGCATACATGAACGCCGGCCGGCTATAGGTGAACACGACCCTCACGTCGCCGATCATGGGTTGCCACGGGCGGTCGCCATAGTAAACGGTGTCGCCGCGGGTATGGTGGGGTATTATTCCGCCCTGTGTCGTGCTGTCGATGGCAGCGCGGAAGATGTCGCTGAGGGTGTCGGGTGTGACAGTGCCCTGCAGCACCGGCGGCATGCTGTCGATCAGTTCCTTCGAGAGCAGGTACGGCCCCATCCGGCTGCCGCGTGAATAAGCGCGCGCGGGCGGAATGCTGACGAGCACGGTGTTTTTGTAATGCTCCGAGTTCGCGCCGTGGAAGTCGTCGGAGTTGATGGGTTTGTCGACCCATGCGTGGCCGTAGGTGTAGCGTGTCTCGTAATGCTTGTCGCCGTTGCGGTCAGTGCGTTCCGATTGGTGCTTTGTCTCTTTCCACTGGTAGTATTCCACTTTCCGCTCCACGCGCATGTATGGCCCGCCGTAGCCGAAGAGCGGGTCGTGGACTTGCTCGCCTCGGTGGGCGAACGCGCCGTAGTAGACAAGTTTGCCGTTGAGCGACGTGTCGAGGCGCGACGTGTCGATGTCGACAACGAGGTTGTCCACGGCCTCGACTAAGAGGCGTTTCACGTGCACGCGGTGGTACTCGTTCCACACCAGTAGCGCGATGGCCGCGAGCAGCAGCGGGAATGTGATTGCCTTATTCATTTTGGGAGTTTGCCGTTTGGTTTACTCTGGGCGTCTTTCACACGTCGGGCGAGTTCGTCGGCAAGTGATTGGCCGAAGTCGTCAAGGTCTTCCAAGTCGGCCGTGTCGCCGCCCACGGTGCGGTAGTAATAGGGAGAGATGTCGCCCTCGTCGATTTTGTGGAGCAGGAACACGAGGATGCGGTTCATCGTTTCGTTGTCGATGGAGAAGTCCCACTTCAGGATTTGGTCAAGGTCCACCCGGCGGCCGCCGTTGTTGTGGCTGTTGTCGATTCCGGTGATGTCGATTTCGGGGTATTCGTTATGGAGTTTGGCCAGTTTTCCGGCGTTGCGTTTGTAGGCGTTGCTCAGGTAGCCCACACCGAGGTAGCGGCCAGACCGCTTCCCGCGCTCGACCGAGTTTTTGAAACACGAGAGGATGTCGTTGTACACCGCGATAACGCTCACCTTGGTCATTCCGGCGGCATAGGCGCGGTCGACGGCCGACTTGAGCGAGGAGTAACTGTTGAACGCCCCGTCGTAGAGCAGACCCTCGTTGGAGTAGTCGAGGGTTTTCGTGGCTGTGCTTTTTCCGCTCGCGCCCGGGCCGGTGAGGATAATCACCGAGCGCTTGTTGTCCTTATAGGCTTTCTTGAGCATACGGTCGTAGGCCTCGGCCACGAGATAGCGCTCGGCGTCGCGGTAGAACACCACGTTCGAGCCGTCGTAACCGATTTCGGAGAGTTCCTTACGCATCTCGTCGGGATCCAGTTTGTTGCCTGACACCGAGAGGTAGTGTCCCACGAGGCGGTCGACGTTCGACTTGGCCCAGTCCATAGCCTCGGCTCCCTGCAGGTTTTGCGCCGAGAGCGCCATGGATAGCGGCAGCAGGACAATCACCATAGCCGCACGGAAGAGTTTTTGAATAGTTCTCATAGTCGCAATATTAGTTTATAGGCCGCAAAGGTAAGAAAACTTATTGGGATATGGTACATTGTTGCCTGAAATTTTGGCTGGAAGGTTCTGAAGACAAAAAGACATAACCTATGATGATGTGGCACAAAAAGACAAAATCAGTTTAATCAGACAAATCCATTGTTCAACAATTTG
>CACYCT010000158.1 GCA_902772965.1 uncultured Bacteroidales bacterium | reverse complement strand
CTTTGATCGTTGGTCACGCACTCCGTTGGATCAATGGTTGTATTTTTTGGCAAATAGTGACATTCCTGAAGAGGCGAGTGCCCCCGGCCTTCAAGAGGCTCGCGCGAAGTTGAGCATTGCTCAAATGAGCACATCCGAGCGCGCGGCCTACCGCCGCTATTTGGACGACCGTGTGATTCTGCAAGATCAAATCATCACCGCCCGAGGTGAAGGACACTTAGAGGGTCGTGCCGAGGGTCGTGTGGAGGGTCTTGCCGAGGGTCGTGCGGAGGGTCGTGCGGAGGGTCTTGCCGAAGGGCGTGCCGAAAGTACTAACGAAATCGCCCGCAAAATGCTATCGATGGGCATTGATAAAGCACTTATAGCGCAAGCAACCGGTCTTACCATTGAAGAAATAGACAAACTCACTTGAGTTTAGGCGAGTTTGCTGAAAGAGTGATGACCTGAATGCTCGTTCCTCAGGCATTCGGAGTGTGCTGAATGTGTTTATCGGTACATCATCACTTGGAATACAGCAAACTACTGCCAACCACATATTTTAAACTGCGAAAAACGGTCTACGATTTTTGGCAGTGTGGGCGAAAAGCAGTAATTTTGCGTCGGCAACGCGAAAAGCACTCTCATGACGCGAACCGAAAGTCAGAGCGATGAAAAAAGTTTCGATAACTAAAGAGCAGATCAACGAATTGCCCGTGGTTGACTTCAGGGGCGATATTTATGTTGTCGACAAGTTCTCGCAGGTGCGTCCGGCCGTGGAGCGGCTTCGGCGGTTCTCGCTGATCGGGTTTGACACCGAGACGCGGCCGTCGTTCCGCGCCGGTGTGCGTCACAAGGTGGCACTGATTCAGTTGGCCACGCCGCTGGAGTGCTTCCTGTTCCGCGTGTGCCGCTTGGGAATGCCCGCGTTGTTGCGCGAGTTTCTGGAAGATGAGTCGGTGACCAAGGTTGGCCTGTCGGTGCACGATGACTTCAACCAGATGCGCCGCATGGAGGCGGAGATGGAACCGAAGGGGTTTGTCGACATCCAGTCGGTGGTGAGCGAGTATGAGATCAACGATTTGAGCCTCCAAAAGATTTACGCGATTCTGTTCGGCCGGCGCATCAGCAAGTCGCAGCAGTTGACCAACTGGGAGGCGCCCGAGCTCACCGAGGCTCAGCAGCGCTATGCCGCCATCGACGCATGGGCGTGCATAGACATATATAATTACCTTAGCCACGGCTTGTTTCACCCATCGCTGTCGGCTTATTACCACGAAATAGAACCGCCACAATGAAATCACGATTCACCCGCACTACCGTTTTGCCCCTTGCCCTGCTGATTTATCTTGCCGTATTGGCGTGGATGGCTCGCGGTCGGCTGGCCTCGGGGCAGTATCTGTATTATTTCGGCGTGATAGGCGGCTCGCTGGTGATTATCTTCCTTTTGTGGCTCGTGCTTCGCAAGCGCGACCGTCTACGCCGCGAGCGCGAGCAGGCGCAATACGGCACTTACGCCGATCAGGATGAGCCCGCTGGCGGGGATAAGGAACCGCAGGCCTGACGTACTTTTTTTGTGCTTTGTCACAGTTTTCGTCTGTAGAATATCTTCTTCAAGGTGCTCGAAACGAAACAAAAGATTGATTGTAACCGATTGAATTAAAACTGATTATGCGTATGTAGCAAGTCGTGTCTTTATCTTCTTGTCTTTCTGTCTTAAATCAGCCGACTGAGCAGATTATCTCAGACAACCGGTGGCAACGAAGTCGATTGGAATTACCCGCACACCCGGGCGACCAGCTCGAAGGGCAGGGCTTCGGTGATTTCCACGTCGCAGAACTCGCCGATGGTGAGCGGTCGGCTCTTTTCGACCAGCACCTCGGGGTCCACTTCGGGCGAGTCCCACTCGGTGCGGCCGATGTAGTACTGGTCGGTTTCGCTGTCGATGATCACGCGCAGCCGGCGTCCCACTTTCCGCTCCTGGATGGAGAGGGAGACGTCTTCCTGCAAGGCCATGAGCGCGTCGAGGCGTTGCTGTTTCACTGTGGCGGGGATTTCGTCGCGAAGGTGCTGCGCGGCGTAAGTGCCGGTTTCCTCGCTGTAGGCGAAAGCTCCCATGCGCTCGAAGCGCGTCTGCTCGGCAAAGCGCATCAACTCGTCGAACTCGCGCTCACCCTCGCCGGGGAAGCCCACCATGAGGGTGGTTCGCAGGTGGAGGTCGGGCACTTCGTTTCGCATTCGGTCGATGAGTGCGCGTGTCTGCTCGCCGGTGATGTGGCGCCGCATGTTTGCCAGCACGTTGTCGCTGATGTGTTGCAGTGCGATGTCGAGGTAGGAGCACACGTTCGTCCGGCCGGCCATGACGGGTAGCAGGTCGTGGGGGAACTGGGTGGGGTAGGCGTAGTGGAGCCGGATCCATTCAATGCCGTCGATGTCGGCGAGTCGGTCTACGAGTTCGGGCAGCATCAGTCGGCCTGTGAGGTCGAGGCCGTAACTGGACAGGTCTTGTGCGATTACGTTGAGTTCCTTCACGCCCGTTGCAGCGAGGTGCCGGGCCTCGGTGAGTAGTGTCTCGATGGGTACAGACTTGTGGCGGCCTGTGATGAGCGGAATGGCGCAGAAGGCGCAGTGGCGGTTGCAGCCCTCAGAGATTTTCAGGTATGCGTAGTGGGGTGGGGTGGTGAGCACGCGCTCTCCGGCGAGTTCGGTGTTGTAGTGGTTTCCGAGGTCGGCGAGCAGTTTCGGCCATGAGAATTTGCCGTAGAATCCGTCCACCTCGGGCAGTTCGCGCTCCAAGTCGGCCATGAACCGCTCGGCGAGGCAGCCCATCACGTACAGGCGCTCGATTTGCCGGCGTTGTTTGGCTCGGCCGAGGGCGATGATGGTGTTGATGGACTCCTCTTGGGCGTCGGCGATGAATCCGCAGGTGTTCACGACCACGATTTGCCCCGTTACGCGTTCGGGATTGTGGGCGAAGGAGTATCCGGCTGCCTGTACTTGGCGGAGCAGGTGCTCGCTGTCGACGAGGTTTTTCGAGCAGCCGAGCGAGATGACGTCGATGTGGTTCTTACGCACGTTGTTACAGTCCGAAGAGTGATTTGACAAATTCCTCGCGTCGGAAGATTTGCAGGTGTTCCATTCCTTCTCCGAGTCCGATGTACTTGACGGGAATCTGGAACTGGTCGCTGATTCCGATCACGACGCCTCCTTTTGCCGTTCCGTCGAGTTTTGTCACAGCGAGGGCGTTCACTTCGGTTGCGGCGACGAACTGTTTTGCCTGCTCAAAGGCGTTTTGTCCTGTTGAGCCGTCGAGCACGAGCAGGATTTCGTGTGGCGCGTCGGGGAGTACTTTTCGCATCACGTCTTTGATTTTGGTGAGTTCGCGCATCAGACCCACGTTGTTGTGCAGTCGTCCGGCGGTGTCGATGATGACCACGTCGGCGTTCTGGGCCTTGGCGCTGCTGACGGCGTCGAATGCCACAGAGGCGGGGTCGGTGCCCATCTTGTGCTTGATTACGGGCACGTCGACGCGCTGTCCCCAGATTTCGAGTTGCTCGTCGGCCGCGGCGCGGTAGGTGTCGGCGGCTCCGAGCACCACGCGGTTGCCCGCTTTCTTGAACTGGTAGGCGAGTTTGCCGATGGTGGTGGTTTTTCCCACGCCGTTCACGCCCACAACCATGATCACGTAGGGCTTTTTATCCTCGGGCACTTGGAAGTCGTCGAGGCCGGCGTTGTTGTTTTCGGCGAGCATCTGTGTGATTTCCTCGCACAGGAGCGAGTTTAGTTCCGATGTGCCGACGTATTTGTCGCGTGCGACGCGTTTCTGGATCCGGTCGATGATTTTCAGGGTTGTGTCAACGCCGACGTCACTGGTGACGAACACTTCCTCGAGGTTGTCGAGCACGTCGTCGTCGATGGTGCTTTTTCCGGCGATGGCGTGTGTGAGTTTGGAGAACACGCCTTGTTTGGTTTTCTCGAGTCCGCGGTCGAGCGTCTCTTTCTTTTCTCTGCTGAACAGCGAGCGGAAGAATCCGCGTTTCTTGGGCTCTTCCTGTTCGGGTTGGGATTCCTGTTCGGGTGCAGGGGCAATAGGCTCTTGCTCGATTACCTGTTCGGTTACCTGCTCCGGTTCCTGTTCGGTTACCTGCTCCGTTACCTGTTCGGCCACTTTCTCCGGTTCCTGTTGCGGTTCAGACTGGGGCTGTGCCTCGGCCTCGGTTATGGGCTGTGCCTCGGCCTCGGTTATGGGTTGTGCCTCGGGCCTTGCGGGCTCGGGTTGTGTGGGTTGCTCGGTTTTTTTCTTGCGGTTGAAGAAATCAAAAAGGGCCATATCGGTGGGTTTGTTAGTTTTGAACTTGCAAAATTACACTTTTTTTTGCAATTACCGTTGGTTATTCGGTAAAAAAAAGAGTTTAAGTCACGGCAATTTCATTTAAAAAAGTTTTTGAAGGCGAAAGATGGGTCATTTTTTATAGAAAATCACTAAATTTGCACGCAGCGATG
>CACYCT010000157.1 GCA_902772965.1 uncultured Bacteroidales bacterium | reverse complement strand
GGCAAAATCTTATCAAAACGTGTGTTGATAATTTGTGGTTTATATTGGAATAAATACCAGAGATGAGTTTGCCCCAATTGGCAGAAACCGCCTTTTCACTCCGAATTTCTTTTGTCTATGTTCCGTTAACCGCAAAAAATCGCTATATTTGCACCGAAATCCAATAAAACACGTTCATTGAGCGTGAAAACCAAAGTAATATTCACCCAAAACCAAAACACTATGAAGAAAGTATTCAAGTTGCTCACAGTCGGATTCATTGTGGTAAGCCTAATGGCCTGCAACTCACCTGCAGAGTCCTCTACAGGCGAAGCCGCAACTCCGGCCGAAGAGCAAGTAGACAGCGCTCAGGCCGACGCCCAACAAACAGCGGCCGACCCTCAAAAGCGCGACTTTGAGAGTGATGACCTTTCCCTGACAATTCCTGAGGGTTGGACCGGCGAGGTAGGCCCATTCCAGGAGATAACCATGATTATAAAAGGCGAGAATCTCACTTATCAGAGAATTGACGTGGATGTGGTAAAGGGAGAGACTGTCGCGAAGTTTATAGAGAATGAGATGCACGAAGACATCGTCAAAACCGACGGCGTGAAAATCGCCGGCTACACTTTCACCACGTTGTTTAACCCCAAATCAAAATCCACCAAGTGTTATGCCCAAGTCGGGGACAATATACTGCGAGTGATTGTCGCGTTTATCGACCCTGATGCTCCTGAGGTGGTTTCTGTGTTGGAGAGTGTTAAACTGAAATAAGACATTCTTCCCGGCCTTAGACTCTGTGCTTCAATATGAAAGGGTGTGCGTCGAGTTTTCGGCCACACCCTTTTGTTGGTTTGTGCTGTCGCTTCCCCGATGGCGGTATCCGGCAGAACCCGCTGCGGCGATGGCATAAAAAGGCCTCCCCGTGTGAGCGTACGCAGTGGGCTGGGTTGGTGTGGTTGGGTGGGAAGGACCAACTGCGTCGGGTGGTTGGGCGGGTGCTCAGGGGAGGCCGGGAGTGATTACTTATATAGTAATCGGGGGGATTATTTGCGTTTACGGTTGCGTACCGAGCGTGTCGCACTGCTGTTTGACGACGCTTTAACGGTTTTGGGTTTGCGTTGCTTGATTTTGGATTTATTGTTTTTGCGTACGGTGCCGGATGACTCGTCTTCAATTTTCTCTCCGCGTTTGGTGGAGCGTTTCACCGACGGTTTGTCGGCTTTTGCTGCGTTTTCTTCCGTTGCCGGTTCGTCGCTGAGTTGGTCGTCGGCCTCTCCGCTGGCTTCGGCAAGTTCTTTCTTGCGTTTGAGAATCTCCTCGCGGTCGGGCACCCAGAGGTCGTTGTTGAAGGCTACGAGGCGTTGCTCAATGCTGTCCTGGGCGTGCTTGTAGGCTTTCTCATCGGGGAATTGCTGCATGAGCGACTGGTTGCGCAGGTTTTTGGTTTTATAGATTTCTCCGGAGTAGAGGTTGAGTTTGAAGAAATCGTCGAGCGAGTAGCGTGGCAGGTTGTTGTCGTCGTCGGTGAAGACGTACTGGTTGGCCATGTAGGGTCGGATATCGTTGAGTTTGATCCAGAACATGGGGTACTTGATGGCCTCTCCGCCGAACTCGTCGGTTCGGTGCAGCACGGGGCATACGGCGTCGACCCGGGTTCGCATCTGGTTGTAGCGGGTGTCGAACTCGTAGCGCTCTATGATGTAGTACGACAGCACTTCGTTTCCGGGTATGTCGGCGTCCTCGATGGTGTATCGGGGCGCTTTGGTTGTCGAGCCTTTGGCGGGGGTGTACATGATGTGGAACCGGTCGAGCATTTCGGCCACGTCGATCCGGAACTCGTCGGTGAACATCTCACGTCCGTCGAGGTATTCGTAGGCTGTGAGTTTGTTGTCGGCGAGCAGCCGCATGATGATGAAGAATAGCGACTGTCCGTCCTCGTTGGGTTCCTCGGGATAGTATAGTGCGGGGTTTTTCCCTTTGGTGAGGTCGAGTGAGCGGTAGATCACTTTCATCCACTGCAGGTCGGCGTCGGAGGGTTGTCGCTGTTCGTAGAAGGCTTGTTGGCGCGAGGTGATGTTCACTCCGCCGGTGTCTTCTTTCTTCTTCCGGTCGCCATCGGTGCGTTTCACCACTTGTGCCTCCAGGCTTGTTGCCGCGAAGCACATCAGCAGGGCCGCGATGATGATTTTAAGGGTTTTCATATGGTGTGCTGTTGTATTGTCGGTGTGTTTTTTAGTTGACGATGACTTCCATGGGCGAGATGTCGCGCGTTACGCCGTCGGGTCCGCTGGCTTTCACTTTGGTGATGTAGAAGCGTTTACCGCGTTGTAGGCGTCTGATGGCGTTCTTCTGCCGCTCGCTGAACGCGCTTCCGGCCGACACTTCGGGAATGGCGTTGCCCATCTGGTCGAAGAAGACGGTTTCGAAACTCACCACTTTGTAGTCGATGTTGAGCATATCGTCGTCGATGGCGGCGTCGAGGTGGTTTGCCGCGAGGATGGAGGCTTTCGGGAAGGGGCGTCCGCCTTTGTATCGGTTGATGTTGCCTTTGTCGTCTTTAAAGGAGATGAAGGGTGAGGGGTCGGGCAGTTTGCGCACCCGGAAGGTGGTTGAGCCAACGTTGGTGCGTTGTCCGTCCATTTCGGCTGTGACGGTGATGACGCATTCGGCACCCACTTGTGTGGGGCGTGCGATCCATCCGTTCGCGCCCTTGGTGAGCGAGCCGTTGGTCATCGAGGCCGAGATCGAGCCTTCGGGCACGCCCGGCACGGCGATGGAGACGGGGTTGTTGATTCCGGCGTAGAACACGTTCATCATCGTCGCGCTCACGGTTGCGAGCGGGTCAATCACGGTGTAGTCTGACTTGAAGTCGCGTCGGGTGATGCTTCCGTCGCGTCCGAGCACTTCGATGTAGCCTGAGTATTCGTGCTTTCCGGCTGTGGTGGCTCCGACTTCGTAGAGACCCTTGTCGTTGTTGATGCGCACTCCGTTGACGTACACCACGGGGCGTTGCGTTGTGTCGACGGCGGCCATGTAGATGTTGGCAGAGTATTTTGTTCCGCGCATGACGATGCGTGACTGCGGCACGACGAATGCGTTCACAAGGTTGACGCGCAGGTCGCCGAGGTCAACGTTGGTGATGAGTTGGTTGAGCACCTCGCCTTCGGCATAGCGGATATCGTTCTGCAGTTTCGAAAGCAGGGTGATGGCGGCAATGGTTGGCATGTTCTCGAACATGGTTTCCTCCCATTGCTTTCCACCGCCTTCTCCGCCGGCGGCGGTTTTGACGGGCGTGGTCGAGAGTGCTTGGGCGAGGTTGTCGCGTTTCTCCTTGTCGTTGATGAATTGGAGGATATACTGCCGGTACTGGTCGATTTGTGTACGCAGAAGTTTACCTTTGTTTCCCGTTGGCGGGAGCATCACTTGCGAGGCGGCGTCGAGGTTGTCTTTGTTGACGATGTTTTTCACGTTGGCTTCCTCGCCGTCGGCGACGCGGACTATTTCGTATTTGAGGGAGTCGATCAGGGAGTACAGTTTGTCGGTTTTGCCGCGCACGTCCGTGGCTTTGTCGAGCCATTCCTTGCCTTTACCGGGGTTTTGCTGGTTAAACTCTTGGAGTTGGGCGTATAGGGCTTGGTTACGTGCGGTGATGGTGCGGTTGGAGCGTGAGAGGCCGTCTTCAACTTGGCTAAAGCCGTTGAGCACGTCGCTCGACACGTTCAGCGCCAACATGGCCGTGAGCACGATGTACATCAGATTGATCATTTTCTGACGTGGTGACATACGGCCTACCGACTGGTTTTTTCCTACTGCCATCTGATTATTGTTGTGTTAAGTGTGTGGTTGGGGTTGAGGTTGATGCGGGAGTGGAGGATTAGTCTTGCGTTTGGTCGTCGGGTTCGATGCCGGGCATACCGGGCATGGGTCGGTACATGCTCACGGTCATGGCTTTGATCATCTTCTCGTACACCGAGTTGAGTTGTTTCATGTAGCGTGCCATCTTCTCGGTCTCGTCGCAGTAATGTGCGCTTTCGGCAGCCGACTTCTCGTACATGTCGCGGATGTCTTTCAGGCCGCGGTTGACACGGTCGATGGTGTCGAGCTGGCCGCTGATGCTCTTGAGTTGGATCTCGTAGATGGTGTTCAGGCCCGAGATGTTCTGGTTGAGGGATTCCATCTGCTGGACGTATCCGGTGGAGGATTGCGAGATGTTCTCGGAGTTGTCGGTGATGGCGCGGTAACTTTGGAGCAGTGTTTCCGACACTTGGTTCAGCGCGGTTGTTGTGGTTGCGAGGCGTTCCATTTGCTCGCTGATGGTGGCCATTTGGCTGAGGTATTGCTGTGTGGCGTCGGTGAGTTCGGCCATGCGGCTGAGTTGGTCGCTGGCTGCGGCCATTTTCGCGATGCTCTCGGACAGTGAGAGCGTGTCTTCCTCGCTCAGGTTCACGCCTGCGGGCAGTCCAACGGCGGCTCGCGCGGCTTGGCCGTCAACCAACGGTTGCGAGCCGTCACCGGTTTGTGCGGTCGAACCGCCTCCGCCATTGATTATCACACCACCGCCCTGGCCGAAGTCCACGCGGTCTTCGGGGTCGTGGCTGGCGAGTACGGGGAACACTTCTTCCCATTTATAGGTTTTCTCGGGGCGGTCGAATGCGGTGAGAAGGAACATAAGCACTTCCGTACCCATACCGATACTGAGCAGTGTGTTGCCGCCGGGGAGGTGCAGGATTTTGAACAATGCGCCCCAGATCACCACCGCGGCGCCGATGGAGTAGGCGAAGTTGAAGAATCGTTGCCCGGATTCGCTGTTGAGGAATTTCGCGATTTTATTGATTTTTCTCATAATGCGAGGATATGATAGGTCTGAGTGTGTTTAGGTTTTTTATGTGTGTTGGGTGTCAATTTTTGCGTTTCACCTTCCCGAAGCCCACGCGTGAGCGAACGCATCGGAAGCCGATGTAGGAGCGCTGCTCGTTCTGGTACTCCCACATGCGGATGTCGCTGCGAATGTTGTGCGCGACATCTTTCCAGGAGCCTCCGCGAACGATTTTGCGCGAGGTCTTGTACGGGTCGCGGCCTTGTCCGGAGGAGTTTCCGAGGTCGATGTCGTAGCGGTATTCGGGGTTGAGGTCGCTGGTCATGCGGTCGATGGATTCGGTGTAGGCCGTAGATGTCCATTCGCTCACGTTTCCGGCCATGTCGTACAGGCCGAAATCGTTGGGCGAGTATGTTCCCACGGGCGAGGAGATGATTGAGCCGTCTTTAACGTAGTTGCCCTCCTGCGGCTTGAAGTTGGCGTAGAAGCATCCGTCGTCTTCCGTCAGGGGTATGTCGCCTTCCCAGGGGTAGCGGTTGCCGTTTTGTCCGGCGCGTGCGGCATATTCCCACTCGGCCTCGGTGGGCAGGCGGAAGGGCTCGACGTAGATGCCCTCTTTGCCGAGCGACTTGCGCAGGAACTCGGTTCGCCACACGCAGAAGGCGTTGGCCTGCTCCCAACTGATGCCCACCACGGGGTGGTTGTTGTAGTTGCCGTTGGCGAAATACATTCGGACGTACGGCTCGTTGTAGGAGTTTTCGAAGTCGTTCACCCAGCAGGTGGTGTCAGGGAAGATGTTCACGATATATGTGTTGAGGAAGTCGTAGTCGCTTGAGAGCGCGCGTGAGATGGTTTCTCGCACGATACGTCCCTCATCGGTGACGTAGGCGGTGTCTTTGCTGATGATGGGGTTCTCGGTGGGCACTTCGTGGTCGGTGTTGTAATCGCGCCGGGTGGGGTCAAGGCGGTTGCGTCGCTTGGCGGCCTCGGTCAGGTTGTACACCTCGTAGCGGAAGTTCATCTGCTTGGCGTCGAGTTCTTTCACTCCCGTGATGGGATTTATGCGGTACACGCTCTCAATGGCGCGCTCCTCGTCCTCGCTTGGGTTTTTCCAGGGAATGGCCTTGTTCCAGTTCAGGTGGGGCGTGATGGGGTTGCCTTCCTTGTCCTCTTCGATTTTGAATTCCTCGTTTCCGCCGTAAGCGGGGTCGGCGAGGCGCTCGCGGATAATCGAATCGCGAACCCAATACACGAACTGCTTATACTTGGAGTTGCTGATTTCGGTTTCGTCCATCCAGAAGGCATCAACCGAGACTCCGTGGGCGGTGGAGTCAAGCCCCCAGACTGAATCGCGTTGCGAGGGGCCTTCTTTCATTGAGCCGCAGTCGACTAAGACCATACCATAAGGTGTGGACTCGCTGAATGTGGACGCGCCAACGCCGGTTACTTCGCCACCCGATTGGCTTCCTTTCTTGATGGCACTGCACGAGGCCAGGATAATGGCCGTGGCAATGATAAAGATTAGTTTCTTCATTTATATGGTGAATGTATTTGCTTACATTAATCGTATACTCTTGTGCTTGTTGCGGTTGCGGTCGCCAAGATTGAGTTTCACGTTGTACTGTATAAACGCTTCGTGGCTGCCGCTGCTGGCCTTTCGGATCGCCGAGGTGGCGTAGTCGTAACTGTAGCCGAAGAAGAAGTTCTTGTAATCGGCTCCGATCATCACCGAAACCGCGTCTTTGAAGCGGTATCCCACGCCTATGCTGAGGAATTTGTTGTACCGCACGCGGGCTGTGGCCTCGGCCTGAAAGGCGTTGAAATCGGTCTTGACCATCACAGACGGCTGCAATTCAAATAACGTATTTTTTATGGGAATATTGCCGCCGGCCATAAAATAATACAACCGGCCGACATCAAACTCATATTGGTTCTGCTCGTCGTCTCCTTGTTTAAGTGTGATGGTGGGAGCGGTGAGGTGGGTCGACGAGATACCTACCCAGAAGTGTTTGTGCGTGAATATCACGCCGGCGCTGAGGTCGAAAGATGTTCCGCTGACGTTGGTTTGCGGAATGGCGTCGTCGGCGCTGGTGTGTGCGGGGTCGCCGTCAAGGGTGCGAACGCTGTCGGCGCGGAAAGTCTGCGTGATGATTCCGGGCTGGATACCCACGTGGAGCATACCGCCGAGCATTTTTTTCTTCCACGACAGTTGGCCGTACACATCGGTCGAGCGGTACAAGCCAATGTTCTCCTGTTGCAGCACCACGCCCGCGCCCCAACGGCGCTCAAGCAACTTGAAGGGCATATCGGCCATGGCGAGGAAGGTCATCGGTGCGCGGCGGATGCCCACCCACTGCAGGCGTGCGCCGCCGGAGATGTGAATGAAGTCGGTCAAACCGGTGGCGGCGGCATTATAATAAGCCGGAACTGCCCAGTACTGTGTCAGCTGGGCGTCGACCTGCGCCGCGGCGGGTGTGGCGAGGCATAACGCCAACAGCGCGGCAAGCAGTAAACGGCGGGTATGGCCTATCATTTGAGTCATGCGCTATTCGAAATAGAAGGTTACCACCACCATATTGTCCTGCAACTTGTCCACACTGTCGGTGAATCGCTTCAACTCGGGATTGTCCTGCAGGTCGGGGCGGTTGCGTTGGAGCATATTCCTCAGCCCGAAACAGAATTTCACCTCCGGGCAGAGTTTGAAATACGGCAGGTAGAAGTCACAACCCAGTCCCACGGTGAGCATCACGTCGGTGGATTTTAGTTTGAGTTGGTCGTTGCGCTCCTTGCCGACACTGAAAATGGGCATCACGCCGGTGGTGACGTAGGGACGCATGTTGTGGTAACGCAACGATGATATTTTCAGATCAATGGGCACCACAACGTAGGTCGACTTCAGGTTCTGGCTCTGCTTCCAGTGCTCCACCGGTCCGGAGCCGTCGGGGTCGCCGAGGCTGTTGCGGTACTGAACCACCTTGTTTCCGAAAAACATTCCCGGCGCGCAACGCAGATTGAAATGCTTTCCGAGACGGAGGTCGGCCATCACGTTTACACAGAAACCCGGTGAGTGCGCCGGAACGTCGGCCCACCAACTCTCGCCGTCAGGCGTGATGTAGCCGTTGTTGGTGATTTTCAGGTCTTGAAAATTCATTCCGACGGAGAAGCCGAAGTGAATCTTCTTCAGGTCGGCATACTGTCGGTTAAGAATCTTGTCGTTGTCCTGCCCCCACGCCATCGCTGTGGCGAGCAGGGCAAAGATGACGATGATGATATGTGGTCTCGGTTTGTTGCGCATTGTAAATAGTTAAACGAGATTTTGCCCTGCTTATTGCGGCAGAGCCGATTTTTTGCACTCCGGCGGCGGGTAAAGCCGCTTCCGGCTACTGAAGGATTTATCCGGCGCCGGATTTGGCCGGGAAGTAACAACGCGTCCCCGCGGAGCGATGTCGCGCGGGGACGCTATGTGTGTGATGGCGAGTGTCGGATTATTCTCCGGGCTCGATGGCACCGCTGGGGCATTCACCGGCGCAAGCGCCGCAATCGAGACACACGTCGGGGTCGATTTTGTAGATGTCGCCTTCGCTGATAGCGCCTGCGGGGCAGACGGTTTGGCATGTTCCACAAGCGACGCAGCTGTCAGTAATTACGTAAGCCATAGTTAAGTGTTTAAAAGTGAATAAGTTGAATAATTTTAGTTGTTAAACGCGTTGACAAAAGTAGTGGTTTTTTTTCGACTGGCAAAAGTTTTTGCGCTTTTTCTCCTTTTTCGACCGGGTTTTGGCGTTTACCGGCCGCGGGTGCGGAGTTGGAACGACCGGAAAGTGACCAGTTGGTTACCGTCGGAGAATCCGATCGAGAAGTCGGCCACGCCGGAGCGGAGTTTGCGCGTTGCCACGACTTCGGCCGAGTAGCGTACGCCGCCACCGGGGGCGAGTTCGCTGATAATGGCCGTCGGGGAAAGGTAGATCTGCTTGGTTCCGGTGACGGTAATCACGGGGGCTATGTCGTAAACGTACTCGGAGCCGATGTTGCGTATCTCGAAAGTGATTTTGGCGTGCTCGTCGGCGTCGAGGCAGTTGTTGCGGTCGGTGTCGATGAAGCGTACGTTCGACACTTCGATGTCGGCGAAGCGGTTGTAGTTGCCGCTGTTGTAGTCGTTGTCGCGATTGCGGTTGTAGTTGTAGTCGTAGTTATAGTCCGACGAGCGGTAGTTTCCGTCATCGGTTTTGGGCGCGGTGGCTGCGGCTCCCACCATACCGCCCACGGCCATGCCGACAATGGTTCCCACGTTGTGGCCGCGATGGCCGCCGGTGATGCCTCCGATGGCCGAGCCGAACAGACCGCCGAGTGAAGCGCCTGTGGCGGCTCCGTAGAATTGTTGACCCGACGTGCAGCCGGTGGCTATGAGCATTATCGCGCCAAGCAGGGCGATGAAGGTCTTTTTCATTGTTGTGATGGTTTTTGGTTTGACAATTAGTGTGGCAAAAGTATGCAATCTTTTTGAATCGCTGCTAAAAAATTAAGCAAAAAGGATGCCATAGGTGTGTCTATGGGAGAAATCAACCCATTTTTGCGGCGATTTGGAATGTGGTTCGGGTCTGGAACAGCGGAACACGTCCATGATTCCTTAATAAAAAGTTAAAATCACCTCTTTTCTTTCGCATAATGGAAGTATATACTACAGACGTGTATCATGCCGCGCCGATGAGGCTTGGTATGATACACGCTTGTAGGAAGAGAAGTGTTGATTTATTTGTTTAGGATGATGTTGATTATCTTGAGTTTCAGTCGAGTTGGTGCACCTGTCTGCATTTACGCTACGTCGTCCAGCCCATGGGCAGGCTCTACAGGGTTTCCGTCATGTCGCGAAGTCGGATCAGAATCTTCCCGGTATCTTTCTTTTTCAATCTTCTGCCTGCTTGTTGTTTGTCTTCTTCTCTTTGACCGAATGCGGCATGATTAACTGTCATTTGATTTCTTCAGCGCCATCGCTGAACAGTCACAAGGATGGAAAATTGTCGATAAGTGGAAAATGTGTAGGATTTTGGATAAAAAGGATACCAACTGGTTATCATCCAGTCAGTTGGTGTTTTTATGAGTGTACTCGTGGAGAGTCGAACCCCGATCGAAGAAACCGGAATTAGGTGAGATTGTCTATTTCCTCAATGGTTAGATTAGTTGCCTGTGCGATAAGGGTTTTATCCATACCCATTCTAATCATATTGCGAGCAATCTCGTTGACACCTTCAGCGCGTCCCTCGGCGAGTCCTTCAGCGCGTCCCTCGGCGCGTCCCTCGGCGCGTCCCTCAGCGCGTCCCTCGGCGCGTCCCTCAGCGCGTCCTTCGGCGCGTCCTTCGGCACGTCCTTCGGCACGTCCTTCGGCAAGACCCTCCGCACGACCCTCGGCAAGCCCCTCCACACGACCCTCGGCGCGACCCTCTAAATGTCCTTCACCTCGGGCGGTGATGATTTGATCTTGCAGAATCACACGGTCGTCCAAATAGCGGCGATAGGCCGCGCGCTCGGAGGTGCTCATTTGAGCAATGCTCAACTTCGCACGCGCTTCTTGAAGCCCGGGGGCACTCGCCTCTTCAGGAATGTCACTATTTGCCAAAAAATACAACCATTGATCCAACGGAGTGCGTGACCAACGATCAAAG
>CACYCT010000156.1 GCA_902772965.1 uncultured Bacteroidales bacterium | reverse complement strand
GCGCTTTGCCATCTCCCCGAGCGCTACGCGGTTCGCGCCCTATTTTTCGATTTGGCTCGCTCCGCTCGCTTGGCCCTAACTTAGGGGGGCTACTAACGCGCTGATTTTCAGTAAGGTTGAGTTCCCCCTCTAAGTTAGAGGGGGTGGCCGTAGGCCGGGGGCGTGTGTCCGTTACAAGCAAACCGGCAGTGTGTCCGTTACAAGCAAACCGGGCGTGTGTGTCCGATACAAGCAAACCGCATGATAATCCAAATCCGAAACTTGAGTTCTAATCCACCTTTAAAAAGTTGTCCCGGCTGTTGCGGTTGTCGTTATTGAATCCACAGCAACAGGAGGAAAATTCAGTCGACCGGATTGCGGCTGTTTGCACGCTGAGAGATAATGAAGCCGCGGGAAGTGTGGGTTCTTCCCGCGGCTCAGGTGTATGCTTAAGACGATGTAAGGTCTGGCTTAATTGCCGAGGATGATGTTGATTATCGTGTTGACATCGCTAATGTCGATGCTTTTGTCGCGGTTCAGGTCGGCGCGGGCGCGGATGGAGGCCGGCATGGCGTCGGGATTGAGCAGGACGTTGATGAGCGCGTTCAAGTCGGACACGTCAACCAGGCCGTCACCATTGACATCTCCCGTGATGTCCAGACTGAGTGTGTAGGCGGCGAAACCGTTACCGGGAACGTAGATGTAGAGCGACTTCTGGCAGTCGAGTTCGCCGTCGGTCACGTAGCATGGCGCGCTCCATGTGGAACTGTTCAATCCGCCGATGCCTTGCTCGGGAAACGTCCACAGGGTGCTGAAGTCGGCGAAGTCGGTGCCGCCGTCACTGCGCGCGAGGCGGTAGCGGAATCCGGTGGTGGACTCGTAGTCGTTGCAGGGGAAGAGCATGTATCGGTTGCCGGTCATCTCAAAGGTGGCCAGTCCGTTGCCTCCATAGCCTTTGGGCACGATGTCCATATCGGAGGTGATGGCGTCGTCGATTTGGCCGGTAAGCAGGTTGTAGCGCGTGGGGTAGGTGGAGCCGCCACTTACGTAGGCCGTTGTTTCGCTCACCGGCCAAATGCGCGGCGCGAGTCCGAAGTTGGTGGCTTTGGCGGGAGTGAAGGCGTTGACGGTGGTCACACGCACTTCAGTGACCGTGCCGTTTTCCACCACCCACCGAATGATTTGCGAGGCGTTGCTCATGGCGGCCATAACCACGAATCGGCCGGACGTGACATCACCGAGCACGTTGCAGTGGTCGACGCGCGTAGTGGCAGTTCCGGAGGCCATGAGCGATGCGCGCAGGGTGGCCTCACCGGTTTCGGGGTCGACTTGGAGGATACGTATCGGATAGGAGCCGATGTTGAGCACGAGGTTGGTGATGATTACATTTCCGGCACTGTCGAGGAAGATGTCGTTGCCCGGATAGTAGGGACACTGGGCGCCGTTGCCGACGGTGACGCGTTTGATGTGCTCACCCGTTTCGGCGTTGTAGTGGTCGATAAACACGGCCGCGTCTGAGGATCCCGACGAGCGTCCGACTACGAGCACACGGTCGTTCCACGGTGTGAATCCGCGGTTCATCAGTCCGTTGCTGTCGAAACTGATGTTGGCGTACTCGTCTTTGACCGAGCGTATCCAGCGGTTGGTCAGGGTGAGGTTGCCGATGGGGGCGTAGGTGTCGATGTCTTGTTTGACGGTGTATCCGGGTTCGGTTTCCCCCACGGGTCGGCGCGGGGTGGAGAATGCGGCGTGGGCGGAGGTCTTGTCAAATCGTCCGGTTTGGCTGGTGATGACGCGCCAGTAGTAGGTGGAGGTGGATTTGAGCGTGTTCAGGTCGAGGGTGATGTCGGGTTGTGTGATGCCGCGTTGTTCGATTGCGATTTGTCCGAAGTCCTCGTTGTCGGCGATTTGAATGCGGTAGGTGGCGTTGTCGACGGGCGTCCACGCGAAGGTCTGCTGCCATGTGACGGTGTCGCCTCCGATGGGAGAGGTGAGCGTCACGGCCTGTGCTTCGCCGGCGGGGGCGTTTAGCATGGCCGGCTGCGACTCGTTGCCCCAGCCGTCGATGGCCGTAACGGCGTACCAGTAGCCCGACGTGTAGGCATCCGGCAGGGTTAGCGAGGTGGCCCAGCAGGTTTTTATCAGGTAGTCGCTTTTCAGTCCGGCGAACCGCTCCGATTGTGTCTGGTCGACGGCGATGTCGGTTGGCAGGGCGTAGACGGCGTATCGCACGTGGTCGAGTTCAAGCCCGTCCCAGGTGAGTTGGTTTCCGTTGCGTGTCAGTCCGGAGGGCGTTCCGTTGAGCAGGGGTGTTTTCCACGTCAGCGCGGGGGTGAGCGCTTTGTGGGTGAAGAGCGTGCGGCTGAGGTAGTCGCCGAATCCGGTGCACGTCGGGCCGCTGATGTACTTTGCCGAGTAGAAGTTCACGCCGGGGGCGTTGTCGAGGTTATACTGTCGGCTGTACCTGATTTGTTGCAGGATTTCGTCCCAGTCGGCCTGTGTGTTGGTGCCGGCCATGAAGTAGATGTTGTGGCTGGCGTAGTGATGGCGGTTGAAGTGGTTGGCCACATAACTCCACCATTGCGTGAGCGGTCCGAAGGGGTTGGTGGTGTGGTCGGTTTTCCAGTAGAGTTGCGGCGAGATGTAGTCGATGGTGCCTTCCTCGAGCCACGCGAGGGGGTCGGAGTAGATGCCGTTGTATTGCCAGTCGGAGCCGGTGGGGCACGGATCCACGCCGTGTCGGGCGGCTGAGGTGGAGCGCGTTCCGGCCACACCTGCGGGTCCGATGGCGAATTTCACGCCCGGGCGGGTGGTTTGCACCATGTCGTACACGTTGCGCACCATCAGGTTGACGTTCGCACGCCGCCAGTCGGCGATGGAGAGCGAGGTTCCGGAGGCTTGGTAGAGTTCCCAGTCGGGTGCGCTGCTGTCGGTGGGTATTCCGCCGGTGACGCTGGGGTAGAAGTAGTCGTCGAAGATGATGCCGTCGATGTCGTAGTTCTCGATCATCTCGCGGCACACGTTCACCACGCGCTGTCGCGACGCTTCGAGTGCGGGGTTGAACACGATGCGGTCGCTTCCCTCCACCTGCATCAGTATTCCGGAGGCTTTGAGCGCCTCGTCTTGCGGCGTGGTGCAGTCGCGTCCGCCGCTGTTGCTGAACCGGTAGGGGTTGACCCACACGTGGCATTCCAATCCGCGCTTGTGGCATTCCTCTACCGCGAACTCGAGCGGATCCCAACCCGGGTCTTTGCCGCGCGTTCCGGTGAGGTAACTCGACCACGGCTCGTAACTGGATTTGTAGAACGCGTCGGCCATGGGGCGGGCTTGCAGGCAGATTGCGTTCATGTTGGCTGCCTCGAAGCCGTCGAGCAGGTCGAGCAGTTGTTGTTTCTGTTTGGCGATGGTTGTGGCGCCTGTTCCGCGTGTGCCGGGCCAGTCGATGTTGCTGACGGTGGCAATCCACACGGTTCGCATTTCTCGCTTCTGCGCCTCGTCGGCCAGGAGTGTGTTCCAGCCGAGCAGCAACAGCAGTAGCAGGGAGAGAGTCAGTCGTTTCATAAAGCGGGTTCTAAGGGTGATTTTGAGCGGTTTCCGACGTTTTGCCGCGCCGGTGATTTCGTTTGGCAAAAGTACATAGTTTTTTTGTTATCTCCAAATCGCCGCGTGTTATTTCCGTGATATGGCGCGAAAGATGTTCCGTAGGCTCCATAACCTTGACCGTATGGGTTGTTAAAGCCTCCGGTGCCGGAAAAGCCTTGTCGTTCTGTGACAGGGGCTCTGCGGAAGTTCCTCTTCGAGGCACGGCTTTGTTGGCGTACCCTTTGACCAAGCGTCGACCCTCTTCGAGGCTCTCGCATGGTCTTACGCACAAAGTCGGACCTTCGGCCCGCCCGCGCCTCCGGCGCAGCGTTGACGGTAGACGCTCTCTGCCATAGAGGCCGCCTCCGGCGCGGCGTTGACGGTAGACGCACTCTGACATAGAGACCGTCTCCGGCGCGGCGCTGACGGTAGACGCACACTGCCATAGAGGCCGCCTCCGGCGCGCCCATGTTCAGAGCGGGCGAGCAAGAGCAGAACATCATTCTGTACGGTTCGCAAGTCCGCCTTGACGGAGTGGTGAACAACAAGCCCGAAGCCGGCAATTTCGTGTATGCCGAGGATAATCAGTTCCGGAAACTCACCGATTCGGAACAGATGCTCGGTTTCCGCTACTATGTCGAGGACAAAACGCCAAACGACATCTATCAGGAGGATGACCCGAGCGTTGTCACAGGCTTCCGCGATATCACGCTCAAGGCCGCTCCCGAGTGTAAAGGCGTGTTTACCATCGACGGACGGCAAGTCAGCGACGGTGACACAAGCAACCTGCCTGCCGGTGTCTACATCGTCAACGGAAAGAAAATGGTTGTGCTGAGATAACAGTCAATCAATCAGCAAATCACTCGGATTACGAAAACTCCCCATGCGGTCGGCATGGGGAGTTTTCGTGTATTGCATTTTCGAGGCAACCGCGACCTTGATGCTCGGTTCCGCTAAATCAGCGTGATTCAATATCGGGGTCTTGGGTCACTCTTGTTTGTTCCGGTTGCGGCGTTTGCCGGAGCGTGATTTCTTTCTCTTAGCCTGCCCTTGTTTCCGTGGCCCTTGCTGTTGTGCGGTTCGCTCAACGCCGCGTCGGGTGGCGTTTCCGCGTTTGTGGCGTCGTGTGCGGCGCGAGGCGGAGCCGCCCTCGTGTTGTGTGCGGCGGTATTCGGCGCGGCTCAGTCGGGCGGCGATGCCTCCGTTCTCTTCGGTGATGGGGGCGGTGTCGATACGGTGGGAGCCGGCGGGGTGTTGGTCGTCGACAAGCACGAAGTCGAGTTGTTTCTTGATCAGGTCGGCGCGCGCCACTTGAATGGTGACGGGGTCGCCGAGTTGGTAGGTGTTCTTGCGGCGGCGTCCGCGCACGAGGTAGTTGCGCTCGTCAAACTCGTAGTAGTCATCGTCGAGGTCGCGCAGCGAGACCATGCCCTCGCAGTGTGTCTCGTCAAGTTCAACGTACATTCCCCACTCGGTTACGCCCGAGATGTGTCCTGTGAACACCTGTCCGAGGCGCGCGCCCATAAATTCCACTTCCTTGTATTTGATGGAGGCGCGCTCGGCCTGTGTGGCGAGTGCCTCTTGCGACGAGCAGTGGTCGCACTGGTCTTCGAGTTCGGCTGCGTCGGCCGAGCGGCTTCCCGCGGCGGCGTAGCGGTCGAGCAGGCGGTGGACCATCATGTCGGGGTATCGCCGGATGGGCGAGGTGAAGTGGGTGTAGTACTCAAATGCGAGGCCGTAGTGTCCGACGTTCTCGGTAGAGTAGACCGCTTTGGCCATCGAGCGGATGGCGAGGATGGAGAGCAGTTGCTCTTCGGGTCGTCCGGCGGCCTGCTCGAGCATGCGGTTGATGGACCGGTTGATGTCGCGTGTGGTGCCGGTGGTTTTGATTTTATAGCCGAAATGGGCGGCGACTTCGGCGAAGTTTTTCAGTTTCTCGGGGTCGGGTGATTCGTGGATGCGGTAGACAAACGCTTTCGGCTTGCGGTTTTTTGGAACTTTTCCGATGTGGGCGGCGACGGTGCGGTTGGCCAGCAGCATGAACTCTTCGATGAGTTTGTTGGCTTCTTTTGACACGTGTGGCACAACGGCTGTCGGGTGTCCTTGCTCGTCGATGACGAATTTGATTTCCTCGCGGTTGAATGCCACGGAGCCGCCTTCGTCGAATCGCCGGGCGCGCAGGCGTTTGGCGAGGTTGTTCAGGGTGAGCAATTCGTCGGCGAGTTCTCCGCTGCCTGCCTCGATGATGGCTTGCGCCTCCTCGTAGGAGAATCGGCGGTTGGAGCGTGTGACGGTGTGGCAGATCTGGTATTTCTTCACGTTGGCGTCGTTGTCGAGTTCAAAGACGACGGAGTGTGTGAGTTTGTCTTCGTCGGCCCGCAGGGAGCAGATTTCGTTGCATAGTCGCTCGGGCAGCATGGGCACGGTTCGGTCGACGAGGTAGACCGATGTGGCGCGCTGGCGTGCCTCCCGGTCAATGACGGTGCCCGGCCGGACGTAATGCGTCACGTCGGCGATGTGCACGCCGATTTCCCAGTTTCCGTTGGGGAGTCGCTGGATCGAGAGCGCGTCGTCGAAGTCTTTTGCGTCGGCTGGGTCGATGGTGAAGGTTGTCACGTTGCGCATGTCGCGCCGGCGGGCGATTTCCTCGTCGGTAATCTCGGCGTTGATTCGTTGTGCGGCGCGCTGCACATTTTCGGGATATGTGTACGGCAGGCCGAACTCAGCGAGGATGGCGTGGATTTCGGCGTTGTTCTCGCCGGCTTTTCCGAGCACGTCGATGATTTCCCCAACGGGGCTTTGTGCGTTGAGCGGCCATTCGACGATGCGTGCCACCACCTTGTCGCCCGTTTTGGCTCCTTCGAGGCGGTCGAGGGGGATAAAGATGTCTGTCGCGAGGAATTTGCTCTCTGTGTTGAGCAGGGCGTAGTATTGCTGCACGAGCAGGGTTCCGATGAACGTTTGCGGCTTTTGCTCTATGATTTTCACGACTTCTCCTTCGGGTTCGACTCCGGTTCGCACGGCGCTGATGTGCACCATCACGCGGTCGCCGTTGAGGGCGTGCATGGAGTTGCGCTCGGCCACAATCACGAGTTGTCCGTCACCGAGGTCGGCGTAATTCTTCCCGCTGCTGCGGCGCACGAAAGTTGCCTCGCACATCATCGAGCGTTGGGCCGCCTGGAAGCGTCCGGGGGCTTCTTCGCTGAGGAATCCGTCGATGGAGAGTTTCTCCAAGATTTCCACCACCATCGCGCGTTGCTTGGGCGATGTGGCGCCAACGGCGGCCGAAACCTGTTTGTAGTTCACAATCGCTTCGGGCTCTTCGTTGAAGAAGTTGATTACCGAGTCGTGCAACTGACGTTGTTCGAGTTTGTTGCTGCGGGGATTATTCTTTTTTGCCATATTCAGGGATGGGTATGTCGTGAATAGAGTTGCCAAAGTTAGGCATTTTTGCCGACACTTGGGCAATTTATCGTATATTTCTTGTTGTTTCTTGCTGTTATGGCCTCCATTATGTTTGTCGCAGGGTTGCGCTTTTTCCCTCGACTGTGAGTGTGACCCGGGCGCCGAGGGGGAGTGGCAGGTTGTTGTCCACGTGTCCGATGGGGAAGTTGAAGCAGACGGGGTAGTTGTATGGTGCTACCATGTCGGCAATCATGTTGTACATCGCCGTGCCGGAGGTGTTCTCGTTGTATTTGGTGAATTGTCCCACGACGAGTCCGCCGAGTTGTGCCAGTTGTCCGCTCAGCCGCAGGCTGTGCAACATGCGTTGCACCTGGTAGACCTGCTCGGCCACGTCTTCGATGGCGAGGATTACGCCGGGTTGGATCACGTCGTAGGGTGTTGCCCGCAGGGCGTAGAGCAGTGCGAGGTTGCCGCCGCGCAGGATTCCTGTGGCTTGTCCGTTTCGATTGAGGGGGTGGGGGGCGGTGGTGTAGTCGATTGTGGCTGTGCCGCAGAGCAGTTCAAGTGTCTTCATCGTGGCCACGGCGGAAGGGCCGCCGAGCGTGATGTGTCGGGTCATCGGGGCGTGGAACGAGGGTACGCCTGCCACGGCCCAGAGTGCGTGCAGGGCGGTGATGTCGCTGAATCCGATTATGGGTTTTCGTGCCTTTGCCACCAATTCCGGTTCGATTCGCCCGAGCAGTTGAATGGCGCCATAACCGCCGCGGGCGCATAGGATTACGTCGATGTCGGGGTTGTTGAGCGCCTGGCGGAGTTCCCGTTCGCGTATGTCAAGGGGCGCGCTGTGGCTTATAACGCCGTAGGCCGTGGCACTGTCGCGGGCGTGTTCCGAGACGGTCACGGTCATTCCGAGCGTGTGTAACGTGTCGGCGGCCCGGTCGATAAGTCCTTCGGCAACAGCGCCTGAGGGTGATATGATGGCAAAGTGTCGGGGGGACATGGCGCTCAGTTGACTTGCACCTTGATTCCGGTGGCCTGCTCGATGTGCTGTCCGATTTCGCGCAGGCGCTCGATGGGAATCTTGGTGAGCGTTTTGGCGGGTGTTTCGCGGTCGAGTGAGTAGAGCATTACCTCGCGCGGTTGTATGCGCCGGTAGGCATCGGCGAGTGCGTCGATTTCGGTGTCGGTGGTGTTGTCGAAGGTTTTTCCGTCATACTCGCCCGAGAGCATCATGGTTTGCACGATGAGTTTTCCGTTGTATCCGGCGAGCGTTTCGATGACGTGTTCGGCGGTGAAGTCGGGCGCGAGGGGCCGGTTGATTTGGCGTAGGGTGCCGGTGATGGCGGAGTCGAGTTTGAGAATGTTGTTGTCGACGCGCAGCAGTGCGGCGCGCACGCGGGGGCGGTGCGCCATTGTGGAGTTGCTCAACACCGACACGCGGGCGTTGGGGTAGAACCTGTCGCGCAGCGCGAGTGTGTGGTCAACCACGAGGTCGAAGTCGGGGTGTAGTGTCGGCTCGCCGTTTCCGGAGAAGGTGATCACATCGAGGGGATGGTTTTCGGCGTGCATGGCGGCGAGTTTTTCGCTGAGCATGCGTTTCACCTCTTCGTGTGGCACGATTACGCCGTCGCCATGTCCCTGCGCGTTGAATCCGGCCTCGCAGTAGAGGCAGTCGAAAGAGCAGATTTTCCCGTTGTCGGGCATGAGGTTGATTCCGAGCGACACGCCGAGGCGCCGGCTGTGGATCGGGCCGAAAATGGTGGAGTGAAAGAGAACTGTTTGCATATGCGATTCAATAGAATAATGAGGCTCTATATTTTCAATAGAATATAGAGCCTCATTCCGGATTCAGAAGTTTTCGGCTTTGAGTTGGAAGAACGCTTGCGGGTGGTCGCAGGTGGGGCATTTCTGGGGTGCTTTGGGACCTACGTGGATGTGTCCGCAGTTGCGGCATTGCCAGATGCAGTCGCCGTCGCGCGAGAACACGAGTTCGCCCTCAACGTTTTCGAGCAGTTTGCGGTAGCGTTCCTCATGGCCTTTCTCGACGGCTGCCACGAGTTCCATCTTGGCGGCGATTTCGTTGAAGCCTTCCTCGCGCGCCACGCGTGCCATCTGGGCATACATGTCGGTCCATTCGTAGTTCTCTCCCTCTGCGGCGGCTTTGAGGTTCTCGGCCGTGGAGCGGATGGCTCCGCCTTCAAGGAATTTGAACCACATCTTTGCGTGTTCTTTCTCCTGTGCGGCGGTTTCCTCGAAGATGGCGGCGATTTGCTCGTAGCCTTCTTTCTTGGCCTTGGAGGCGAAGTAGGTGTACTTGTTGCGCGCTTGGCTTTCGCCGGCGAAGGCGATTTGCAGGTTCTTTTCGGTCTGGGTTCCTTTAAGTGATTTCATTGGATTGTGAAAAATTATTGGTTAATTGATAGTTATCTCGGGTTAAGCGTCACCAGGGGCACGAGCATCTCTTCCATGGAGATTCCGCCGTGCTGGAAGGTGTCGGTGTAGTACTGGACGTAATGGTTGAAGTTGTTCGGGTAGGCGAAGAAGTCGCGGCCGGAGGCGAAGATGTAGGTGCTCGACACGTTGGGCGAGGGCAGTCCGAAGCGTTGAGGCCGGGTGATTTCGAACACTTGCCGCTGGTTGTAGGTGAGGTTCTTGCCGAGTTTGTATCGGAGGTTGGTGTTTGTGTGTCGGTCGCCGACCACTTTGATGGGCTCTGTCACTCGGATGGTGCCGTGGTCGGTGGTGAGAATGACCTTGTACCCGGCCTCGGCGAGGAGTTTGAACAGTTCAAGGGCATAGTTGTTGCGGAACCACGACTCGGTGAGCGATCGGTAGGCCTCGTCTGTGTTGGCCAGTTCGCGCATCATTTTCGATTCGGTGCGCGAGTGTGAGAGCATGTCGATGAAGTTGAACACGAGCACGTTGAACTGGTAGTTGGTGAGGGTGTTGAAGTTCTGCACGAGCCGTTCTCCGGTGTCCACGTCATTGATTTTGTTGTAACTGAATGTGACTCGTCGGCGGTAGCGGTCGAGCAGGGTTTGAATCAGCGGAGCCTCGTTGACGTTCTTTCCCTCGGGCGAGTCTTCGTCGACCCAAAGGTCGGGGAACATCCGCTCGATGTCAATCGGCATCAGTCCGGAGAAGATCGCGTTGCGGGCATATTGTGTGACGGTGGGCAAGATGGCGGTGTAGAGTTCGTCGCGCTCCACGGTGAAGTGGTCGGCCAGCAGGGGGCTTATGGTGCGCCACTGGTCAAGGCGGAAGTTGTCGATCACCACGAGGCACACGTTTTGCCCCTTGTCGAGCAGCGGGAACACGCGTGACTTGATGATTTCGTTGCTCCGCAGGGGGTGTGTGTCGGTGGTGAGCCACTGCTCGTAGTTCCGCTTGACCCATTTGGCGAAGGCCGCGTTGGCCTCCTCTTTCTGCATGCGGAGCATCTCGTTCATGCCCGTTTCGGTGGCGCTCAGGGTGAGTTCCCACCGGACGAGGGTGTTGTAGAGTTCATGCCACTGCTCAATCGTGCGCGCGTCGCTGATCTGCTGGCTGATGGCCATGAATTCCTGCCGGTAGTCGACGGTGACTTTCTCGGCCACGAGTTCATCGGAATGCAGGTTTTTCTTTATTGACAGCAGAATCTGCATCGGGTTGACGGGCTTGATCAGGTAGTCGGCGATTTCGCTGCCGATGGCCTGGTTCATGATATTCTCCTCCTCGCTCTTGGTGATCATGATCACGGGCACGTTGGGCTGCATGATTTTGATGCGTTGCAAGGCTTCGAGGCCGCTGATGCCGGGCATGTTCTCGTCGAGGATAATCATGTGGAAGACTTGTTGCTCGAGCATGTCGAGCGCGTCGCGTCCGTTGGTGACCGTGACCACGTTGTAGCCTTTTCCGGTGAGAAACATGATGTGCGGGCGGAGTAAGTCGATTTCGTCGTCGGCCCAGAGGATATTGATTTTCGACATAAGCGGATACTTGGGGTTATAGCAGTTTCAAGGCGTGATAAATGACATAGACCAGCACGGCCGTGAGCGCCAGGATAATCAGCCAGGCCAAAATCTGGAACAGGACTCCCGCCGGCTTGGTCTGATCGTTCTGGTTGTGGTAGTAGGTGGGAATCATCGGTGTCCACTTCTGTTCGGGGGTGTGGTGCGTGTGGCGGTGTCGGGGTTTGTGCTCGGTCGGCTTCTCCCGGACTGGCTCGGTTTTTTGGGGTTCGGGTTCAGGTCGGGCGGGACTGAGCGAAGCGCCGCAATAAGGGCAGAAACTGATTCCGGACTGCGGCGGCAGTTCGCGGTCACACTCCGGACAATGCGGATGGACAACCCCGCGTGCGGCGAGCACTTGCTCGGCGGTGAGGTCGGTGTGGATATGATACGAGCCTAAGCACTGCGGGCACACGACATTGCCGCCGCGCAGGGCAATCTCTTCCTGCGAAACGGAGATGGTCTTTTGGCAATGTGGGCACGTTAGAATCATAAGCGCGGGAATCAGAACTCAACTCCGAATTTGACAAACGCGTTGTGGAACACGCCGGTCTTGTCGATTCGGTATGTTCCCGACGGGTCTTTCACCGCCCCGGGCGTTGACCCGAGAGTCCAGAGTTTATACTTCGCTGTGTGCAAGGCGTAGCCGATGCCGAAGTTGAACGAGAAGTACCGCTTGGCGGCGATGTGGAAACCGATGGAG
The DNA here is from genome assembly GCA_902772965.1 of uncultured Bacteroidales bacterium. Lineage (GTDB taxonomy): Bacteria > Bacteroidota > Bacteroidia > Bacteroidales > Muribaculaceae > Sodaliphilus. The sequence continues at coordinate 2,452 of CACYCT010000156.1, read as the reverse complement.
GGCGAGAGGAAGAACCCCGTGTGGTTGAACGTGTTGGCACCCACCTTGAGGCTTGCCCAGGGGGTGTTGTACACCTCCGAGCGCAGGTTGTATCGCCCTTCGATGTAAACCGGCACGAAGGGGTACCGCCAGTTGGGGTCAACGTGCTCGGGCTCTGCCGTGTCGTCGCGCAAGGGGTAGGTTTCCACTTTTGCGCTGAAGTTGTGCAGCGCGATTCCGGCACCGAGGTAGAAGTGATGGTTGAACTGGTAGCCGAACGAGGTCTCCACGAGCCAGTAGTTGTTGCGCGGGCTGCCGAATCCGAGCGAGTAGCCGAAGTCGACGAAGCCGCGGAACTTGCTGGTGTCGTAGTTTTTGCGTCGCGCCTCGTGGGAGATGTGGTCAATCTCGTCGGTGGTGTAGACGTATTTCACGCCGTCGCCGACGGTGATTTCCACCTTTGCGTCGTCGCGCGAGGATATAACGCCTGTGACGACTTCCCCGTTCTTGAGGTGAATCGTCGACTTGCGTTGCGTATTATCGGCCGCCGTGAGCGCGAGCGCGACCACGAGCAGGCAAATGGTGAGGATTTGTCGCATATTGGTTTGCGGATTTGTTTGGTTATGGTTTAAGAGCACAAAGATAACCAAATTATTTGAGTTGGGTTCTATAAATTCCCAAAAAGAATTTTCCGGTTCACAGAACCCACCGTGTTAACCGCCCAATTCGGCACGAAAATAATCCCGACAAATCCCCACTTTCTCACGGAAAGGGTGATTCGGTCTTACTCGAGCACCTTGGTCACCTCGCAAATGCTCACCACTTGGGTGCTGCCGCGTTTCTCCACCCAGACGCGACCTATGGACTGGTCGATTTTGGTCACGGTGTAGCCACTGTCGTAAGATGAAACCGACACGGCGAAAACCTCGTCGCCCACTTTGATGTCTTCTTTGAAGGGAATGAGTTTGACGTCTTCTTTGTTGTAGGCGATTACCTTCGACGAGAATCCGATAACGAGCACTTTGCCGTCTTTCTCATGAATGAGCGTGCCGGCATTCCATTGTCCATACGAGTTTTTGCAGGCCACTTGCGCTCCGGGTTCCCATTTGCCGTTGGTGAGCACGGTGAATGTGCCGGGTTTGATGGGGTCGTTGGCGAAGCGTTGGGCGAATCCCGGGTTATCGGGGTCGTCTTTGTAGTTCATGTCGAGGTAGTCCACTTTGGGTGCGGTGGGGTCGGAGTCGTCGACAACGATGGCGCGCTCGATACCGCTACCGCTTTGCCACCACGTGAGCACGATGTCGCCTTTCTTGGCGCGGGCGTTTTTGTCCAGGGGGATAATCAGTGCGTTGGGAACTTCGACATCGAAATCGACTATGGACTTTTGGGTTCCCACTTCGGTCATCTTGGTGGAGTAGAAGATGAGCGTTTTCTTCAGCAGGTTTTCTTCGTCCTCAACGGCGCCTTTGTACATCGAATACGGCGAGAGCACGTATTGTCCGGGTTCGGCCACGATGGTGATGTCCTGGGGGAAGTCCCACGGGAAGGGGTTGAACTGTGCGGCTGCGGTCAAGGCGAATGTGGCGGTGACAAGCGCGAGGGAGATTAGTTTTTTTCTCATATTAGTTTAGTATTAAGTGAATTGTACTTTTTACGGAACAACGGCGGGCATTGCCCCGTGGAATCACGTTGCAAAGGTAAAAATTTTTTATTCGGCTGTCACATTTTTTTAAAAAATCCGCAAAAAAATCCGCAAAATGAATACCGTTCCCGTGTCACGGTTTCGGGATGAAAAACGTTATTGGCGGCAGGCAAAACATTCAGGTTGCAACAGCAGTTCATACAGATATGCCGGACTTTGCACATACAGTTCTCCCTCTTCGTCTTGCAGGGCGGTCATCAGCGCAGAGTTATACACGCGCTCCATCGCCTGCTCGATAGAGCAACCGGTGTCCTCGACAACATATCTCACCAACTCGCTGATCGCATAGTCGGTCAGATAAGTCGCTATCTGATGGTGTGTGGGCTGGCTCATACAATCTGGGTGTTTGTCTTGTGGATAAATTGAATTGAATTTTCTGTAACGAAGCAGTATTGCTGGTCAAGAAATCTGTCCTGCAGAAGTTTCGCGACTTGCTCCGGAGGATAAATGCCTTCGCGTAAGTTGGTTAATTGAAGCACTACACCATCGTCCGCGATAGGGCCTATAACGATGTCAAAATCGTGAATCGGGTCTTTGTTGTTCCTGTCGCGGTTGGCATCAACAAACATAAGCCATTCCACACAAGCCTTTTCCGGGAATATTTTAATCTTCAAATCCGAAGTCAGGGCCGAAGAATCCAGTTCGTATGTAATGAGGGTTGGGGTTCCGCCGAAAAGACGTGTTTTTTTTGGCGTAATGGTCATTTTGCAGGATAAGAAATGCATATAGTGGCTTTATTGGTCATTTTGCAGGATGTATTTTCAAGGCAGG
>CACYCT010000155.1 GCA_902772965.1 uncultured Bacteroidales bacterium | reverse complement strand
CCGTGGCCGAAGCCTACGGATTGCCGAGTAAACCGACCGACGACGAAATCGTTGTCGCGCTTTTCAAGCGATATCTGCAACTAACCCAACAATGAACCACAGCACAACCGAATATAAACACCAAAATCCTATACCCCTATGGCAGAAATAACCATTGCCGGAGTGATGCGCGCGGGCGCGTACTCTCCCAACCATATCGGCAACGACACGGCCATCTTCAACGCCACAGCCGAAGAACTTCGCAAACGCGGCTGTCTCGTCAACGTCTACTCCGAAGAGCAGTTCAACGCCGGCCAAACCGCCGACGAGCGCTACATCATGGCCATGTGCCGCGAGCAGGATTCCATCAAACGCCTGCAAAGCCTTGAAGACCGCGGAGCCATCGTGGTCAATTCGGGCTACGGCATCGAGAACTGCACCCGCGAGCGAATGACACGCATCCTGCTCGGCAACGATATCCCCTACCCCGAAAGCCTGATCGTGAACACCAACGAGAACGTAAAGCCGATGCTCGAACGCGCCGGCTTCCAGTCGTGCTGGATCAAACGCGGCGACTTCCACGCCATGCACAAGGAAGACGTGAGTTACTGCCGACACGCCGAGGAGGCGCAGGAAGTGCTGCAAGAGTACTTCTACCGCGGCATTCAGCGCGCCGTGATCAATGTCCACCTCGTGGGCGACCTTGTGAAGTTTTACGGCATTCGCGGCTCGGACTACTTCTTCTGGTTCCACCCCTTCGACGAAGGGCACAGCAAGTACGGCTGGGAGCAAATCAACGGCCGCTCGCAAGGCTTCGAGTTCGACACCGACCTGCTCCGCCAAACCTGCGACCGCGCCGCGGAGGAACTCAACGTGGTTGTCTACGGCGGCGACTGCATCGTCGACTCCGAAGGACGGTTCCAAATCATCGACTTCAACGACTGGCCCAGTTTCGCCCCCTGCCGAAACGAAGCCGCACCGCACATCGCCAAAGCCATCTTGAGTATCTTTAAAAACGCCTGACCCGATGACCCTGCTTGAAGAATATCGCGCCTCGCTCAAGTCGATGGACACCGAGGAGCATATCGACCTGTTTTTCTACCGGCCCTTGGGCTTCGCGTGGGCCAAACTCTTCGCCCGCCTCGGCGTGACACCCAACGCGGTAACCATCGCCTCCATCTTCCTCGGCGTGGCCGGAGGCATTCTGCTCTATCCGATTGTGCCGGCATGGATGAACTACCTCGGCATCTTCCTCATCATCTGGGCAAACACCTACGACAGCGCCGACGGACAACTCGCCCGGCTCACCAGGCAATACTCCCGACTGGGGCGTATCCTCGACGGACTGAGCGGCGACTTCTGGTTCGTGGCCATCTACTTCGCCCTCGCCTTCCGGGAGGTGCACTTCGGCGACGCACTCGCGGGTGACTTCTTCGTCAACCACCCCATGCCGTTGTGGGTACTCGCCGTGGTGGCCGGAATATGCCACGCCAAGCAGGCCGCCTCGGCCGACTACTACCGCCAGTTTCACCTCTACTTCCTCAAAGGAAGCGAAGGCTCTGAACTCGACACCGCCGCGCCACTGAAAGAGGCCGCGAAAAACACGCCGTGGAAGGGCAACTTCTGGAAAAAGATCACCATGCTCGTCTACGCCAACTACACCGCCCAGCAAGAAGCCTTCACGCCCAACATGCAACGCCTGCGCCAAGCCCTGCACAACCGATACGGCGACAACGAAATCCCGCAGTCGTTCCGCGACCGGTTCCGCGCCGCAAGCCTGCCGCTGATGAAGTACACCAACATGCTCTCGTTCAACACCCGGATCATCGCCATGTTCATCTCCGTGATCATCAACATGCCGTGGCTCTACTTCGCGTTTGAAATCATCGTGCTCAACGCCATGCTCGTGTACATGATCGCCTGCCACGAACGCTTCTGCAAGCGCTTCACCAACGAACTGCGACAACAAGACTAACCACGCACACTTTCCCTCGCGAGCATGAGAGTTCTCTTCATGGGTGACGCCAGCAATATGCACAACTGCCTCGCCACGCAGTTGCGCCGCATGGGGCACGACGTTGTCGTGGCCTCCCACGGCTCGCGATGGATGAACACCGAACGCGACATCGACCTCTTCCGGCCGCCCGGCCGCCTCGGAGCGATCCGATACATCGGGCGAATCCTGCGCGCCTTGCCCAAACTGCGCGGCTTTGATATCGTGCAGCTGGTCAATCCGATTTTCCTCGACCTCAAGCCCGCCAAGGTGCGGCCCGTGTTCGACTACCTGCGCCGCCACAACCGCGCCATCGCGCTCTCCGCGCTCGGAACCGACTACATCTACTACGCCGCCTGCCACGACGGACACACCTACCGTTACTCCGACTACTTTGTCGGCTCGGAGCCCTCGCCATACGTCGGCTCGCCAGAATACCTCGCCCAAGAGCAGGACAACTGGAAACAGCCCTTCATGCGCGAGCACAACGACTACATCATCAACCGGATTGACGGCGCGGTGGCCTGCCTGTGGGAATACTATGTGGCCTATCGCCCCGTGATGGGGCCGCGTGTGACTTACGCCGGAATCCCGATCGACCTCGAATCGGTGACTTACCGGCCGATTGAGCACGAACCCGAGCGCGTGCGATTCTTCATCGGCATCCAGCGCGAGCGGAGCCTGATTAAAGGCACCGACCGCCTGCTCGCCGCCCTGCGCCGGGTGCACGACCGGTTTCCCGACCGGTGCGAGATGGAAATCGTGGAGAACCTGCCCTATGCCGAATACACCGCCCGGATGGCACGCAGCCACGTCCTACTCGACCAACTCTACAGCTACACCCCCGCCACCAACGCCCTGCTGGCCATGGCGCAAGGTCTTGTGGCCGTCAGCGGAGGCGAGCCGGAATACTACGACCTGATCGGCGAGCGCGACAACCGGCCCATCGTCAACGTAGACCCGCTCGTCGAAGGCGACATCGACGCCAAACTGGAACACATCATCAACAATAAACACCTGTTGCCCCAGATGAGCCGCGACAGTCGGGCTTTTGTCGAGCGTCACCACAATGTGGCGGACATCGCCCGACGTTATCTTGACTTCTGGAATCAAATCCTGTCCGACAAATGACCACGCTCCAACTGCTCATATCCACCATCGACGAGGGTATCGACCGCGTTCGCAGCCTCGTGCTTCCGCAGCGCGAGGGCGTGGGCTACGTCATCTCGTGGCAACACTCCGCGCCGGAAAAGCCCCGCCATGTGCCCCAAGCGCTGCAACGGCCCGACATTGTCATCACACACCTTCAGGGACGCGGACTGAGCCGCAACCGCAACAACGCCCTCGCCCACGCCACAGCCGACATCTGCCTGCTCGCCGACGACGACTGCCGGTATACCCGCGAAGGTCTGCAGGCCCTCATCGACGCATTTGACAACCACCCCGACATCCAACTGGCCACCTTCCAAATGCTCAGTGCCGGCGAGAAGCGGACATATCCCGCGCGGTCGTTCAGCCTCAACAGTCCCCCGCGGGGATATATGGCCTATTCTATCGAAATCGCCTTCCGCCGCGAAGCCGTGCAGGGGGTTATCCGGTTCAACGAGCATTTCGGCCTCGGCGCCGAGCGCTTCCACTGCGGCGAGGAGGAGATTTTCCTGCACGACGCGCTGCACGCCGGCCTGAGCGGCCGATTCTTCCCCATCACGGTGGTCACGCACGACGACGTCACCACCGACCACATCCGCGTACGTGAGCGCGGTGTGCTGATGGCCAAAGGAGCCTACCTGTACATCGGCTATCCGGCAAAGATGTTTCTTTATCCCTTCCCCATCGCATGGCGGTTGAAAAAGAACTACGACGTTCCCCTATTGAGGTCGCTGCGGTACATGTTTTCCGGCCTCGCTTATATCATCTTCCACCCCTCCATCGCCAAAGCCGGCCGAATCACGGAGCGCAAACAGGAACGATAGAGGTAAGCGACACTGGCTCTGTATCCGTTGTGTTTGCTGTTTTGTTCTTTTACACTCACTGCGTGTAATTTATCATACACAACTAACAATCAGTTTGTTACGTTTTGCAATGTTGCAAAAAAACAGGGGTGTCATTAACGTGATATAATTTTGCGGTGTCGAAAGACGACAACCGAAAATTAACCACTT
>CACYCT010000154.1 GCA_902772965.1 uncultured Bacteroidales bacterium | reverse complement strand
GTTCAACAATTTGGCACTGAAGACAAAAAGACATAACCTATGATGATGTGGCACAAAAAGACAAAATCAGCTTAAACAGACAAATCCATTGTTCAACAATTTGGCACTGTAAGCCGTTTTGTGTGGGTAAGTCTGCGATAATTTAGAGAATCTGCGTCTTCGGCGCGGCGTTGACGGTAGACGCACTCTGCCATAGAGGCCGTCGGACCTTCAGCCCGCCCGCGCCTCCGGCGCTGATTCGCCGGAAAACATAGCCTTTGCGCGGCGAATGTGGGGCAAAAATGCTTTTTATTTTCGTAGGTGAGGAATTTGTTGTATATTTGCAGGCTGAAAAAATCCGATAATAATTAAAACACTATAAAACAACCAACAAACTAATGGAAACTACAAAAGGTTTTATCAGAGTCATCACCATTGCGCTGATATTAATCTGTGCTTTCTATTTGTCGTTTACCTTTGTGTCGAACCGCTACCAAGGTATCGCTGAGAAGAAAGCGCTTGCCGCCGCGGGCATCAAAACGCCCGACACGTCAAACGATAAGTATCGCACCGCGCTCAATGCCTATCTTGACTCTATCGGTAAAGAAAAGGTGTATCTCGGATATTACACCTTCCAACAAGTTCGCGAGAAAGAACTTGGTCTGGGTCTGGACCTCAAGGGCGGTATGAACGTAACGCTCCAGATTTCCGTGCCCGACATTCTTCGTGCCCTTTCAGGCAACAACCCCGACAAGAAATTCAACGAAGCTATCGCGAAGGTCGAGAAAGACCAGGCCGCTCAGGAGAACTTTGTGGCCAGCTTCTGTGACGAATATAAGAAATTAGCCCCCGGCTCGCAACTGTCGCAGGTGTTCCGCAATGTGGAGAAAGTCCGCCAGGACCCCACGGCAAACGACGCCAAGGTGCAGCGCATTCTCGAAGAAGAGGTGGAATCGATGGTGGACAACTCCTACAAGGTGCTCCGCAACCGTATCGACCGCTTCGGCGTTGTAGCCCCCAACATCCAGAAACTCCAAAGCACAGGCCGCATTCTGCTTGAGCTGCCCGGTATCAAAGAGCCCGAGCGCGTGCGCAAACTGCTGCAAGGCGCCGCCAACCTTGAGTTTTACGAGACTTACGGCGTGGGCGAAATCGCCGCCGCGCTCAACAACCTGAGCAACCAGGCGCTGAACGGACTCGAGCCGGTTAAGGTTGACACCGCCGCTGTGGCCCAGACTGCCGACAGCACCGCCGCCAAGGCCGAGGCCAAGCCCGCCGAAACCAAACAGGCCAAGCCCGCCGAGCAAGGTAAGCGCAGCCTCGCCGAGATGACCGGCTTCCAATACCTCGCCCAGCAAGCCGCCGGTTCGCCCCTGGCAGGTCAAGTGCTCGTCACCGACACCGCGGCCGTGAACGCAATCATCAACTCGCAACTGGCCAAAACCACCCTGCCCGCCGACCTTAAACTCGCTTGGACCGTCAAGCCCCAAGGAACCGCGCAGAACGGACAGGACGTGTTCAACCTTGTCGCCCTTCGTACCGTTAACGGACAACCCGTGCTTAACGGCGACGTGGTGACCAACGCCTCGAGCGAGTTCGACAACCTGCAGGGTCAAGTCGTTTCCATGCGTATGAACGACGAAGGCGCCCGCCAATGGGCCCGTATCACCGGACAAAACATCGGTAAAGCAATCGCCATCGTACTCGACGACCAAGTATACTCCTATCCCAACGTGAACGGCCGCATCGACGGTGGAAGCTCGCAAATCAGCGGCCGCTTCTCCGTTGAGGAGGCAAACGACCTTGCGAACGTGCTCGAGTCGGGTAAGATGGTGGCACGCGTCAACGTCGCTTCCGAAAGCGTGATCGGTCCGTCGCTCGGTCAGGAATCCATTAATAAAGGTGTAACCTCGTTTATCGTGGCACTTGTGCTGCTGCTCATCTTCATGGTGTGCACCTATGGTCTCCAAGCCGGTAGCATCGCCAACCTCGGTTTGATCATGAACCTGTTCTTCACGATGGGTATTCTGGCCTCGTTCCAGACCGTGCTTACGCTGCCGGGTATCGCCGGTATCGTGCTTACGCTCGGTATGGCCGTCGACGCCAACGTGCTTATCTTCGAGCGTATCAAGGAAGAACTCCGTGCCGGTAAGGGTCTGAAAGCCTCCGTCAGCGACGGTTACAAGAACGCCTTCTCGGCCATCTTCGACTCCAACCTTACCACCATCATCACCGGTATCATTCTGATTATCCTCGGCTCCGGCCCGATTCGCGGTTTCGCCGTGACCCTCGTGATCGGTATCTGCTGCTCGTTCTTCACCGCCGTGTTCGCTACCCGACTGGTGATGGAATACTTCGTCAACCGCGGCACATTCGACAAGATGACCCTCACCACCCCCATCACACGCAACCTGCTGCAAAACGTGAAGTTCAACTTCATGGGCAAGGCCAAATCGACGTGGATGGTTCTCGGCGTGGTGGCGCTGATTATCATTGCCCTGTTCGCCTTCCGCGGCCTCAATCGCGGTATTGACTTCTCCGGCGGCCGCAACTTCATCGTGCAGTTCGACCACCCCGTGAGCACCGAGAAACTCGAAAGCCAGCTCAAACCGCTGTTCGACAATGCCAATGTGTCGGTAATCACCATCGACAACGACACCAAAGTGCGCGTGTCGACCAACTACAAGATTGACTCCAACGAAGAAGGCATCGACGATGAAATCATGAGCAAACTCTATCAGGGTTTGAAGAGCGAACTCGGCTCGATGAGCGATAAAGACTTCAGCGTGAGTAACGAAAGCGTTGGTGTTGTCTCGAGCGAGGTTGTCGGCCCGAGCATCGCCGCCGACATGACGCGCGAGGCTATCTGGGCAGTGCTCTTCTCGCTGCTCGCCATGGCGCTGTACATCCTGCTCCGCTTCCGCAACGTGGCCTTCTCGATCGGCGCGCTCGCCGCTGTGGCCTTCACCTCCTTCGTGGTAATCGGTGTTTACACCCTCCACGGCCTGTTCCCCTTCTCGATGGAAATCGACCAGACGTTCATCGCCGCTATCCTGACGGTGATCGGTTATCAGGTGAACGACACCGTGGTGGTGTTCGACCGTGTGCGCGAATATCGCGGACTGTTCCCGAAACAAGACCTCTACCAGACGTTTAACAACGCCCTCTGCAGCACGCTCTCGCGTACGTTGATGACCTCGATCACAACGTTGCTCGTGCTGTTGGTGATGTTCTTCCTTGGCGGCGAGTCGATCCGCAGCTTCATCTTCGCGATGATTCTCGGTGTGGTTATCGGTACGTGCGCATCGCTGTTCGTGGCCTCGCCCGTGGCTTACGCGCTCACACGCCGCTCCGACAGTAAGAAAGCAAATTAAAGCCCTCATTGCCTAACTCCAAATGGTGGAACTATGACACTTTGCCGTAGTTCCACCGTTTTTTAAAATACATCTGATATGCCTAAATCTCGTAAACCCCGTAAATCCGCTAAAGCCCCGCAGCAGAGTTTCGACAACCGGAAGTACATCATCGAGCGCGCGCGAACACTGCCATTGGGCAAGTGCTATTGCAATGGAGACTTTGGCGAGGAAAGCACTTCCGGACTGACTTCAATAATTGTGACGCGGTTGCACTCGAACGGAAAGATTGTGTGCGGTTTCTTCCTTGTCGACCGCTATTGCCTCGGTTTGAAAGACACTTTTGCGCAAGCCCGAATGGATCCTCATGATATAGATGATTATCTGGAAGATGGAGAATATGAGCCGTGTGATTACGTTGATGCGCACAACATGATTCTCGGCGCGATCGAGTTTGCCCAGGAAGCCGGAATCGAGCCGCATCCCGATTTCGAGTACACGCAGTATGTCCTTGAGGACGACACCGATGAGATTCCTTTGAAGGAGTTTGAGTATGGCCTTAACGGCAAGCATTTTTTTGTCGCCAAAAATGAGTTTGAGGCCCACCACTACCTGCCCATTATCCAGTCGCACCTTGATGCCGACAGTTTCGATTACATCGATTCCTTCGACAGTTTTGATGAGGAGGAGTTCGATCACGGCGGTGTTGAGGTGTTTGACGATGATGAATAGGAATCGTCAGCCGCTCCATAAAACCGGCCGGCCTCCCTTTCGCATTGGGGAGGCCGGCTTGTTTGCTGAGTTTGGATCTGCAGTTTATTTGGCCACGGCAACCTTGTGGGTGGAAACAAGGCCGTTCACGTAAACGCGCATGAGGTAGTTTCCGGCGGCGATGTTGCTCACGTTGATGTAGTTGCCGGCGTTGCGCGCCACGACGCGTCCGTTCAGGTCAATCAGTTCCACGCCCATAATGGGGCTGGAAGCGGAAGCGATGAGGTAGTCGGTTGCGGGGTTGGGGGCGACGACCACGTCGGCGAGTGTGGTCTCGTTCAGGCCGGAGTTTCCGCTGCCTTTAAGGTGAATCACATCGTCGATGACGACGGTTCCGCTCTGTCCCATGCGGTTGTCGGTGGGCGTGAGGCGGAGTGCGGCGAGCACCTGTCCGTCCGTGGGAACCACAGCGTAGACGTATTGCCAGCCGTGGAAGTTGATAGTGGCCACGTCAACGGTGGTTGGCTCAAAATTGTCGCCCGGCGCGAGGTTGGCCGAGGGCATGAACACGGCTTGCAGTTTGTGCGCGCTCATGTCGCCCCAAACGTAGACACCGATGGTGTCGCCTCGGCCGAAGACCACGTCGTTGAGTGTCTGCACGGGGAGCAGTTCGATGGCGGGTTCGTCGGTGTCGGTGAAGTCCCACTTGCATTGGAGTGCTTTTGAGCCGAACAGGTGGGTCGTGCTTGCCGTGAGCGCGGCCGATTTGTAGTTTCCGTCAACTTCCCATTGTGCGGCGTTCTCACCGTCAGCGATTTGTGTGGCGCCTTGGGGCAGGGTGGCAAAGTCGACGGGTGTGAAGTTGATGTTCATGGGAGCGGCAAGGTGCAGTCCGATGGTGTCGGCCACGTTGCGGTCGATTTGGAGGGTGTAGGTTTCTCCGGCGTTGAGTTCCTTGCTGATCGGGAGGCGGATGTATCCGAAGGGGTCGCCTTTTTTGTTGTTTTTCACGCCACGTTTGTTCCATGCCACCTCATTTCCGTCTTTGTCGAGCACGCGGAAGAGGTTGAGCAGGTCTTTCGACTGCAGGAGCGAGTCGGTTCGGAATTCCACGTTGAGGCTCTTGGTGTACGGCTTGGCACCCTCGTCGGGCCAGAGCATGACTTTTTCGATGTGGTTGCGTGTTTGGGTGTTGAACTGGAAAGAGAAGTCAGTGCCCATTTCGGTTCCTCCGCCGTGTTGCGCGGTGGAGCGCAGGGTGACGGTGTAGAGCGTGTTCACGTCGAAGGCGTCTTCGGGGTTGAACACGAGGCGGTAGTTGGTGTCTTCCCAAGTGAATGTGCCCTCCACGGGGGGTGTGATCTCGAAAGCGGCCTCGGTCGATTCGATGTCCATGTCCCAGTTGAATTGGAGCACGATGGGCACGTTGCAAGCCACCGGCAGGTCGCCGTCTGTCCACACGGGTGCGTAGGAGATTACCTCGGGCGGCGTGTTGCGCACGCGTTTGAGGTCGAAGTTGCAGTAGGTGGGGGTGTTGGCGGTGACGGTCACTTGCTTGGATTGTCCGAAGTGTTGTTCATCGGTCACTTCAACGGTGTAAGTGCCCGGGGCGACGTACTTGAAGAGGTAGATACCGTTCTCGATGTTGTCGGTGTGAGTCACTTGGAGTTCGTTTCCGTTGGCGTCGAGCAGCCGGACTGTGGCGTTGTTGACGGGTTGTCGCGTGTCGGCTCCGTGCATGACGAAAGTTGCGGCTCTGAGGAGGCGGTCATCGCGGATGTTTCCTGTGACGATTCCGAGGCCGTATTGGTCAAGTCGCTCGAAGTATCGGTCGGCGCCGAGCGAGAAGTTCCATCCTTCCACCCAGCAGTAGTCGCGGTTGATCAGCCGGTAGGCCTCGGGGATATAGTCGTGGAACGAGCCTTCGTCGAGCATCGACACCACCTGGTTTCCCCGGAGCACGCCGAGTCCTTGCAGTCCCCACGAGGGGTAGAACGTCCAGTCGCCGTACAGGTCGTAGTTGTTTTTTGTCCATACGGTGGATTGGTTGGCGAGCAGATACACGCCGAGGTCGGAGGCGAGTTTGTCGCTTCCGGGCACTTGGGGTTGTCCGGTGTATCCGCGGTAGAGTCCGAGCGGGAAGTTGATGCGGTATCCTTCGCCGGCTCCGGTGGCGTTGGAGTGGATGGAGTAGAACACGTCGGCACCCGAGGCGTTGCTCAGCGCGACGATGGTGGATAGGGGCAGGTCGTCGGCCGAGGTGTTGCTCACGCGCGAGATGCTGGTTTTGTATCCTTTCTTTCTCAGGATTTCCTGTAGGGCGAATCCTTTCCACATGTTGGAGTTGGACTCCCAGAATCCGGATGTGTCCCCTGCGGCGTATGGCGCGACAACGACGTTTCGGTCGTCGCTGTCGTGTCCGCCGTGACCGGGGTTGATGTACACGTGTGGCTGTTGAGCCGAGGCGATGCCAATTCCGCAGAGCGCCGCGAGCGTAAGAGCGATAGATTTGAGTTTCATAGCGTTGTGCGGATTAGGGGTTGATGGAAATGTTGATTTGGTAGAGCAGTCCGTCGATGGTGGTGTACACGATTTTCCCAGCGGCTGCCGTGGGCTGCATGGCCATCGAGGTGGGTGTGGTGAGCGCGGTCTTAAACGATCCGTCGGCTTTGAGAATCAGTATCTGTGACGATGTGAACTGGTGTCCGTCGTCGGTGGCGTTCTGGGCGATGATGTAGTCGTTGTCGTACCAGCAGGGCATTTCGTAGTTTCCGATTTCGGCGAGCAGGTTTCCGTCGAGGTCGGTGACGCAGATGCCCCGTGCGGCGGCGTAGAAGGCCACGCGTGTTCCGTCGGGCGAGAGCGATGCCCAGAGGTAGCCGGCGTGTGAGGGAACCGGGGTGTAACTGCGGGTAACGCCATTGCGGGTGATGAACAGTTCAGCGCCAGCGGTGTACACGGCCGTGCCGCGGTTGATGGCTTTGGCGAACGATTTTCCAGAACCTTTGAGGGCGGCTCCGCGTGTGGCGTGCACAGGCAGAACGGCTCCGTGCTGCGCTTCGAGCACGACCTCGGTTTGTGCGGTCGCGGGGTTGTAGGCGTATCCGGTTCTGTACACGAGGTTGTTGGGCCGGCGCTCCTGACCAACGTAGTAGACCATTCCGTCGCCGCCCCAGAACGCGTCGGTTCCGGCCGAGGGTGTGTCGCTAACGCGGGTGACGACACCGCTGTTGAAGTCAAGCATTTTCAGCCCGCCGTTCTCACCCGCGGCGAAGAGCAGTTGTGAACCGTCAGGGCTGAGGACAGGGCGGTAAGCCGGTCCCTCAACACCCTCGAGCAAGCGTGTTTTGCTTGTCACGCTCACGTGCTGGGCCGCTGCGGTGAGGCTTAACCCGGCAAGGAGGAGAAGTAGGATTTTTTTCATGCGATATGGTTTTTGTGGTTATGGTTTCAATTCCACAAAGGTAAGAAAAAGGATTGATATTCTGTAATTATTTTGATTTTTTTACACTTTTTTGGTCTTTTCATGCCCGCTTCTCGCTGATGGATAAAGCATGGGTGTGTCAATGCCGGAAAAATCAGATGGAGGTTCTGTACCCTTTTTTAGGGCTGTCGCAAGCCACTTCCCTTAAATTCTTTAATCTCCTTGCTTATAAATCGGAAAAAATAATTACCTTTGCGTATCGAAAAACAAAAGAATAAGATGAACCGACTGATTTTGCAGATAAAGAAGCGGGGGGTGCGCATTCTGATGTGCATCGGCGCGGCGCTCGGCATCACCGCCTGCTCGCACCCGAAAATCAATCCCTCGGCGCCCGAGTGTGTGTACGGGCCTCCACCCGGGACTGACACGCCCAACATTGAAGTGATTGAGGACGTGTATGGCCCGCCGGTGGAAATCGACACGGCAATCAAGCCCGAGCCGCTCGTCTATGGGCCGCCTCCGGGACTGGGCAGGGAAACCCCCATTATCCCTGAACCCGAACCCAAGTCCAAGCCCGACACTCCCCGCAAATGACCACGCGACAGATTTTCGCCCTTGAGCGTATGCGGCAGCAGCGGGTGTGGCTCGAAAAGAACCACCCGCTCAGGCAGTTGTTCTGGGAATGCACGTTGCGGTGCAACCTCGCCTGCCGGCATTGCGGCAGCGACTGCCGTAAGGAAGCCGCAACGCCCGACATGCCGTTAGGCGATTTCCTGCGTGTGCTCGACGACGTGGCCACGATGACCCGGCCCGAAACGGTGCTGGTCAACACCGTCGGCGGCGAGCCGCTCGTGCGCCCCGACATAGTGGAATGCGGGCGGGAAATCAGCAGACGCGGTTTTCCCTGGGGATTCGTCACCAATGGCGTACTGCTCACCGAGCCGATGTTGCGAGAGATAATCGATGCCGGGTTGCGCACCGTGGCCGTGAGCCTCGACGGCCTCGAGCCGGAGCACAACTGGCTGCGCGGCGACTCGTTCGGCGGAGCCATCGAGGCCATTGGCCTGCTCACGCGAACGCGCAACCTCGCCTGGGACGTGATCACCTGCGTGAACCAACGCAACCTCGCCACACTGCCGCAACTCAAGCAACACCTGATCGACATCGGCGTTCGGAAATGGCGCATATTCACCATCTTCCCCCAAGGCCGCGCGCGCCTGAACGGCGAACTCTTCCTCACCCCCGCGCAATACCGCTCCGTGATGGAGTTCATCAAATCCACCCGCGCCGAGGGACAAATCAGACTCTCGTACAGTTGCGAGGGGTATCTGGGTGACTACGAAGGTGTTGCGCGCGACCACATCTACCGCTGCGATGCCGGCCTGATGACCGCCTCCGTGCTTGCCAATGGTGACATCAGCGGCTGTATGAGCATCCGCTCGCGGTGGGCACAGGGAAACATCTACCGCGACCGGTTCAGCGACGTGTGGCAACACCGGTTTGAGCCTATGCGCCACCGCCGGTGGATGCGCAAAGACGCCTGCGCCAAGTGCGAGGCGTGGGACTGGTGCGTCGGCGGCCCGTTCCACCTTCGCGGCGACAACGGCGAAATGCTCCACTGCAACTACCGCACCCTCACCGAGGCTGACTAAGTTAGGGCGCGCGAGCGCAGCGAGTGCAGCCTAAGTGGGTCTTTTGACAGACGCCCCCGGCCTTACGGCCACCCCCTCTAACTCAGAGGGGGAACTCAACCTCACTGGCGTTCAGCGCGTTAGCAGTTTCTCCCCTAAGTTAGGGCCAAGCGAGCGGAGCAACCAGCGAATTACACCGCGTTAGCAGATCCTCCCCTAAGTTAGGGGAGGTGGCGCGTAGCGCCGGAGGAGTGTGTCTGTTACAGAGACAAAACACAGATTACCAACTATATACACCCACATATGCCAGTTTGCTTGTAACGGACAGACTCCCCCGGCCTTACGGCCACCCCCTCTAACTCAGAGGGGGAACTCAACCTCGCTGGCGTTCAGTGCGTTAGCAGTTCCTCCCCTAAGTTAGGGCCAAGCGAGCGGAGCGAGCCAAAT